>DASVGE010000306.1:0-85298 GCA_036379695.1 Pyrinomonadaceae bacterium | reverse complement strand
CGTTTCCTGCGACACTGCGCGCGCTGGTGGGCGATTGCGCCAAAGCGTTATCCGCGCGGCGTGTTCAAGTTTCACAGTATTGAAGAGGCGCAGAAGGCTCGTCTTAAACACTCGTCCTATGAGGAGGAGAGCCACAGGGGTTAGCTGAGGCTCTCGCTTCCTGGCCCTCGCTTGGGCCAACAAATCCCTAGCTTGTCTCAGCGCCGTGGTCGTCGGTCGTGTGGCCGACTGAGATGCACTTCGCTGTCGAGGTACCTTTGGCGCCCACCCATGATCCGCGATGAGTGACCATCGCCTGTGTATGGTTGTTTATACATACCAGAGTCGCGCGTACCGCGGCCCCAGCCTGGCAATTGGCGGAAGTGGATTTCGCGCTCTGCGTCACCTGGGTTCGGTCGGACAATCCTTACTGATGAGGTCCTGCGTCGGGTATTTACCATTCACCCTCGGGGCTCCCGCATGAACATCAAGAGTACGCCGTTAAACTCAATGCGCACTGCCTGATCGTTTCAGCATTTGATTGTAGTGCAGGTGAGGTGTCAGACCTGCGATTTTTCCCACGACGCCTAACTGCTGACCACGCACAACCGTCTGGTCCTTGCTTACCAGGAGTTTGTCATCGAGGTGAACGTACGAAGTCTTCCAGCCGTCACCGTGGTCTATGATGACAACACTTCCGTAGGGTGGGTTCTCGGAGTTTGTGTCGTGCGCTTCCTTGACCGTCCCAGCGGCCGAAGCATAAACGGGCTGTCCTGCGTAAGCACCCGAGAGGAACCCAGGTCAATGCTGTCCTGATCCGGTGCGTGTCCATCGTAGGTTGAGGCGCGCCATTTCTGATTACACATAAAAGGCATTTGAAAGCTCGGTTTCATAGAGGATTCCTTTCTCGAGTTTGTAATGTTTGAATCGAACAGGTGGACGGTCCTCCTATCGTCTTCACTCAGAGATTGGAAGAAGCGAAAAAACGTTTCACAAAAAATTAAGCCGCAGATCTGCGGCTTAATGATCTGGAATGCCGGTAGGGAGTGGAACGAACTACTTCGGCGTCAGCCAGAAGTCGCGGGGATAGAGCCGGTAGAGCTGCGTGTCTGGACCCTCAACAGATTTCAAGTACGCCTCATATGCAGCCATCTGCTTTTCTGGTCCGATCACGAAGAAGTTGCGGCCGGCGATGTCTTTGCCCTTCATGCCGTAGCCCGGAAAGACGCGCTCATGAACTTTGTCTTTCCGTTGATAGAGTTGAGCTGACAGGTCCGGTATTTTTCTTGTCTCCAGAATCGCCCGCCGGAAACGCGCCACCACCTCGGGCGTGAGTCCATCGGCCATGTTTGACGCCATTGCTTCTCCACGAGCTTCGTAAGGAGACGAGGCACGCGAACTAAACGCAAGTGCGATAACATACTCAGCGAGCGGATCACTCATCGGGCGCTTCACTTCGCCGATCGCGAAACGTAAGGTTTGCGGTAGTTCGGGAGTGCGCTCAGCGTAGTAAGACATCAATCCCGTCGCGGGGTTAGTGCCGATGCCGTTACTGTAAGCCAGCCCCGCGCCAATCGTTTTATTGAAAACCGAATGCGCGCCGCCGCCGGTGTAAAGTTTCGACGTAAGAAAATCCAGAATCGCATCACGACTGGTATCGGTATACTCAATGAGCCTGGCACTGTTCAATATCACTCCGCCTGACATGTTTGGCGCTATCAAGCCTACGTAAACCGGATTGGTAGCGTCTGGACGGCGTGCCGCGAGCCGCGCTTCGATCAGGCGCTGGTTGCCGTATTTCTCCTTAACGAATTCGCTCTTGTCGAAACCGGCGAGAACAGATTTGTAAATTGGCTCGAGCTTCTGTTTGACTGCCATCGAGCCGATGTAGAACATCCGCGTGTTGCGGGAATTTACAATCCGCCGACGCACGTTTTCGAGATCCGCCAAAGTCTTTTCCGGAGATTGTGCGAGGTCCTGGCGCATCTGGTTGCACAGATACACCCAGTCAGAAGCGAGCGAAGAATCAGGAAGATCGCCGAGCGTTTGCGAGAGGTCCACCGCGGCATCAACTGCGAGAGCCTTCGCCGTTTCAGGCAGTTTGCTCATGTCGTCGACAAAAAGTTTCAATTCGGGCGTGACAGTAGTCTGATTTTTGTCTCCGCCCATCGCAGTCAACATCGACTTCAGTTCATCACGCGTTCCTTTCGCAGTCGCGAGTTTCGACAGAAACGCGTCAATTGCTTTGCTGTTTTCTTCGTCGCCCGCACTCTTCAGCATCCAACGCAGTCGCTGGACATTGTGAGCTTGAGTTAAGAAGGAAAACGCTGACAGGTAAACCGGACTGTCCTGGTAACGATAGGCGTCTGAGGGATTGCCGACCCACTGCTCCTCTTGACCCTGCATTCGCCGGCGTAACCCGCTCAGTTGCTGATCGACGACGTCACGAAGACGTGGAAGATTTTCTTTGCGCCAGTTTGGACTATTGAGAACGAGATTCATCCACGCGACCGCACGTTCAGACTCCGCCGCGTCATTACCGGAACCGCGCACAGTTAACTCATACCGGCGCGTTACTGCTGAACCCGTAAACTGAACCTGAAGACTCAGAATCTCCTTACGAATCATTTCGGACATCTCGTCGTAAGAGAGCGCTTTGCCGTCTTTGATCACACCGACCGAGCGAAGCAGATCCGGAAGAGCAGAAACGTAGACGAGGTCCTTCTCAGGAATCGAATAGAGGCCGAGCACAATACCCGTGGTAGCGCCAGTCATATTGTCGAATCTGGCAACTCCGAGTTTCACATCGCCGATAGACGTTTCCGTGTAGTCGATCTGATCGTCAAAAGTCAGCGGCGGGTTGTCGATAAATTTTGCGTCACTGAGCCTCGCGAGTTTTTCGAGCTCAGCAGTGGTCGCGTCGTAGTCAGCCTTGTAGCGTTTGATGGCTTCCTGGCCGTCGCCCGTGTTGTACTTTTTCTTTAGCTCATTAGTTTGTGCATCGGCACGCGCTGTTCGTTCGGCCTGATCCTGCGTAATCAGTTGCGGATTTGCGTGGGCCACTGCGACGTAAGGTTTTGTCTCCGCGAATTTCCATCTGGTCAGGTAGTCGCGCCAGAAATTCTTACCGCTTGCAAGCAGGCTCTCCACTTGTTCGACTTGCGGTTTCATTGTCACTGACTTTCGGAAATCGCCCTCCTCGTTCAGATATCTTGTTTGCAACAACCAACCGTATCCATTACTGCCGTTGCGGAAACCGAATCCCGGTGGTGTGTTTACAAACTTGGAGAGATTGCGGCGATAGGCGGTCAGAGCGTTGCGGAAGCGATCGTTGAATTCCCTTAACTCCGGCGAGCCATCTTTAAATGCGGCCACGCGAGCAAATTCCTCCATGATCTTTTGGCGAATTACTGCGGCTTTGTCTGCGTTGAGATTCGCTGCGGGGACGTCTGATAAGCCAATCAAAACCGGCGAGCCAGGCGAATCTTCAAGGTAGCTGTACATTCCTTTCGCACCTGTGTCGAGTTCGCGTGTGGTGCTGTCGATAAACTTCTTGTAGAGATTGGTGTTTGCGTCGCCGGCAAAAACGGAGAGAAAGTTATCGAGCAGAACTCTTTCAGTTAAGCTGAGTTTGAGCGTGGCCGGGTAGCTGAAAAGTATCGGGGATGGCTGGTCGGCATTCTGGTTTGGATATTCGATGATCTGGATTGTTCCGGGTTCAGCCGACTTCGGAACCGGAAGTTTTGCAACGCTCATGTAGTCACGCTTTGGAGGATCCGGTTCGGCTTTGTTGAAGATCGCATCGAGTCGCGCCAGCACAGCATCAGGCGTCATGTCTTTGGGCACGGACACGACGGCGCCGAGGTTTCCGAGATGATAGTTAGCCTCGTGATAACGCTTGATGTCGTCGGGTGTCATTTTCCGAATGGCGTCGGGAGCGCCGCCGACGTTAGCGGAGAGGGGATGCGCTGGGCCATAAATCAGCCGTAGTGAACTGTAATAGAGTCGCCAATCGGGGTTGTTCATCGAGCTGGTCATCTCATTGTAGACCGAGCCTTTTTCTTCCAGGCGGAGCGACTTGTCGGGGTTCTCAGTCACGCCCCAGTTGCGCACCTCACGGCGCACTTCTTCCTCGGTGTAGTCGGGATAAAGCAAGACAGTCATATACTCATTGAACACAGCGTAGAACGACTCGGCTCCTCCGGCTGTATTGAACTGGTAGTTGGTGAAAGTTTGATTGGTCGAGGCGTTCGACTGCGTCAGCGACATGTTTTGAACGACGTTGATGTTCCGACCTTTGTTGCCCTTGCCGATCAGAAGATGCTCCTGAGTGTGCGGCTCGCCCATATCGGAAACTGCAAACGTGTTGGCATAGATAACGGCTTGAGGCACCGACTGGATCTGCAGCAGGTCAAGCGTGAAGCCAGTTCGCAAGTGAATGAAGTGGCCACCGAATGGTTTATCCGTGGCGTCGAGATAAACGGCATCGGTGCGAAAACCGTGAACGACTTTCCCTTTGGTTAAAGCTGCGAATGGGCTGACCTCGTTGGTCTGCGCCAGTGTCCGAGGTAGCGGTGTGGCGACAAGAGCGAACAATAAGAGAGCAGACAACCAACTTCGATAATTGAACTTCATGATCATCTCCGTTTGATCTTATTCACACCGGGCTTTAGCCCGGTGTGAGAGGGGAGACACCAACCGAAAACCGTTAAAACGGTTTTCCGAACGCAACCGGCGAAACCGTTAAAACGGTTTCTAAATATTCCGTGGACGCTTTCACCGGGCTAAAGCCCGGTGAGAATGAGAACGGAAATTCTGGCAAAGCCATCGTTCAAAATATAACTTATGTTGTTTTAATTATGCGGACGTTTTTTCTGAACAGAAGGTCTATACGATTATCTGGATACCGTCTTCATTAACGTGCTTACTGATTGGCTGTTCGAACGCAAGATTCGGGTAGAGTCATACCCGCTCGCTGCTCTAAACTCTGCTCATGGAAACTGATGATCCGTCGCTACGCGCGCTGTCACTTGCACAGCAACATGCCTTCTCATTTCTAAACGGCCTTGACCGTACATCGGTAGGAGCCACCGTTGATGTTCAGACGTTGAGACAACGATTGAACAAGCCGCTCGCCAACTCGGGTATGCCGCCCGAACAGGTCATAACAGAACTGGTCCAGGACGTCGGCGGCGGATTGCTCGGCTCAACGGGCGGACGTTTCTTCGGCTGGGTCATCGGCGGCTCTTTACCTGCCGCTCTTGCTGCCGACTGGCTCACTACGACATGGGACCAGAATGCTGCGCTCTATGCGACCTCGCCGGCGGCTGCTGTTGTCGAAGAAGTGGCCGGACTCTGGTTGAAAGATATCCTCCGACTCCCTTCGCACGCGAGCTTTGCATTTGTGACTGGCTGTCAGATGGCCCATGTGACCTGTCTGGCGGCAGCGCGTCACGCGTTGCTGGCACAGCACGGTTGGGACGTCGAGGAACGAGGACTCTACGGCGCGCCACCGATTCGAATTCTTTCAAGCGCGCAACGACATGGTTCATTCGAAAGGGCAGTGCGGCTGCTTGGACTCGGACGCGAGCACGTAGTCTGTCTGACTTCCGACGATCAGGATCGTCTGGAACCCGTGGCGTTGCAGGAAGCACTCGAGACTGACCCATCAGCCCCGACAATCGTGCTGCTGCAAGCGGGCGACATAAACATCGGAGCCTTCGACGATTTTGAGGCTTTGATACCGCTCGCCAAACGCTATGGCGCGTGGGTCCATGTGGACGGCGCGTTCGGTCTCTGGGTGGCCGCGAGCTCGCGCTACCAACACCTGGTAAAAGGAGTGGAAGCAGCGGACTCATGGGCCACTGACGGTCATAAGTGGCTCAATGTTCCCTTTGACTGTGGTTACGCCTTCATCGCGGACGCAGACGCGCATCGATCGTCGATGTCTCATCACGCCGCGTATATCACCCATCATGAAGACGCACGCGACGAGATGGATTGGAACCCCGAATGGTCACGACGCGCCCGCGGCTTTCCCACCTACGCTGCGCTGCGTCAACTGGGTCGTGAGGGGATTGCAGAAATAATTGAACGCTGTTGCCGTCACGCACACGATCTGGTGATGGGAATCGGAAGCCTCAATGGCGCTGAAGTGTTGTGGGAACCGAGCATCAATCAGGGACTCGTCCGTTTCCTCGATCGATCGCATGGTGCTACTGAGCAGGACCATGACCGTCGAACTGAAGAAGTGATTGCGGCAATCGTCGCCTCGGGGGAAGCCTTTTTCGGAGGCACGACCTGGCGTGGCAAACGTGCAATGCGGGTGAGCGTTTGCAACTGGCGAACGTCGCGTGAAGACGTCGAACGGTCCATCAATTCAGTCGCCCGTGTGTTAGCGTATTGAAACCGCAGCGCCAGCAGTCAAACCAGCATTAGCTGGGGTTTACCTCGGTATTCGAATCGGCCCATGAGCCCGGTGCGTAGTCAGGTGCTTTGAAGGGTGGCTCGGTTGTGAGAACTTTCCGCTTAAAGGTTTTCGGGAGTTCGTCAAGCACCGTCGTCAGGAACACTACGACCGCCATGTAAGAAACACCCAACCACGAACGACCAAATGCATAACCAAGAAACGCGCCGTAGAACGCAAACTTTGCCGCAACTTTGAAGACCGCCGGTTTGAAGACCTTAATCGCAGGAGCACTCGTGATTTCAGGAAAGTTTGGTTCGTCGATGGAGCTCATTTCCGCTGGCGCAGGCGGAAAACTGTGAGGCTGATAGCGCCACGCCTCTAAACGCTCTTTCAAAAAGTCGATGGCGCGTCTTGCTTTTAGTATCGAACGTTCCTGGAGTGCCAGGAAGTGCAACGTGTCCTTTACGTGGTGCCTTCGACTCGACCAGATTACGAACAGGTTCTTCTCAGATAGCCACTCAGGATTAGCGTCCTCAACGTAAACGTCGTGAACTTCTCCGCGCTCAAGCGCAAACTCAGCTTGTTCACCAAAGTAGTAAAGCTTCTCATCGGTTAACCACAACAGCCCGATGTCCCAGAACGGAAAGTTTTCATACTTGCGTGAGTGTGCAGCAGGCGCGAGCCCGACGAAGGTCCCGTTGCGCGCGATCTCCACCAGTCCTCGTTTTTCAAGCCGTGTTCGCAGGGCAACGGAAAGAGGAGGATGACCCCAGAAAGCAATCAGGTTTCGTACGATTTGATAAACGCCAAACGACGCGATGAATCCTGCCAGCGGGACAATCAGCAACCAAACGCCTGATACGCGAGGCAACACGAGGGCAAATGGCAACGGCGTCAATAGAATCGTGCAGAGCACTATCAGTGCATTGCGCGTGGCCAGCCGTTTCTTGAGCTCGCTCGAAAAGATAACTTCCTGATCTGGATCGATCGCCGGATAACTACTCTCCTGTGAGGTATAGGAATCGCTGATAAGTGTCTGGAAGCGATCGTCCGGAATCCCATATGTTCTGGCGATGGTTTCCAAACGCCGGAGAGTGCTTGGGTGAGTCTCGAACATCTCGCCCCAACCGCCCGAATGTAACGGCATCAGGTTCAACCGCGACAATTTTGCCAACCCTGAAATAAATGCCTCCGGATCGCCCGTGAGGCTAACGCCGATCGCATCTGCCTGCCTCTCGTTGCGACGCGACACAAAGAACAGGGCCGCCATACCTGACACGATCGCCACCGAAAACACGATCGGCAACGCAAAGTTCAAACCGATGAACGTTGTTACTGCATGTCCTAAGACCTGAACGATAACGACTGTGACTATCAACGTAGTCTGGGCCCCCTGCGGATGTTTCCCCTTCAAGTGGGCGATCTCGTGGGCCATGGTTCCATCGACTTCGCGGCGGGTGAGATGCTTGAGCACCGAATTAGTCATCATCACGCTGTCGTCGCTGCGGGCGAAAGCGTTTAAAAGTTGTCCCTGCTCTTCCGCTAAAACATAAATCTGCTTCAGCGCTACACCTGCTTTGTGAGACAGCTCAAAGACCCGGTTTCGCAAGTCGCCTGAAGTAACTGCGTGTAACTTTGGTCCAAACGCTTTTTCAACCGGCGGATACAACAACATCCAACCGAAGTACCAGAGCACAACGTAAAGCGCGGACTGACGTGGGTCCGTACTCAGTGTGTTTAGTGCGAGAACAAGAACGAATAACGGCGCGAGCGCGAAGGTATTCATGATCATCGCGCGCCTTACGACATCACTGGCCGACCACGCCACGCCAGTCACACGACGGTAAACTCCGCGCGAGGCGAAGTGACAAAGAAACATCGCGGCAACGGGAGGCACGAAGTAGAACGCGAGGTTTACGATTTGCGCGATTGCCGGGCGCCGGATGGCAAAAGTGACGATGACAGGCAGGCTTGATAATGAATAAACGCACAACCAGATTGGCCAGAGAATGCCGTGTAAACGATTCGAGAAACGCAGGTGCCAGCCCCACAATTCTGCGGGAGGCTGGTTAAACCTCCGTCTGTTCATGGCCATCGTCAGGAGTACCGGCAGCAACAGGAACACGACGAGAGTCAGCCCGCCGTTCATGACATCGCCAGGTTCAGCGCCGCCTCTGATCTCGAGGACGTAGTAGACAGGCGATGCCAAGTGAATATGCATGTGTTGAAACTTGCGCTTTTCAGACCCTCGGTTGCTGCTGATCGAGACGTAGTCATTTGCGGTGTCGACTTCGACCTGGATTTTAAAATCTTCGATGTTTTGCGATCGCAGTGCTTCACCCAAAGGTACCGGGTCTATGAAGCAACTGAACCCTATGCCGTTGAAGGGGCTGGGATTCTCTCCGTGGAGTATGGTCCAGCCTCTCGAACTCGACTGAGTAGCCCACTGATAGAAGGGATCTGCCTCGTCTTCGGTGGTTAGCCCTTCGCGGATTTGCAGTGGAAAACTGAACGATTCGGCTAAACTGCGTTCCAACTCCTGACGGTTTTGCACTTGCTTGGAGATCCAAAGATTAACCCTGGCGGGTCCCCATGGATCGAGGCGCACATCCAGCACGGCAATCCTCGGCTGCTCATCAAAGCGGGAGTATTCCGCGGGCTGAGCGTCCGTTTGGACGGGTGTAACCAGCAACAGTATGAACAGCAGGAGGCGTGGGAGATTCTTCATAAGTACTCGCTTTTCGACGTGAGGTTGGAAGTAAGCCTGATTACCGTGGTCGGGCCAGCCGGCCAATAAACTTGTAGCCCTTTTCACGGTTCGCGGTCAATCCTTTTGGCTTAGGGTTCCCCCGGGATTTTCTGCTCGTAAGTGGCCACGCTTGTGCTATATTTTTGACCTCAGACGGACCTCAACACGTCAGACCATTCTGCGCATGAGTGCAACATTCAACAATCTCTTTCCATTCATTGTCTTTGGAATACTGCTGCTAATCGCAATCGTTTTCTTAGTAAGGCGTTATCTTGGACCAATCACGCTCGGCACTGATTCGCGAGCAACGAATCCGGGTAGTGTGCGGCTGTCGGACGACAAGCTGAAGCTCTTCCATCCAGAACTTTACTCCTTAACGAAATGGATACCATGGGTGCTTGCAAACGGGTGGAAGTATCGTGATTGTCCAGCATTTCTCAGACGTTCCGTCTGGCGCAGTTACTTCAGTCAACATCTTCAGTTGGGCGACTCCCAGCCGGCTGTTTGTCTAACGACGACTCCACAGGTTGTCGTTGCCGCATACTCAATCGATATCGACTGCGTTGCAGTGCTGGTGTTTCCTGACGAATTCGCGCAACGTTATTCTCTTCATTCAGGAAAGAGATTGATTAGCGTGAACACCTACCAGAGCGTAGACTATGGTTATGGAAAAGACCTCTCACCTGGTCCGGAATGCTCTGGCTTATGGGGAAATTTCAGTCCGTTAATCGCGGACTTTTTAACAGATGACCTGGAAAAACTTGAGAGACGAAAGCGGGAGATTCCCGAGAATAGATGGACCTATCTGGAGTCCCTGGGATACTCGTACTTGACGAATCGAAGTCAGGCGAGGTCAGGTGCACCCATGCGAGCAGCGGAGGCTGATGTAGAGTGGCTGTTGGAGCACGCCTGAACCGGCGCAGAGGTAAGTGCTAGGCTCGCTGAAGCTCTGGGGGGCGATAACGAAACTCAGTCACAAAAGGCACAAGAAGGCCTTCGCACGAAAGTGGTAATCGGGGATCGATGGTTCTTGCTCCGGAGGCGCAACGCTGGAGCGCAAAAGGTATTGGTCTGGAACGGCTATAAACTCCTCCGGAGCACTCCGCCTGTTGGTGTTCTACTTGCCGCTTTTCCGACCGAGTCTCTTGCGCGTCTTGAACGCGACTCCTGCTAGCCCCGTTCCAAGAAGGATAAGGGTTGTGGGCTCCGGTATTGTAGCGGCCTGTCCTTGAACAAAAGGATCGATAGTAACGTCTGTAGCACCGGGTGGAAGAATCATACTAAAGCCAAATATAACCGCGGCGGCATTTTGCGCGTTTGGTGGTGACGTGATGGTACTGGCGATTGGCCCGAAAAGAACCGCCCCCGTACTCTCGTTTATGATCTGGAAAAAAACAGAGGCCCTCGCAAATTCACCGGCCAGAGCGGTTGTACGAAGGTTGAAATTGTAATTACCTCCCAAAGCAACGTTAAGCGGTGCTGCTCCGAGATTTGTCAGGGTGATAGTGTGGCTGACACCACTTGAACTAGCAAAGACGAAACCAGCTCCAGGACCTGCATTACCATTGATAGGTCCGGCGGTGAAAGTCAGTGTGTTAGCTGCGAAGTTGCTGGTGGGATTAGCACATACTCCCGCAGCCTGACCGACCGCGATAACCGCGCACAGCGGTAGAACCGGGCCCGCTCCAATACCAACCGCCAACACACCCGGGATCGGCGCTGGGAACGTGAGGTTCACAGTCAGGTTGGCGGAAAACGTAGCTGGATCTGCTGATACTGTCGAAAACCACCCACCGGCACATAGCGTTAGTAACAGCAGAAAAACATGCGCTCCTAGTTTACGTAAACTGGTTCTCATAACATCTCCTTACGAGCGTGTCACAAATGGCCGCACGACTCTCCTTTGTGTCTTGATTTAATGCTGGCGGGAGTAAGCCTCTCGTCAACGTGAGATGTGGGTCTTACGAATGGGCGATATCGTGAGAACGAACACCGTGAACAGCCCGCGTTTTATTCCTATCGTGCCGAGATGTCTGTACGGGAGCGTACACAGACAGCTCTCCGGTGAGGACAATCGGAGGATTGTGCTGGAGCAAAGTAGTAATGCCACCTTGCTTCTAAGAGATCAGAAAGCTTACGGATGAGGTTAAAGTGGGAGCCGTAAAGGTAGGTCCTGGCAGGGCTTTAATTCGATTAGGGTCTTGGCTTGTTCGGCGTCGTGACGCAGCGAGGAGCGGGTTTTTGCTGCATCGGGCAAGCGTAATTTGGTCATTTCGTATCGTGTGTCTTCGGTACCCGGTCGGGTCACCATCCAATAACGGCCGGGCATGATATTACTCAGCCAAAAGTTTCCCGCTGCACTCACCGGAGCCGCAAAGTAGCGTAACGGATCCTCCGCTTGCGCAGCTTCGGCCGGAACAAGATAAACAGTTAATTTGTCGGGAAGCGTTTGCCCTTCAGCGAGTGTGATCTCACCACGCACCAGGGCCGCACCTTGCGCAAAGGTAAACGTCAACCCTGAGAGTTGATCCCCCGGCTTGACTGTGGTCCATGTGCGCGTGACGTCGGCCGGTTCAACACCAGGCGTCGCCGGCACGAAAGCAACGGATTGCAGATACCACTGTTGGCCCGGAACACGCATGCCAAAGTAATACTCACTAGCCGCGAGATCTCGAAGCGTGAAGTTGCCCTGTGCGTTGGGAGTATCTGACCCGCGTGCTCGCAAAACAAATTGCGGCTTTTTCTTACCGTTCTCAAGAACCCTGTACCAGGCAGTTGCGGACGTCTCTGAAAACTGTGGTTGGCGTTTGTCAGTGCAAGCAGCAACAGGCTCGTTCAAGGGCTTCATAATCACCCTGCCGGTAATCGAAGCTAACGCTGTGGCGGTGAACTCAATCCCTTCAATGTCGGCGCCCCGAACATTCAACACCATCGTTTCTGACTGTCCGCGATCGCGATCGTTCCAATAAGCAGTAGCGACTAAGTGGTACTCGCCGTCCGGAATTCCTTCTATGACAAACTCGCCATTAGCATCCTGGAAATGCTTGTCCCACCGAGGACCCTTCTCAGCCAGTGAAGTCAACGTCAGTGAGAAGCCCCTGTCACCCATCCGAGTTCCTCTCACAATGCCACTGATTGTGCTGCCACGTTCGGCGCGATAGGTAATGTCGACATTGCTTGTTTCTTCACCAACACGAACACTGATTCGATCTGCCGTTTCACGACTCGACGAAGGCGCATAGGTAGGCATGTCTAAGGCAAACGCATTTACTCCCGCCGGGGAATAATTGGGACTGCCATCAGCCGCCACGATGTAAGTTCCCGAGGGCAATCCGTAAACCCGATAAACTCCTCGATCGTCCGTCACGCTCTCGTAAGAAATCCCGGGAGCATTGCGCCCACTCTCATCGACTACCATCTCAACTCTGATGGCAATACCGACGATGGGATCGCTTTTTGAATTTATGACAGTTCCGGTAACGACTCCGCCCTTTATAAATACCAATGTCACCGAATCGCCGGTGTTCTGAACGACCGGGTGAGATGGAGGTGACTTCGGAATGTAAGCAGGGATCGAAGCACTCACGGTATACGAACCTGGCGCCAGGCCAGTGGCCTTAAAAACTCCCTCGCGGTTCGTCGTCAGGTTTGTAATCGGAAGTCCTTCAGATGTGACCGGTCGCACCGAAACTTCAACATTCGCCAGCGGTTGACCGCTTTCCGTGACAACGCTGCCGCTAACATTACCCGTCTTTGTTTCCACCTTCGCGTATCCCGGCATGGTTCGCGTCCGCGGCAGCTCTTGCCGTTGCGCGGTTGCGCAGATTGAGGTGAACACGAGGATTAGCAAAGCTGCCGCGCTACGAGAATGAGATCTGATTGGCGTAGTCATGTATCGTTTACTGAGCGGGCTTTGGCATCTGAAGGGTGATGTTTACGTCAGCTACAGCGCCGTTGGTTACTATGACAGTGTGTCTTGTAGGCGGAATGATCAGAGGTTGTTGAGCAGCCGGAACATTTCTAAAAACCATAACCTCGATTTCATACGTTCCCGGGATCAAACCATTGACGCGGAACTGGCCGAGAACATCTATATCGACTGGTGTGGCATAAAAGTCTTCAGGTCTTCTGACATGAGCCTGAACCCGGGCAACTGCTGGTTCCAAGCCGCTTGGTCGTTTTATTACTCCACGAATAGCTCCGTTCGCATGAGCGACGACCACTCGCAAGCCGGTAACGTGCTCGCGCTCTTTGATCTCCACACCACGTGGGTTAACGATGCCGTCGCGCTCGACGCGGCTGACCCGAAAGGGTTCGCGCGGCTCCAGGTTGAAGATCAGGCGACCCGGCGCGAGACCTGTCATGCGAAACGTTCCATTCGGGTTGATGGTCGCAGACGGCGTTGATTGTCCGACGTAACCGCCAAACGATAGTCCGACGATTCGGCTGGCAAGCAGATTGGCTCGAAGCTTTTCATCAACGGGTCCCTCCAGAACAACTACACCCGAAACCGATGCTCCGCCGGAAGTCTTGATCACCAAGCCATCGACGTCTCGATCAGTCACCTCAAACTGAACCGCTTCAGAGTGCCAGTTGGAGTTTTCCGGCGGCTGCGAGTAAACGGCATATTTTCCGGGCGCCAGATTCTCTACTTTGAATTCACCGTCTTTTGTCGACTCTGCTACATTCCCCCTCGCGCTGGTACCAAATTGGAAGAATGACTGCAGTCCCACCTGCGTATTCGGCACCGGTTGATTTGTATCACCGTCGATAATGCGACCGCGCGCCGTGTAAGTGCGCGGTGGTCCACCTAACGTGATATCAACATTTGTTGCCTCACCTCCATCGGTGACATCGATGACAGTCGCCGCGGCAGGATCAGCAGTGCTGGGATGATACGTGCGCTCGTAGCCGCCATTCGAATGGCGCCTGCCAGGGGAAGACCTTGCGTCTCTTCCGGCGGATACCGTGTATTTTCCTGGCGGTACACCGTAGGCCCGATAGATGCCACGATCGTCCGTGCGAATCTCTCGCAAGTAATAGGCGCGCTGCGACGTGGCCGCGGAAAGAAAAACCATTTCTTCGATGACCGGACGTCCTTCCGCATCAGTCACTTTGCCGGTAATCACTCCACCGCGCTCCAACGCGATGTCAATGTTCTCGACTGTTTCATTCTTGCCGACGATTAGAGACTTGCGGCCTTCGGTTGCGACGTAGGTTGGAGACGCCGGTACCACCTCATACGTGCCCGGCTGCACGTTCGTGATGCGATAGTTTCCGTCTTCGTCAGTGGTGGATCGAAAACGAGTCGGCCGAAAAATCGAACGAGATTGCTCGACGATGACTAATACGACTACCACTCCCTGTAGACCTTTACCGCCAACCGTCACCTTGCCGCTCACGGTTGAGGTCGCAGCTTTATCGGCAACGCTCTGTGAGAGCGCAACAGGGCTTAAGAGGAGAAGGATAAAGAGGATTGTTAGCCGGCCTGAGGGAACCATCGTATTTCGCTTCAACTGGGCGGCCAATCATAGCGCAGCCACCGCCACATCGCCAATTTTTGTCTCATTCTGGTAGTGCCCTAGTTTGACTTTTTTATACACAGATTACACAGATTAATTAATAAAATCTGTGCAATCTGCGGATAAGAACCTCAAATTAGGTCACCACCCTCATTCTCACCGGGCTTTGGCCCGGTGTTGAATGAAAGATTTCTTCGATCGGGTCAGTAGCGGGATTTGGATGTATACTCACGTCGAGGTTGTTCACTCCCATGAACCTTCCGGCAAGGCTGTGCTATCAAATCTCGTTGGCTTTCCTCGGGCCGCTAAAGAAGTTTGGCTCCAGGACTCCCGCAATAACGCGTTTCGATTCAAACGAGGAATACTTTGGGCAACGTGTTGCCGAGACCTCGCATTATCGCGCCTTATTTAAGCCCTTCGTTTCATTTGAGGATAAAACTGTCCTGGACCTTGGCTGCAACCGTGGCTATCTGCTTCACAGTTTTCTACAGCACAATAAATTCACCGCGATCGGCGCCGACCTGGTTTCCTATTATTTGAATGACGCGCGGCGACAGTACGGAGACAGTATTCAGTTCATTCAGACGACACCGACTTCGATCCCGCTACCCGATAACAGCGTCGACGTGGTTTACACGATTGATACCATCGAGCACCTGAGCCAACCGAAAGAACTCTTCATGGAGGTTTTTCGTGTGATGAAGCCGGGTGGCCAGTGTTTGGTTCACTTCAATCCCTGGCTTCATCCGCATGGTAGTCACCTTGAAGACATAATTACGTTTCCGTGGCCTCACGTATTCTTTTCAATGGACACGCTCTTGACGGTGGCTGAAAAGCTTTACGACTCACCGGCGTATAACACGAGCTGCTACTTTCTGGACGAGGAAGGGAAGAAAAAGCCGAACCCATTTGTCGATCGCGATTCCTGGAAAATTTACCTGAACTTTATGACGATCAGAAAATTCAACCGGCTGCTAGAGGAATTGCCGTTTGAGATTCAGCACCAGGAGCGGATTGGATTCGGCGGCAAGACCTTCAAGATTAGTCGCCTCGTGCGCGGGTTGGCGCAAGGTCCTGGACTTGATGAATTCTTCACCAGTGTTTACTTCGTAGTGCTTACGAAACCTCGCTCGTGAGTTTTCCGTCCTTCACGTCAATAACCACGCAAGCATTTTTCTTCTGCATAAACGTTTCGAAAGCTGCTCGCTCGACCGCTGCGACCAACTCGGTATGCAAGCCGCGCGCGCCGGTGTCTCGCTTTTCACTGCGTGCCACGAGATGATCGAGGGCGGCTTCGGAAACGATTAGTTCCAGATCCTCGCCTTTGAATTCATTGCTGAATTGCGGCAGTACGTTTTCCCTAAGAATCTGCTTCAGCGTTTCAGTCGAGAGTTTCGGAAAACTAACGATGCGTGCAAACCTGCCAATCAATTCCGGCAGGAAGCCAAACTTTTGAAATGAGCCGACCTCGTCCAGGGTTAACTGGCTCAAGTCGTCGCCAGCTGCATTGCGAAATCCGATGTTGCTCCGGTTTTGGCGAAGCAGTTCGTCCATACCGGAAAATGCGCCACACGCTATAAAAGGAACACTGTGCGTAGAGAACCGAACTCGATGGCCATACTCCGAAAAGCCATAATCCATCGGTACCACGACCTCAGCTCCGTGCATCATTCCCAACAACTCACGTTGCACGCCGTAACCGGAAACATCCTTGGTTGTACCTTGCCCCGCAAAGCGAGCACTGCTACTCGAAGAAGCTATCTTGTCGAATTCATCAAGACAAATAACACCACACTCGGCCAGATACTGGTTTCCGTGCGCGTTCAGTATTAAGCGAGTGAGGATCGTGCGCACGTCGTCGCCGATATAACCACTCTCGGTAAAGCTGGTGATATCGACAATCACCGTGGGAAGTTTCAGGATGTTCTGAAACAACAGCTCAACCATGAAGGTCTTGCCGCAACCTGTCGGGCCAAGCAACAGAAGATTCTGCTTAGGCGGCAGATCGTTGGGCGACTCGCCGTCGAGATAGATTCTTTTGAGCCGGCGCACATGTCGATAGGCCATCAGCGAAAGCGCGCGACGTTGATCGATCTGGCCTTTGTAACCAAGTCTTTCGAGTTCGGTTGAGGTGTCGACAGGTGACAATAGCGGCACCTGATCTATGAACTCACGTAAAGCTTCGTCCGGGTCAAGATAGACCGAGTCGTCCGGCTCGTTGTTCTCAAACTCCAGTTCTTCAGACATAGTGACGTTATATAGTGGGTCGAACCCAATTAACAACCGGGAATTCCTGTACTCAGAAGTAAGCCGCAGATTTTCGCGGATGAACACCGATTTAATCTGCATTCATCCGCGAAAATCTGCGGCTTAAAATGATTGGGTTGATCCTATTCCTGCTTCTTCGCACGCTTGTAATCCTCATCCAGCATGCGAAGTTGTTTTTCTACGGCTTCGTTGTGAGGCTTGTTAGAACCTAAGATTCTTTCGGAAGGGGAAACTTCGCGATATTTCGCGGGCACATCAAACAACGCAGCATCCGGTTCTCCGCCAACCAGAGCCACCAACTCCTTCTCCGTAAACTCGCCCGGACTGAATTGCCATATGTCTTTCACTTGAGCGCAACCGTAGTCCAACGCATACCACGACGTGATGATGCCGCTGGATATCTTGACGGTTTTATATCCGGCTATTGTTTCCTCACCCAACATAGTCTGGTCGGAATCGAAGGGCTTGCCGTCGAGTGAATTCAGACATTTGGAATTTGGATCTCTCTGCCGGATCTTGTTATTAGCGGTCCGGTTCATGGAAGTCTTGGTGAGCTGTAAGTCGTTTGTGTCCACCTTGAGTCCGGAGGCAAAATCAAGCGACCGGCGAGTCCCTTTGTCGGTTGAAGTCATGAAAACCTGCGAGCCATCGTGGCGAATCGCGTGGGTAATTTCTCGGCTCACTCTTTTCGTTCCGTCAGGTGCGTGCATAATCTCCCGGAGCGTGACGGTATACGGAATGGAACCGCGCTGGCTAACATCCTGCGGCTGACTCGGTGCGTTGATTCGCGAGTGAAGCGCACGTCCTCCCTGCGCGGCTAAGACGGTTACTAACACAAGTAGAACCAACACTGGAATGGTTCGCCGGTATGAAGGGTCCGTGGTTAACATCTTTACCTCCTCATGAAGTAAGACTAGTGGACCAAGAAGTGGGCATCAATCTATATTTAGCAACCTGCCATGTCAAGGTTTCTTGAAAAGAAGGATTGAAAGGGAAGGATGAACGCTATGAGTAGAAAACATTTCTTATTCGTTCTTGCTGTTATCGCGTTTCTTTCAAGTGCAACCTGGGCACAGGTTCCTGACAGAGAGAAGGTGGTCGCCGGTGCTGAACGGGCGTTCGAGAAAGTCACCAAGGCTTACGTTGCACCCGCGCCCGGCTGTGCTGCCGCAGTTTCACTCAAAGGAGAAACGGTGTTCGAAAAGGCGTTCGGACTTGCCGATCTCGAGCACAACGTTCCCAACACAACTCAAACTATCTTTGAGTCGGGCTCAGTGGCAAAGCAGTTCACAGCTGCAGCACTCGTACTGTTGCAACAGGATGGAAAGCTCAGTCTCGACGATCCGGTCAGGAAATACATTCCCGAACTCCCCGATTACGGCTCGCCGCTGACGATCAGGCATCTCTTGAATCACACTGCGGGCTTGCGCGACTGGGGCACCGTTTTGAGTCTGACCGGCGCCGGCCGAGGCGAACGCGTCATCAACCAGGATCTCGCCCTTGATGTTATTACTCATCAGCGGGCACTCGACTTCACGCCCGGTTCTGAATACTCGTATTCAAACAGCGGCTACAACCTCGCCGCGATAATCGTCGAGCGCGTTTCGAAACAGAAGTTTCCCGCCTTCGTCGAAGAGCGGCTCTTCAAGCCACTCGGCATGAAGAACAGTTCATGGCGCGACGACTACCAGCGCGTAGTCCCCGGCCGTGCGCAAGCGTATGCGCGGCAAGGCAATGGACCATGGCGACTCAATATGCCTTTCATGAATGTTTATGGAAACGGCGGTATGCTCACGACGGTTGGCGACTGGATGAAGTGGAACGCAATGCTTGATTCACACTCGCTGGGTGCACCTCTTGTCGCCGCCCTCGAGACGCGAGGAGTGCTGAATGACGGGCGTAAGATTGCGTACGCGCTCGGACTCACTGTCTCTACATACAAGGGACTGAAAGACGTTTCGCACGGCGGCTCGACTGCAGGCTATCAAACGTTTCTCGCGCGATATCCGGACAACAAGGTTTCAGTCGGTGTCATGTGTAACGGCACTTCACCCAGTGCCGGAGGAATCGCTGCAAACATCACCGATGAGATCTTTGGACCATTTCCCGAAACCTCCAGGACCGAACCAGCCAAGGTTTCAGAGGACGAACTGAAGAAGTTTGTCGGTGTCTGGCGGAATGAAAAGACTCACGCCCCGGCAAGATTCGTGATTGAGAACGGCGTGTCGCGCTGGAGTGGCGCGCGCATCGCACCTGTGGGAGGAGGAGAGTTTACTGCCGGCGGGAATAAACTGAAGTTTACCCTGGATAAAAACGGCAAGCCGGTGTCTGCTGAAACGGTCGATTCCGATGGTGAGGTCACACGCTTCGTTTCGGAGCAGGAATGGACGCCGACGCCGGTGGACCTCGACTCATTTAAAGGAGACTGGTTTAGCGAAGAGGCTGGAGCGACCATCACTTTCGCGGTCGATAATGGAAAGGCGTTGCTCAAACAGCGACCGGCAACGAGTTTACCGATGCAACCGTTATACAAGGACCACTTCGCCGTGCAGGGATACGTTATCTGGTTTACACGGGACAAAAATGGAAAGGTCAACGGGATGCACGTCGGAGCATCGCGAATGCGCGACATGCCGTTCGTGCGGGTGAAGTAGGTCAGGAGCCTTCTTACAAGTCGACGACTAAACCCTCGGCTCCTTCTGCCGGATATTCAACTTCGTACTCATGGAGTTCGCTAGGAGGTAGTCGCCGTGATCGGCTGGGAGCATGTGGATCTTGAACACCGTCTTACCTCTCGCTTTCGGGAATCGTTAACTACAGCAGGTTTAGCTCAAAGCCTCAAAGTCTAACCTGCACTTGGATCGGGTCAGTAACACCCGGGGTAACGGGTGGGTGCGCAGCCGTGCGGCGCCAAATAAACGAAACTTGAACACTTGAACACAAAACTTTCATAGGGAATATCGGGGCGGCGGTCTTGCAGCCCATGAGAATACTCGCCGGCGCACACTGCGCCGGCGCTCACAAACTCCCGTCAGAACATCACAACACAGCTTCAAGTAGCGCGCGGCGTGTGGCCGTGTCGGCAATGCCAGTCACCGGCAATCCGTTTTGTTGTTGAAATGCGGTGACTGCGGCCTGGGTCTTTGGTCCGAAAGCACCGTCGACCTGGTTGATCGGTTGCAGGAGTTTCAGAACATAGAGTTGGGCTTGAACCTGACGCACGTGTCTTGGATCGTGGAAAACGGATTCATCGTCGCGGTCATTGAGAGCCACTTGCGGCATATCCGGTGCGGGTGGCACGGTAGAGGCATCGCCGTATAGAAGCGTAATGCCCTGATCGAACGTGTATCCTTCAGTCATTTGGTAATGCCAAAACTCGCGCTTCTTCCAGGTTTGTTGCCATCCAGCCTGCGCGCGAATGCGATGCCAGCCGAAAGCTTCAGCGATGGAAGTAAAGTCGACGTAAAATTTCGCCGAACCACCGTTAGGCGACATTAACTCACCCTGCGTTCCATCCTGCTTTTCACACCTCAGAAAAGTTCGGAAATAGGTAACGCCGTTACGCGGGTCTCTGACTACTACGAGTCGTGGGTCGCTCTGGTTGTAATCGAAAGCATCGCCACACTTGTGCCGCGACTTATTCGAAACGCCAGGCTGGTTCGTGGTAAATCCCTTAGGTCGCATCATATCGCCGAATACCGACAGGAAGTCGAAGCCGGCCACTCTGATGATCTTATCGCGCAGAGCTGCGAACAAGTTTGCTGGTCTACCGGTACGCAGATATGGGAGTCCAACGTCAATGTTCTCGATTAGCGTTGTATTCGGGCTCGGTGGGGGAGGAGGCATAACGTTTTCCTTTCATTAATTCGGACTGTTAACGATTAAGTAGTTACTACTAATGTCGCATACCTTAGTTTCATTTCGACAGTTCGTCGAGAGCTATACCCTGTGGGTCAAGATGAGTGTCGAATAAAGCACAGCATCCTCGACCGGCGCCGGCAACTGGACTGCTGTACGAGGCGCCTGGTGACGGTGGCCGCGATCCAGGCCAGGGACTTTTTTGGCCTTTTCCTTACTGGCATCCCAAATAACCGGCCAGTGATCGAAATCCGACCAATACTGCAAACGCGCAGTTTTGCTATCGATGACCTGGTACACCCCGAAAGTACCAAGCTTGTCGCTGCACATGCGTGCGACTCCGCCTAAAGGGAGCAGGGCCGGGGAACTTACCGTGGAAATGTCCGGATAATTTGTGCCTCGCCTGAAGCAGAGGAGTACGTGCGACTTGCCTGCAAACGGAGTATCGGTCGACTTCTTGTACACTTTACTCAAACCTGATCTACTCAGTATCCCCGGGTAAACTCCATGCTTAAAACCGAAGTCGGCGCCCCATAGAATGAGTGCATTATCCAGGTTGATCGGCACTTCAGATCTCCTTCTCCAATGGTGGCGATTCACAGAGACATAGCTCTGATCGTCGACACGTTATTAAGTTGAACGGGAGGTGCTGAGTCTATCTATGCGGGCCCTGAGTATGGGCGAATGAAAGTGAGAACCCGCGAGAATACTGACGGCGAGAAAATAGAAGAAACCGCGAATCAATGCAAGAAGATTTTAAGTTTTGTAGAGGCCGCCGGATCTGCGTTCATCTGCGGCTTATTGGTGGCAAAATGTCTCTGATCGTGATATCAGTTGACGCGCTGCTGGATCACCGAACGATGAGAGTATCTACCCTTTACACCGTCATACTCTTGCTCGGATTGTTGTGCTACGTCTCGGCGCCAGTAAGCGCAGCTCCCGGCGATCTCGACACGACTTTCAATCCCGATGCAGGTATCACCGCCGCGTGGACAGTTGCGACTCAATCGGACGGGAAGGTGCTCGTTGGTTGCAGTTTCGACGCGCAAAGCCCGGCTACTCACGGAAGGGTTTGCAGGCTCAATACGGATGGGACGCTCGACACCACTTTTTTCAACAACACCGGCTCCGGTACCGACGGCAAGATCAACACGATCGCTGTTCAGTTTGATGGAAAGATTCTTTTCGGCGGAACGTTTTCAGTTGTTAACGGTGTTTCGCGGCCGGGGCTGGCACGTCTTAACGGTGATGGAACGCTCGATTCGACTTTCCAGCCCGTCGTTGGTGGGCCAGTCAATGCGATCGTCGTTCAGCCGAACGGTAAGATTGTAATTGGCGGTCTCTTCAGTCACGTCAACAATCAATTTCTCAAAGGTGTCGCTCGTCTAAAGTATGACGGTTCGGTCGACACCAGTTTCGCTGACGTAGGTTCGGGCGGTTGTCCCAGCTTCTTCTCCGTCCTTGCGCTCGCGCTGCAACCTGACGAGAAGATTATCGGCGGCGGCTTGTTCATGATGCTCAACGGCGCTCTCTGCAAAAACATGGCGCGCGTTTACTTCAACAGTTTTCACGACACTGCCTTTGACAACAACCTGGGGACCGGCGCGACCAACATACCCAACACGAACGACAGGGTGCTCGCGCTGGCCGTCGCGTCCGGGAAGATATATGTAGGCGGCAACTTCACGAAGTTCAACAACGCTACCCGGTTTGGCCTTGCGCGGCTCAACAGCAACGGCACGCTTGATAATGCCTTCGCTCCGGGTTTGGCTGTCCTTACTGTCGTCTCCAGCACTCCCACCGTTAACGCCCTCGTGATCCAATCAAACGGCGACATACTCATTGGCGGCAGCTTCCACCAAATCGACGGCCTCCAGAGCAACAACCTCGCGCGCTTGAAAATAGACGGCACACTCGACCAGACGTTTCTCAACTCCGGGGTTGGACCAAACGCCAGTGTAACGGCTATCGCCGTACAACCAGACGGGAAGATTCTCATCGCCGGTAGCTTCACGCAGTTCAGCGGAGTGCCTCGTCCTGGTATAGCACGCGTGCTCGGTGATGCCGGGCCGCCCCCATCTCCACCGCCCACGGGCCCTCCGGTTCTACTTACAGAGGGAAACACAACCCGGGCGATCGCTCCTGACTCTGTGACGTTGGTCCGCGATCCCGTTCCGGTTCTGACGTCACATAACTTGAGTGCGGATCGGCACACCCGTGTCACGCTCTTCGCCAACAACGTGGAATTGATACCTGGGGAAGGTGCAGTTGTTACTGCTCAGGCTGAGGACTCGCAACAAAGAGTGTTTCCATTAACGGTTGAATTCGCGGGGAAAGTCCCGGGTGTTGATGGGTTGACGCAGATAACCGTCAGGTTAACAGATGAACTGGAGAACGCAGGCGACATACGCGTAAGCGTCCGTGTGCGGGGCGTGCAGAGTAATACAGTTCTCATCAAGGTTGGGCCATCACCTTAGAACTATGCGAGGTAATACCATCAAAGTTCACAGCCGTCGCCGCGCTGATCTTGATCGCATTCGTTCGTGGCCAGTACGCAGCTTTGCACAAAAAGTGATTTGGCGCGCTTCACTTCGGGTTCAAAGTCATTTTGGCACGCTTCGCTTCGGCTTCGCCGCCGGATGTGAGGCAAGGCTATGCCTTGCCGTTAGCACCCTTCGTAGTAGCCCCGAACATTATTTTAAAAGCCTCACGGCAAGGCATAGCCTTGCCTCACATCGGGCGGCGAAGCCGAAGCGAAGCGCGCCAAAATGACTTTTGTGCAAGGCCCCAGTACGCAGCTTTGCCTTAAAAGTCGGAAATCGCTGAGAAATCGGGTCAGTACCGTAACGCGGTAGCGTCGGGTGAACGCATTGGTTCTCGAGAACAACCCGACGCTACCGCGTTACGGTACTGACCCGATTCCAAGTACCATACCTGACTCTTGAGGCAAAGCCGCAACAAAACGCTCCTAATTACTTTTCGCGCAAACGCCGCGCAACGGTCCAACTCGCTACGACAGTTAGCGGTCACGTTACATCCAGCTGCACACCATCAATCACTCTAAACCTTGCCTAGTTTGTTGGTTTTCTTTATATTCCAGCGTCCACTCGGGCGCTGAGGTTCTCCACGCCTTCTAAGTCCATACCTGCTAAGGAAGCCACAACGTGATCGGCCAGACTGTCTCTCACTATCGCATTCTCAGCAAACTCGGCGAGGGAGGCATGGGCACGGTCTATGTCGCGGAAGATACGCTGCTCGGACGACGAGTCGCGATCAAATCACTAAAAGTTGCTTCCGTTCCCGGTCAAACACATTTCCGAACGAGATTTCTGCGTGAGGCGCGCGCGGCTTCGCTTCTCAATCATCCGCATATCGCGACCGTACACGATTATGGCGAAACGGATGACGGGCAGCCTTACCTCGTAATGGAGTTGATCGATGGTCAGAGCCTCAGCGATCTACTCCGCGCAAATCCGCTGCCGGTAGATCGCGCGGTTGAGATCATAAGACAGGTGGCAGACGCGATTGCTGAAGCGCACCGTCACGGGATTGTTCATCGTGACATCAAGCCCTCGAACGTAGTGCTCAACCAGCGCAACGAAGTTAAAGTGCTCGACTTCGGATTGGCGAAGCACACTGAACCGGATGGTGCAGCCGTGCTCGGAGACGCCACCCACACGCTCGAAGGTGTCATCATCGGCACGCCTTCCTACCTTTCGCCGGAACAAGCGCTTGGCATGCCTATCGACAGGCGCAGCGATATTTTCTCCATCGGTTCACTGCTTTATGAATGCCTCACCGGCACACCTGCTTTTTCAGGCAAGACCTTACCCGAGATCGTTGCGCAAGTGATTCGCGATGACCCTCCGCCGCCGTCACAACTCAACCCACGTGTCCCGCCTGAGTTAGACAGCATTACCCTCAAAGCTCTCGCCAAGAAGACAGAAGCTCGCTATCAGACCGCGGAAGAGTTGCTGGATGACTTGAAGCCAATTGCATTCAAGTCCACGGACCACTCAAAACTCAAATCGATCGGAGCACGCCTACGCTCTTCAATAGCGCACTGGCCGTCGTCGAAAAAGGGCGCCCGCACCGCGGTCCTGTTACTTTCCGCGCTGACACTCTTCGTCCTGTGGTTCTCCTTCTGGCGCTCCAATTCTCATGAACCATCGCCGGAAGCAAAACGTCTGTACCACGCCGGAACACAGGCGCTGCGTGATAGCAATTATCTCAAGGCGAGCAAGTTGTTTGGGCAGGCGATCCAGGTGGACCAGGAATTTCCCCTGGCTCACGCACGTCTCGCCGAGGCGTGGATGGAGTTGGATTATGAGGAGAAAGCAACAGACGAGTTGTTGCGCGTCACCGAACTAGTCCCGAATCTCTCAACTCTACCCCCGCTCGACATGCTCTACCTGCAAGCCATCACGGCCACGGTTCGTCGCAACTTTCAGGGCGCAATCGAAAACTTTGAAGAGATCGCGCGGCGCGTGCCGGATGATGAAAAAGTCATCGCTTATTTTGACGTCGGCCGTGCTTACGAGCGAGCCAGGGATGTTAATCGCGCGGCCGGCGCATTCGAAGAAGTCACACGCCGGGACGAACGGGCGGCTGCTGCCTTCATGCGTTTGGGCATCATCTACGGCCGCCGTCAGGAAGCGCCGAAAGCCAACGCTGCTTTCGACAAAGCGCAAGCGCTTTACGAAGCTCAAGGCAGCGTCGAAGGAACGGCTGAGGTTTGCTATCAACGCGGAGCTTTCCTCAGCGTCGTGGATAAGTTGACCGAAGCACAGGAGCAGTTGCGGCGCGCGCTCGACCTGTCTTTGACGACTGACAACAAGCCGCAGCAGATCAAAATCCTGCTCCAACTGGGCGGTATCTTTTACAACTCCGGTGACACACAGCGTGGCGAACAATACGCGACGCGAGCAATTGAACTGGCGCGTTCCGAGCAACTGGATAACCTCACCACGAATGGCATCATCGACATCGGCAACGCACTCTTTCTCCGCGGCGAATACAGCGAAGCCGAAAAACGTTTCGAGCAGGCGCTACAGATTGCGAAAGCAAACAAGGGACGTCGTGCTGAAGCCAGAGCATTGATCTCGCTCGGCAGTTTGTTGGTCCAGCAGGGCAATGGTGCCAAAGCGGTGAATTATCTCGAACCCGCGCTCGCCTTTTACCGGCAGGGAAATTTCCGGCGAGAGACTTTACAAGCCCTGCTCCTGCTCGGTTATGCCAACGAGCAGCAGGGAAACAACGAGTCAGCGCTTGAATCGTTTAACGAACAGCTTCAACTGCTGAAAGAAGTAGAAGACACGGCCCAGATGGCCCACACTCACGCGGCCATCGGTCTGCTCCTCACTCATCAGGAACGCTTCACGGAGGCGCTCAACCATTTTGATGAGAGTTACAAGCTGAACAAGTCTCTGAAGCTCGAGCCAAAGACCGGTTACGATCTTTTCAATCGCGGCGCCTTGCTCTGGCAACTGGGTCACTACACGGAAGCACGCGACGCACTCACACAAGCATTCGACGTTGCCAGCCGGCCCGGCGGAATCGACAAGCAACTGCTCGCATGGGTTCACCTGTTGAGAGCGCGAATGGCCCTGAGCGAGTTTCGTTATAGCGAAGCGGTCGCCGAGAGCCGGAAAGCTTCAGCGCTTGGAGGCGCACAGGATAAGGACTTCTCGGTCCAGGTCTCTTACACCCACGGACTCGCCGAACTCCACTCTGGTACATCGCGTGCAGGACAAGTGAAGTGTCAGGAAGCCCTCGACATCGCGACACGCGCGAGCGCTCCGCGACTCATCGCCAACGCGCAGCTTGCGCTTGCTGAAGCCCTGCTGGCGAATGGCGACGCAGCAAACGCTTTATCGTCTGCGTTGCAAGCTCAGCAAACCTTTGCTCGGTTGGGCAGTCGTCATTCTGAATGGCGCGCGTGGCTCATCGCCGCAGAAGCAAGCCGGCGACAGCAGGACGACACAAAAGTTGATGAGTACGCGGCGCGCGCGGCGGGGCTATTGACGGCACTCGAAAAAGCATTCGGAACCAGCGAATACAGTAGCTATCTCAGCAGGCCGGATGTCCAGCGTTATCGTAAGCAACTAGACGAACTCCTGCCGGGAGCCAACAACTAACCCTTTATCTCAAAAAGGAGCTACGACATGAACTCGCAAACACATGAGCACGAGCCCGGCACTCCCGTCATCGTCAAGATGGGTGGTAATCAAATTGGTGGCACTGAAACCGGTAACCCGATCTGCATTTCGTCTCCCGATATGCCGTTTGTCGATGCAACAGGCAAGAGGTGGCAAAAAGCAGAATCAACCTTGGAGGGCCGGGTTTGTGAACTGAAGGTCAGCGATGGAAAGTTGCCGGATAAACTCTATCCAATCAGTTCGCAGACAGATGTATGGACTACTGTGGAAGTCTACAACGTTGCAGACGGGACGAAGCTGTTTGAACTTAGCGAAGAGCTTGTCAAAGGTTCGATCCGCCTCGAGATCAGCTCTAACATTTCGTTTCAGGTTAAGGACGAAGAAAGTGACCAGGGCTGGAAGGAATCCGAAACGGAAGCTGAGTTCCTGGGGAAGGATATAAAAATCGTCTTCAAGCAGAGAGACACCACAGCGCAGAAAGACGAAACGATCCTGGAATACACTTTTAATTCCTCGGTGATGAGCTTCACCATCTACTTCCCACGACAGATCAGCAATTGAGCAAAAACGTCAGCGCGAAAAAACGGCCTAACCACAAAGGCACTTTTCCTTAAAGTCAGAGATTATTGTTGGATCGGGTCAGTACCGTAACGCGGTAGCGACGGGTCACGACCGGCAACACGAACCCGACGCTACCGCGTTACGGTACTGACCCGATTCCAGGTACCTTTGTGGTTGGCCTAAAACTGTGCAGCGTTATCTTCGAATTACCTGGGGTAATGAGAAAGCCACGCCGCAATTGCAGCGTGGCCTTCTGGCGCGAAGTGAGTTGGGATTATTGGTGGGGACCTTCGACGTTGACCGGGGCGTCGGTAATGAAATTGACCACGAACTGCGGCAAGACACAACACTTAGCCATATCGAAGTGATATTGCTCAAAGACCGTCGGGTTGGGGATCCACATTTTTACTTTGTCGACCAGAAGATATGTCTTATTGACTTGGTCTCCCCTGATCAGCATCGTTCTACTGGTGAGGGCGGGCCCTTTGCTTATGAAGTCTAAGGACTTCATTGGTTCGATGGGAGCATCTTTGAAAAGCCTTTGAAATGTCTCCCAATCCGGCACGTGACGCAGGTATCCGTTAAGGACCAGATATATTTCCGGATGATTCTCAAGCGCGAAAACGTGTCCGTTGTACTGTGGAAACGGACGCGCTGAGCCACCACTCGCCAGCACTTCCTGCGGGTTTTCGGCGACTTTGGCCTCCTGAGGATTGGGAGCGATTTTGGCGTCCTGAGGGTTTGCGGTTGCTACTGTCGTCATATTCTTCTCCTTGTAGTTTGGGATTTTGTTGTTTGATTCCGCCGGCGTGTTTCAGCCGGCGACACCTGTCCCTCTGCCATTGCCGTACCACTGCCGATGTGGGGTTTAACTAGAGGGTTTTGGTGAATTTGTGAGTAACAATGCTGGTCTGAGTGCGAAGAAGGTATGTCATAATTGACACTCCAGACTGTCGTAACTGATACCCTCATGACAACAAGCGCTAGACTCATCGCTGTCTCTGGTCCAACTGAGGGGACGACTTTCGCTTTGACTGAAACGGAAGTCTCGATCGGTCGTGAGCCTTCCAACCTGATCTGCGTCAACGACCACTCTGTCTCGCGACGACATTGCCTGATCAGAAGAGAAGGGGAGTCGTTCAGGATTGTCGACTTGGAGAGCTACAACGGCACGTTCGTTAACGCGGTGCCGGTCGGAGAGCAGTCGTTGGATCATGGAGATCAAATCGCGGTTGGGAGCGTGCGGTTCCTATTCCTTTCGAAGGACGTTGAGGCTGTTGCTGCAGATAGTCCGGTTGAGTTTGGCACGGACGAGTTGATCAACCCTTCGACGATTCGTCTCGCGCAGAAAGATGCGCTGTACCTGAAGCCAGAGGCTGTCGTCGCCAACCTCGCCAACCTTCAAGGTGATGCGCGTATCGCTCGCGACTTGAATGCGTTGTTGAAAGTGAGCACGTTGTTGAGCACGATTCGGGAGTCGGCCCAGCTTCAGCGTTCATTGCTTGAAGTCGTTCTCGACACTATTCCGGCGGAACGTGGCGCCATGCTGCTCGTCAGAGAAAATTCAGAAGAACTGATCGCATCGTACGGGACGGATAAAAAGTCTCGGACAGAACAGCCGATTCGTATCAGCCGCTCGGTGGTGGAGAAAGTGCTTCGTGAAGGCGCGGCGATGCTGTGTGTTGAAACAAAAGACGACGAGGTGCTACGCGATGCTGAGAGCTTGTTTGCTGCGCAGGTTTGTTCGTTGCTTTGTGTGCCGTTAGTGATCGGCGAGCGTGTAGCCGGAGTTATTTATCTCGACACAAGTAATCCGGCGGTTGCTTTTGATGAAGGCCACTTGCAGTTACTCGTCGCTGTCGGAGGTATCGCTGGTGTTGCGATTGAGAACGTCCAGCACTTGCAGTGGCTGGAGGGCGAGAATCAACGTCTGCATCAGGAGATTAATCTCCAGCACGACATGATTGGCGAGAGCCCGCGCATGCGCGAGGTGTTTCGGTTTATCGAGAAGATCGCACCGACGGATGCAACCGTTCTGATCCGCGGCGAAAGCGGCACCGGTAAGGAGTTGGTAGCGCATGCCATTCACACTAACAGCGAGCGGTCAGCCAAATCATTTGTTGCCATCAACTGTGCGGTGTTGTCGGAAACGCTGCTGGAAAGCGAACTCTTCGGGTATGAGAAAGGTGCTTTTACCGGGGCCGTGGCGCAGAAGCGAGGTCGTCTTGAGGTCGCTGACGGCGGCACGCTGTTTTTGGATGAGGTCGGCGAGTTGACGGCGGCGACACAGGCGAAGCTGTTGCGAGTTTTGCAGGAGCGGCAGTTTGAGCGACTCGGCGGCACGCGAACCATTAGTGTTGATGTGCGCATCATCGCTGCCACCAACAGGAATTTGGAAGAGGCGATCAAAGCTGGAACATTTCGCCAGGATCTTTACTACCGTCTCAACGTCATCTCGCTCACACTGCCTCCACTCAGAGAGCGCCGCGAGGACATTCCGTTACTCGCATACTATTTCGTCGCGAAGTACAGCAAGAAATGTAAGAGACTTGTCAGTGGTATCGCGCCCGAGACGCGCAACTGTCTGCTGGCCTATGATTGGCCGGGCAATGTTCGCGAACTGGAGAATGCGATCGAACGCGCCGTTGTACTGGGAAATACGGAGGTGATGGTGCCGGACGATCTCCCGGAATCTCTCCTGGCCACGACTCCTGCGCCGCAGAACTTGCCGAACTATCACGAAGCGGTAAATGAGATGAAGAAGAAGTTCATCCTCCAGGCCATCGAACAAGCCAACGGCAACTACACCGCCGCGGCCAAACTCCTCGGCATCCACTCGACCAACCTTCATCGTTTAATTCGTACTCTCGGATTGCGGACTTCAATCGGTGAGTAATGAATTAGGATATAGTTGACATTATTGAATCTCAGCGGAGGAACGATTTCGCTTCACCGCCTCCGAGTTGAGGGACTGGGGCCACACTACGCAGTTCGTTACTAACCTCCGGGTCAACATCATAGTGGATAAGACAACCATGCTGCCGCAACATCTAAAGATAACGAGGATGCATAACCTGACGATCAGGCTTAACACGCCTCCTCGCCAAGAGAGTGGTGCAGAAGAATATTCCACAACCTACACCTTCACTTGGCTCCCACGTTCTTAGGGCTGCGAAGCAAGGAGCATTAGACCTGCGACGCAGGCGTGATGTATTTGACCCGGAACCTGCGAAGCAGCTGTCAATTATTTGACCCGGAACCTGCGAAGTAGTTGTCATGTATTTGACCCGGAACCTGCGAAGCAGTTGTCAATTATTTGACCCGGAACCTGCGAAGCAGCTGTCATGTATTTGACCCGGAACCTGCGAAGCAGCTGTCATGTATTTGACCCGGAACCTGCGAAGCAGGTGGTAGCATAAAGCCTGGGGCGTAAGCCCCAGGAAAGCCGAAAAAAAGGGCGCGCGAGCCCGTGAAACGGGCGACAGCGCAATCCGACACGAGGCTGTCGCCCGTTTCACGGGCTCGACGCCAAATTTTTATTACGATCCTGGGGCTTGCGCCCCAGGCTTTATGCTACCACCTGCTTCGCAGGTTCCGGGTCAAATACATGACACCTGCTTCGCAGGTTCCGGGTCAAATACATGACACCTGCTTCGCAGGTTCCGGGTCAAATAATTGACAGCTGCTTCGCAGGTTCCGGGTCAAATAATTGACAGCTGCTTCGCAGGTTCCGGGTACAAATACATGACAACTGCTTCGCAGTTCCGGGTCAAATACATCACGCGATTAAGGCCTGACGGATGAAACCTTACTGGTCTCGTTTCGCCTTCTCACAATACGGGAAAGGGAGGGTGAGTTTGATGTCCTGCATGTCGCGCGTTATTTCCAACGGCATCGGTTTGGTCCCAATGTCGCACACGTAGCCACCCTTCGCATCAATCAACTTGTCGAGCTTTGGACAGTTAACGTATTCACCCTTGTACGTGGTCATGTAGCCACGCAGCGATCCGCTTAACCCTTCGAGCACGACCAAAGTAAAACGACCCTGATCGTCGGTCGTAGTGTGTGCTGTTCCATCAAAACCTTTCTTGACCTTGTTAGCCTTGAATTCGACGGATTCGTCGGCGACCGGTCTACCGTCAGAGTATTGCAAGACGCCCTGTAAAATTTTTCGACTCTCCTGCGAGGGGATGTGGATGTCGTAGTCTTCCAGATTCGTGCTTTGGGCGATGGTCAATACCGTTGCTTTTTCTTTTTCAAAAACTCCGGGAAAGTACGCCATTGGAAATGGTGCGTTGCTACTGATCTTACCGTCATCATTCGCCACAATCAGATATTCACCCGGAGGAATCTCCGTCAACTCATAACGGCCCTCTTTGTCGGTGCAGTCAAAAATACTCCAATTGCTCGCCGCCGATTTACCTTTGAGCGCCAGCCGCAAGCAGACGCGAGGAAGTACCTGACCGTCGGCTCCAATCACTCTACCCGCAATCCGATTATTGGAACTCAGAACAAACGACTTCGACGCACAGCTATTTTCTTCCAGTATCAGCTTCACGTTTTTACGGTCAGTAAAATCAAGAGCTCCATAGTTCATGGGAAAGCGTACTTTCAGCCCCACGGGAATCTCCGGCTCAACTGTGTATTTGCCCGGCGGCAGACCATAGATCTCGTAGACTCCGTCTTTGTCCGTATACACTTCGTAGCTTTTACCCTCACCCGTAATTGTTACCTTTACGCCACTGACGTTTTTGACACGTGAAAAACCTTTCTCAGGATCGTCCTCGTAGTGTTTGAGCTCTCCCGAGAGTCGAGTTGTCGAAGCAGATTTGGGCAGTCCCTGCAAATAGAGAAGATCATCCGCGGCGCCCTCGATCCGCGTGCTCCGATCACAGGCCGCGATACGCCAGGACCTGGTTTTTTGATCGTGATAAGCGTAGAGCAACCAGCGTTGACCTTCTTTATAGGTTGGATCGCACGAACTTCCTTCGGTACGAAAGATGACCTCTGGTTGGACCGTGCCCTTAAAAGCCTTTTCAACCTGAATATGAGCAACTTGCCCGGCGCCGTACTCTTTACCGTTCCGACCTTTCGTCATCCGAGTCTCAACGTTTTGGACCACGCCGATAAAGACAGCATGGGCGCCTTCGTATGACTGACACGGAGTCGGGTAATTACCACAACTGCAAGCATCGACCGCTGGTGCGTTCAAAAGCAGGAGAACAAGGATGACGGCTGAAAATAGTATCTTCATGTGAGTTTTCCCAGGCTCTTCTTGATTTTAGGATTGTATGGATACGAATATAGACCGGGGGAACTCTGTGACATAGGGGGATTCGCTTTCTGCTGTGGGATTCGGACCATTGCCATGCCCGCATATGCATATACTATCCGGCAACCTCATTTGCAAGGTTTACCTCGACGCCTAATACCAGCGGAACACGCGCAATATATTCGAGAAGTCGTCAGTCCACGCGTCGGATTCTGTTCGTGCCTGAAGCGGGCGCCAGCGCGGGTCCTGGATCAGGATGTCGAACGCAGGTGACTCCCGCGCCATCACTACCCACTCTGAAGGGTCTTTGCCTCGCACCGGATCCTGTTGCGCGTCGACCATGCCCACGATCATTGAACCATTGCGATGGGCCAACGCTGCCAGGACGTCGTCGAGTTTGAGACTGCGATTGGAAACGTGGAACGCCAGCATTCCGCCGGGCGCGAGTTTCGACGTGTAGAGCGTGATGGCTTCCTGCGTCAGTAGGTGAATGGGGATAGCATCGGAGTTAAAAGCATCCAGAACGATGAGGCCATAATGCTGGTCCGGCGCGTTCTGTAGTTGGAGGCGCGCATCACCTAAAACGATTCTGCTCGGACCAGCTGCGCACTTCTGCAGGTAAGTAAAGTAACCCGTTGTTTGCGCGATGCTGATGACTGCCGGATTGATTTCGTAGAAGGTCCAATCCTGATCTGAAAGGGCGTAGCAGGCCATCGATCCCGTCCCGAGCCCGATAACCGCGACATTGCGTGACGCGGGCTTGGCATAAAATGCTTCAAAGATTTGTCCCAGCGGCCCGTCACGATGAAAGTATGAAAGCGGTTCGAGCTGAAGATTGGGATCAATTGACTGGCGGCCATGTACAGTGTTCCCGTGATAAAGAATGTGAGTAGCGCTGGGCGTATCGAACCTCACACTCAAGCTGCCAAAGAAATTGCGCTCGACGTGCAAGGTGCGGTTTTGAGTTTCGCCGTACACGATGCTTCCGAGCAGTACTGCGCCAACAGCCAGGGCAAACCGAACCGGATGGTTCCGGAAACGATGGTTGATGATCACCAGTGGAATGCCAAAGACGAGAGCGATACCCGCAATTTCGCTGATTTCGTATTGAGCGACGAGTAGGGCGAGCGCTATGGTGACCAGGCCTATGCACGCCGGCAGAATAACGTCAGACAGATTGACTGAGGAATCTTCGTCACGCCGTCTAACGAGGCAGGCCAGCACGATTACCAGCGGGTACTCAACGATCGTGTTGAATACGGCCGGCGCGATTAAGGTGTTGAAGAGTCCGCCCAGCATCCCTCCGATAGCCACCCACAAATAGAATTCCGGGAGGCGTGCAGCAGATGGTCTATCACTGGCCAACTTGTGATGACAGAGCAGTGCGGCGATGAAGAAGAACGCGAGATGTAACAGCACGATGATGGCCGTCGGTTGCGTTGCGTTTGCCGCGAGCACCAGAGTGAGTAGCAGGGCGAGGCCGGCGAGCGCGCTGCCTGCCAGTTGTTCGTAGGCGAAGTTTTTGCGCGCGAACGCAAGAATGAATGTTACGAGGTAAACGGCCAATGGGATGGTCCATAGGAGTGGGGTAGGGGCGATTTCAGTGGTGATGTAAGTCGTGACACCGAACAGCAGGCTTGACGGAATAAAGGCCAACAGAACCCAGTAGAGTCGCCGCTTGAGCGAAAGGTGGGATTCCTGTGGGCCTGGAGAAGCTTCAACAACCTTTGCGGGACGTGCGCGCCACAGCACAAGCCCACAACCCAAGGTCAAGAATGCGAATACGACGTAGAGGACCACCCAGAGTCGATTCTGAAGCGATAGATTAAGAGTCGGTTCCAGAAGAAATGGATAGCTGAGTAACCCAACAAGACTGCCTGCGTTACTGACAGCAAACAGGAAGTAGGGGTCGTTTGCCGAAGGATGGTCTGTGCGAGAAAACCATTTTTGCAGTAGTGGGCTGGTGGTTGAGATAACGAAGATTGGCAGGCCGATCACGCTCAGCAGGTAACCGAAAAGCCAGAGGGCCGGATTGTTACGTGCGGCCACCGAAGCAAAATCTCCGGCGAGGGTAATAGGGAGGTAAAGAGCTGAAAGCAGCAGGAGGACGATTTGCAAGACGGCTTGCTTGCGAGCGCTGATCCAGGCAGTTGTGATCAGGACGTACGAATACCCGGCCAACAGAACTACCTGAAAGAAGAGCATGCAGGTGTTCCACACCGCCGGCGTCCCCCCGAGCCGGGGTAAAAGCATCTTGGCAATGACGAGTTGAATCCAGAACAACAAGAGGGCGCTGATGAACATCGTAGCGCCGAACAGTAGGAGCAGTGGTGGCAACGCCTTGAGCGACCGGAGTCTCATGTATTGATCCATGCCGATATGGATTGTGGCTTCGCCGCCGGCGTGAGATACCGCTTGCAACCAAGCGCCGATGATGAAATTGGCCTCTCTGTTCCGGCTTCGCCGCCGGATGTGAGGCGAGGCTCTGCCTCGCCGTAGTAATTGATGTGGGTTCTGGGGCTAGGCCCCTGGTTCGGCCTTTGGCCCATACACTTTAGGGCAGAGCCCGAACCGGGGGCACAGCCCATTGGGAATCTAAGCCGGACGGCGAGGCAGAGCCTCGCCTCACATCCGGCGGCAAAGCCGGAGTGGATGGAGTCAAGTTTCAAGATCGGCTTTGATCCTCAAAAAGCGACACTGATATTCGTCTTACGCCGCGCTCATATCCAGATTCGGCAACCTTGCATCAGGCATCACCGGCGGTGGTAGTTGGTAATTCGCCGGGTCGCGCATCACCTCTTCAAAGTCGGCTGCCTTGAGCGGGATGTGCCAGGCGAACAATTGCAGATGTGTTGATAGCTCTTCAGGCGACGCCAGGCGGGCGATCTGAACGATGACTTTACTATCACCGTCACTCCATTCCGAGCTAACGCCACCATCGTCACCGTGCCACGCAGACACGATCTTCCATTCAGGAGCCTTGTCCTGAAACATCTCCTCCAGTGACTTGGACAGCGGATTTTCAAAAGCCCACTGTGGCTCTGTATCGCTCATTGCGCACAAGATACACCCATTCACACCGAAAAACATTTCGCCGGATTAGCCCCCCATTCGTCGTTACAGAAAACCATTTCGCCACCGCCCACCAGAAATCAACAACTTACGCTGGCATGAGCCGTGCACAAGCAATCGGCCAGTGACGCTGCGAGTAATGCCGACAGAAAACCCGAGGAGGATCTATGCATAACATTGACCGGACGAACCTTGAATCTAATTACGGCGAATTCACCGGCGAGTATCCCGGTGAGTATTACGGTGAAGCTGGCGAATATCCCGGCGAGTACATGGGTGAGAGTGAGTTTACCGGCGAGTATACCGGCGACGGTGAATACGATGAGTATACCGGCGAATACGGACAACAGTTTGAGTCATACGGCGAGTACAGCCAGGAGAGTCCGTTTAACGAGACTGAAGAGATGGAACTCGCTGCCGAGTTGTTGACAGTTCAGAACGAAGATGAGCTGGAACAATTTCTCGGCAAGCTTTTCAAGAAGGCCGGCGGATTTCTTAAATCCGGGGTGGGCAAGCAGCTCACCGGAGCGCTCAAAGGCATCGCGAAGAAAGCATTGCCCGCGCTCGGAGCTGCGGCCGGAAATTTCCTGCTTCCGGGCATCGGCGGTGTGATGGGAGGCAAGTTGGCCTCGGCCGCCGGCAGCATGTTGGGATTGGAACTCGAGGGTTTGAGTTACGAGGATCAGGAGTTCGAGATCGCAAAACAGATAGTTCGACTCGGCGGCGCTGCCGCAACCAATGCCGCGCAAGCCCCTCAATCCGAGGCTCCACAACAGACAGCTCAAGCCGCACTGACCACTGCTGCACAACAGTTCGCGCCCGGCTTGCTGCAACCTGGAATTTCGCAATCTCCCCAGCAACGGCCGAGACCGTGCCGTCACAGAAATTCCGGGCGATGGATACGACGCGGAAACGGGATCATCCTGTTAGGAACCTAAGCCGTGATTACACACGCAACCAGATCTTTTTCAACGGCCACTGTGCCGGTCGCGCCAGGTGTGAGTTTGGTTGAACAGGAGGCGCGCGCGCTGCTGGTCCGGCTCGGCAGAGTCAAACCATTCGCCTTCCAGCAGACGATGGTACCCGCTGCCGCGTTGCCGCCCGCTTCGCTCAGCGCGATCGATCGATATTTGATAGACGGACGCCGAAAGGTCCATCGCATGGTGCGCAAATTTATTAACTGGTTGCGCAGTCCAGAAGGCCAATCGTCCTCTCCCGAAGTTGCGCAAAGACATTTCAGCATGTTGCGCATGCGATTCAACGTGACGTTGTCGCATCTCGACATCTTTGCTGCAGTGTTGACGCAGCGCAGCGAGCAGGAAACCGGAATCTGGCTGGCGGGCCTGGACATAGTCGCAGCCGATGCGCTTTCACTTCCGGGAAACTACTACAGCCTGCCAGGAGTGATTTGTTTTCTGGATCGCAGTCACGGTGCAGCCATTCGCAGGGCACGCACGCGACTACCTGGAGGAGGCGATAACCCGGTGGCAATCATACGAATGCCAAGGGAGCGAATGATCGGAAGCGGTATCGCCTCATCGCTGGTCCATGAAGTCGGACACCAGGCAGCTGCGTTGCTCGATCTGGTGGCGTCGATTCGGCCGCTGCTGCGCGGATTGCAGCGTAACCGCGGCGAGGAGAGTGCAGCGTGGGGTTACTGGGATCGTTGCATCTCGGAAATACTCGCCGACTTCTGGTCCGTAGCCCGAGTGGGAATCACATCGACGCTCGGGTTGATGGGGGTCGTGACGTTACCACGTTATTTCGTTTTCCGGTTGAACCTCGACGACCCGCATCCGGTTCCGTGGCTGCGCGTGAGATTGAGTTGCGCGATGGGCCGGGCGCTCTTTCCGCATCCGCAGTGGGACATGTTGGAAAGCATCTGGCTCTCCTACTACCCGCTGCAAGAGCCCGACGGTGAGAAGCGTAAGGTTCTCGAGTTGCTGGTGAAGACGATGCCGGGCCTGGCGACACTGATCGCACATCATCGACCCAGGTCGTTACGCGGCGACTCGTTACAGGAGGCGCTACAGACCGAGGAACGACAACCAGCACGGCTAAGCGCACTGTTTCGATCATGGCGTGCGTCGCGTTCAGAGATGTACAAGGCTTCGCCGACAACGGTCTTTGCAGTCATTGGTCAGGCACGCGTTGAAGGATTGATCAGTCCGGAGGTTGAGGGCCGGATCTTTGCTGAGATGCTTAAGTACTGGGCGCTACGCGACACGCTCGACACGGCGGTCTATTGCGCCAAGCCGGCGCTAATACCATCAACCGCGCCATCACTATTGTTCGATACAAATTAAGGAGGCCACATGGCAGAGAAGGAATATCCAAAAGCAGAGCGACGCCCTGAAAAACAACATCGCCGGCGGAAAGAATTGGAGCCGCTGGTGCAGGGAGGCCAGCTTGAATTCAACGGATCTGATCGAGTTGACGAAATAGGTGAGTTTGGCGACGGAGATGGCCTCGGTGGTCCAGACGGGCCGCCCTTCGGCGTAGCCTTATCGCGATCTGCAGTGAGGCTGGACCACGACGCGGCGCTGTGGTCGGCGATTAAAAATCGCACTGAGGCGATTAGCGGTGAACGATATGAGAAGTTCATAAGTCGCGTCTTTCGCAATGACATTTCTGACGTCGCAGCTTGTTTTGAGAACCACAAAGAAGCAAATATCGAGTCAAAAATATCCCAGCCGGAATTCCCCGACATCGCTGAGGCAGTAAACAGGAAGCGCGACGAACTTGTGGGCGCTTCGCTGGGCTACGGAGTTGATGCTTACAGTCTGCTCAAGTACGCGACACAGGCTTTTTTACTCCTGGAAACCGGCATCGTCATCCAAACGCGCGACGATAAAGGCGTAGGCGAACCGTTCGTTGAGGGAGATTCAAGACTCGGTATAACTTCTACTAACCTCAAAGAGCGCCTGAGCGCCTATCTTGGCGGCAACCTCAATGGCCCACTGCCTTACCTGCAGAGAATAGTGGATGCATTAGTCGCTGATTGGGATCAGCACTGCCAGATCACGCTGACCCACCGGTTCACGTGTCCAAGCATGCTGGAACTCATCTGGTCTTACTGGCACGAAGAAGGAATGCTCGTGCAGACCATGAACGCCATCTGCATGCGCTTTCAAAACAGGCGTGGTCCATCGGACCGTGATCCGCTCGCAAATCTCGAGCTCGATCCATTGCGCCCGCTGAACAATCTGCTCTGGGGTTACATTCAGGACGAATACAACCGGCTGACTGTTCCGCGCCGATGCTATGAATACGATCATCACTATGGACTGAAACTTGTCGGCAAGGCTGTGCCTGAGTTGCGTTCCGCCGAAAGCCGTTCGAAGTTCATCGAAGCGTTCCACAACCTGCTTCACCGCACGGCTGCTTTCTATCGCGAAGACGCCGACACTACCGTAATCGCCGACGGCTTCCCGTTGTTGAATGCCTTACGTGAAGTGCATTTAGCGCTGGCGGAAGGCGCACACAACCAGTTTGGCGATCTCCCATGGACCGCACGCGCCGAGATGTTGATGATGCAACACATGCTTGGCAGGTCGGAGATTCGTGAATTCTTACGTGGCCGGGCCATGGTTCCCTACAACGAACGTTGGATGGGCCAGGTGGACACAATGAAGAAACTGCAAGGCTGGACCGACACCACGATTACTCATTTCCACAACCTGGCAGTTTATGGTGAGCAGATTCTCCTGTCCGTCCGGTATGGTGACTGGAACGACACCACCAGGATTGATTCAGATCACGCCAAGGTTTGGGCGCGTTACTGGAGGCCTGAGATTCAGGGGTACATCCATGCGTACCTGGCCGCGACGGGCGTAGACCTGTCGGAAGACATTGTCGATTTCAGAGGCGCGCCTGCTCGTTACGTGCAGCCGTCAACGTTGCTGCAAAATCGAATCAATGGACAGGGCCCTCGACCCGAACTTCCTGCAGCTCATGCGACCCGAAGATTGACCGCAGGAGGACTAAGTTTTGGCGCCTTGTCTCGGTCGCGGCGCCGGGCCCTTAATCCTGCGCGAAAAGACTGACTCCACAAAGACAACTATCTGTAGTTAAACGGTCAACGGTTTCATAGCGAGGCTACGGCCTGCGTTGCGAGGTGAACTATGCGAGAACCAACTGAATTTGAAGAGTCTGAATATCTTGCCGAGATCGAAGGCGAAAGAGGCCGGCGCCCGCCGGTTCGTCGGAGAATGGTCCAACGTTCCGCTGCGAGGCCTGGTATGAGGCCCGCCGTGAGATCCACCCGGCCTGTTGCACGCCCCGCTCTGTTTCAGAATAAACAGTTCAGACCGGGTGCGTTCAGACGTGGTTTCCAGCCCAGACCAGGCATGTTCAGACCTGGTTCCCCATTTCGTCGTCCGGGTAGACCACCATTTCCATTTCAGCGTCCAAAACGGTGGCCGGGTCGCTTTCCATATCCCGGAGGTTGGCCGTTCTTTCCGCCGGGGTTTCAGCCTGAACCAAGAGGTGATGCGCAAGATCAAGGTCCACGATCACCCTCATTTGGTTCCGGCTCCGGCTCTTCAACTTTCCAGGGTGGCCCGGCGCCGCAGGGCAGTGAACACGTGCGCTGGGTGCAAAGCTCGCTGAACCGCATTCTCAATCTAAATCTGCCGGTGAACGGGATCATGGACGATCAGACACGGTCTGCTGTTCGCGAGTTCCAAACTAAGAAGGGCTTGCCCGCCGACGGGATAGTTGGACCACCAACCGAACGTGCAATCGTCGAGGCGAGTAGTGCGCCACCGCCCACGCAAGGCGCGCCCGCACCGGAACCTCCGGCAGGCGGGAACGGGCAGGAGCCTGCGCCGGCAGCGACGGGGCAGGAAGAACTGTTTGAATTCTTCCCCGAAGTCGAGTTTGCGGATAACGAAATGAGTTTGGAGTCGGACTTTGAAAACTGGCATAACGAGTTGCACGAGGGAGAATCGAATGGCTGCGGGTGTCACGCCAAAGCCGAAGTCCTGCCGGAGCTGGAAACATCATTCGAGCTTGACGGAGAGGTTCCGCTGACACTCGGAGTCGAAGGAGATCCGAAGATCATCGATCTCACTGCCAAGGGCGACAAGAGTCAACGCCTGAAAATTCGCCCGCCGGAAAAAGTGTGGGCTCTTGTGCTCCATCAAATGGCCTGCTGTTTCAACGTGAAGGATCCGCTCACGAGGTTTCTGAAGATGGCGCCGCATTTCGCCATCCTGCCTGACGGAAGAATTCTTCAGATACATCCGCTGCAAGCCTATACGCCCGCTTCGAATGGCTTCAACGCCGGCAGCGTAGCAGTTGAGTTTGCCGGAAACTTTCCCAGCACGAGGGGCAAGTGGTGGATTAGTAAGTCTCTCAAGACAGACGCTGCTCGCAAGGCTAATCAGAATCAAGTCACGCCGCAACAGATCGAGTCGGGCCGTTACCTGGTCCAATATCTAAAACGCGTTATGGGACTAAAAACGATCCTCGCTCACCGGCAATCGAGCGGCACTCGCGAAAACGATCCCGGTCCTGACATCTGGTACAACGTGGGCCAATGGGCTATCGACAATCTCGGCCTCAGCGATGGTGGACCAGATTTCAAAGTCGGAACCGGCAACCCGATTCCCGATCTGTGGCGCAAGTGGGGCCAGGCTAAGCCCCAACCAGAGCTGGAGATCGGCGACTACGAGTCGGAACAGTGGGAAACGACGCCTTCAACCGGGACAACTACCTTCAAATACGTTAAGGATCTTTCCGGACCGGCAACGGAGTGTACCGAAGCCCTGAAGAGAGCCGGCAAGACGAAGGAGGAGGCACTGAAACTTATCAACAACCAGATCGCGGTTGCGATTACGATGCTTCGGAAATCCGCGAAGCGCCTGAAACGGGGAAGTCGCTCATCCACGACGAACGCCATCTTCCAAAAGATATTCCGCGTGAAGCCTGGATATGTACCGACCTGGCTGAAACCAACGGCAACCATAAAGGACCGCGGCGACGTGGTCGCGACACGCTGCAGCCGAGTCGCTGATCTCCTCGCCAGTGGGAAGGTTAAATTCTTCTGCACGATCAACTCGGCTAATTGTCCCGACTGCTCAAACGATGCAGCACCGTTCGCTTGTTCGAGTTGGGGCGATGAAAGCGTCGCGCCGAAAAACAGTAGAGTCGTCTGCCTGGGACACGGCTTTTGGGACGACATGAAGGCCGGGAACACCAACTCGATGATCTCAACGCTCATGCACGAACCGTTTCACATCTACTACGGCAAGTACGTGACAGCACATGCTTCGGACCGCGGAAAGTTTGGCGGCATTAATTGCATCGTGCAGTTTGTGTTCGAAACCAACAGCCGAACCGTACCGGGGCGAGTTAAGGAACGTTGCAGAGACATGCCGGTAAGAGCGTAGTGTTCTAATTCGAATTGCAGAGGTCCACATATGAGCGCACAACTTAGCCCGGAGTTCAATCCACTATCGGAGTTCTTTGAACAGCCGTTCGAGCTCGAGACTGTTGCTGCACCGAAAACGATTTCGATCTACAACACTGATCTGAACGCACCTTACTTCGGTGGCAATTTCAATTTCCTGTACAACGGCGGGTCGACTGAAGCCTGGATAACCTATAACACGTACTTCTCCTACACGAAGTCCTTCCGTCAGGACGAGAAGGATCGTCTGCTCGAAAATCTGAGACAGGCGGTTGCGATTTGGGATGGATGCGCGGAAGTCCAGGTAAAGGATGTTGCCGGTAATTACAACGACCGCATACGGCTCCGGTTCAAACTGAATATCGTCAGCAACTCAAAGAACGCCAACAAAAGAACCCAGGTACATCCGAACGGAAGCAGAAGTGTGTTTTTCATCGACAAGGACCGAGAAACCGTCATGCGCGACCTGAATATCTTCATCGGGTCGTCAAGAAATGTACTGGTCCACGAACTTGGCCATGTTTGGGGGCTCAAGGATGAGTACAAGGATCGATGGATCTCAATGAAACTGAGTCTTGGACATGTTGGTCCCGACTCTCCCTTCATCAAAGACACAAATTCGATCATGAATACCGGGTACGCTACCAATACCGGCGAGTTTCGTACGAGATATTTTGTGCATTTCGGCAGGGCCATACTGGGCGCGTTCTGGGGACTCAAGAAATACATGATACCGGTGAGCCACAATGGGAAAGTGATCGCACACAATGTGCTGGGAAGGATCGCGCTACGGAAGAGAGATATCGCCGGTAACCCGCCGTACACAGCCGATCGACAGCCATTTAATACTGCTTTTACGAACATTCAGATCGCGAAGCGAGCGTAAGGAACCAGCCGTGCACACCGCTCCGCGTGCTTATGCTTTGGCCAACCAGGATCGGTTTGTTTCCGAGTTGAGAGAGTTTGTCAGGTTTCCTTCTGTCAGCGCGCGCCCGGAGAATGCCGGCGATGTTGGTGCATGCGCGGAGTGGCTCGCAAATCATTTGCGTGAGATCGGAATGCGACGGGTCATGGTTGTACCGACTCGTGGTCATCCGATCGTTTATGCGGAATGGATTGAGGCGCCGGAGTGTCCGACGATACTCATCTATGGTCATTACGATGTTCAGCCGGTAGATCCTTTGCGCCAGTGGGAGTCGCCGCCATTTGCAGGTGAGGTGCGTGGTGATTATCTCTACGGACGGGGTGCTTCGGATGACAAGGGACAGATGTTTGCACATCTCAAGGCGCTCGAGTCGTGTTTACGCACGACGGGCAGTTTGCCGGTTAACGTGAGGTGTTTGTTTGAAGGTGAGGAAGAGATCGGGAGTGCGAATTTCGCGCCGTTTCTGGAGCAGCACAGAGATGGTTTAAAGGCTGATCTGGTAGTCGTTTCTGATAACGCGATGCGCGCGCCGGATCGACCAGGGATTATTTATGGTATGCGAGGGGCGCTCAGCATGGAGTTGGAGGTAATTGGTCCGCGGTCGGATCTGCACGATGGTGTATTCGGTGGCATGGTGAACAATCCGTTGAAGGGTTTATGCGACATCGTTTCGGCACTGTATACGAAGACGGGTCAGATCGCGATTCCCGGTTTTTATGATCGCGTTGTGGAAGTCAGTGAGGAAGAACGCCGGTTTATGGCGAGGCATGGTCCAAGCGATGCGGAGCTAATGAAGAACGCGCACACCAGCAGGTGCTGGGGTGAACGCGGGTTCACTCTTTATGAGCGCACGACGATACGGCCTTCGTTAACGGTCAGTGGCATTGCTGGAGGTCATCAGGGCGCGGGTCCAAAAGCGATTATTCCCTCTCGAGCGTCTGCCAAGCTCAACTTTCGCCTCGTGCCGCGGCAGGATCCGTTGGAGATCGAACAGCTCGTTCGCAGTCACGTGGCGAGGCTAACGCCATTTACGCTGCGCTCGACGACGAGAACGTACGTCAAAGCGAAGCCAGTGCTGGTTAATCGTGATCATCGTTTCATTAAGGCCGCGGCGGCTGCGTGTGAGAAGGCTTTTGGCGCTGCACCGGCGTTTGTCCGTTCGGGGGGCACGATTCCGGCAGTTGCCGCTTTTCAACGGACGCTGAATATTCCGATAGCGCTGATCGGCTTCGGACTCCCGGACGATCAGATTCACGCACCGAATGAACGGTTTCATTTACCGAATCTTCAGAAGGGTATCGCGACCAGCATTTGGCTCATGCACGCGGTAGCACGTGAACCCACGGAAACCGTTAAAACGGTTTCTCAACCATATCGAACGCTGCTTCACCGGGCTGAAGCCCGGTGTGAATGAAAGCGCTTAAAGCTACAGCGTGAGCCGTCGTCTCATTCGGCTTTAGCCCATCGTCTCATTCGGCTTAGCCCGTCGTCTCATTCGGCTTCAGCCCGTCGTCTCATTCGGCTTCAGCCCGTCGTCCCATCCTCAGCGGGCTTTAGCCCGTCGTCTCATCCTCACCGGGCTTTAGCCCGTCGTCTCATTCTCACCGGGCTTTAGCCCGTCGTCTTATTCTCAGCGGGCTTTAGCCCGTCGTCTCATCCTCACCGGGCTTTAGCCCGTCATCTCATTCTCACCGGGCTTTAGCCCGGTGTTAGACGCAATGCTTTTAGTAGAAAACCGTTTCAACGGTTTTCGTGCTCTCGGAGAAAAGAAAGAGCCATGATTATTGATTGCCACTGTCATGCCGGGAAAGGTGATGGACTCACTGGTCCATGGGATACCAATGCGCCTCTCGGCAAGTATCTCCTGCGTGCTGCCAGGGCGGGGATCGATCGAACCGTGCTGTTCGCTGCGTTTCACTCCGATTACGCAGTCGCTAATCGTGAAGTCGCGCGGATTCTCCGGAGCCGCCCGGATCGCTTCTACGGATTCGCGTTCATTAACCCGAAGCGTGATGCAGGCCGTGTGCAGGCAATGATTGAAGAAGCGGTCATGCGTCATGGTTTCGTAGGCATCAAGGTTCATCGGCATGATGCACCGATTACGCGCGAAGTCTGCGAGAGTGCGCGGGCCTTCTCACTGCCCGTGCTCTACGACGTCGTTGGCGAGGTTTCAGTAGTGGAACTGCTGGCGGAAGAATATCCTGACGTGAACTTCATCATTCCTCATTTAGGAAGTTTCGCTGACGATTGGCGCGCCCAACTAGCTCTCATCGATCACCTGGTTCGCCATCCGAATGTTTACGCGGACACTTCAGGCGTGCGACGTTTTGATCTTCTCGAGCAGGCGGTGCGGCGAGCGGGAGCAAACAAGATCCTCTTCGGTTCGGATGGACCATGGTTACATCCCGCGGTTGAGTTAGCGAAGATAAAAGCCTTGCGCCTGCCAGCCGCCGACGAGCAGTTGATCTTAGGCCGCAACTTTCTCCGTTTAATCAGAAGCGCCCGGCAGGATGCCACGGGCTTGCCCCGTGGAGTCTCACGTTGGCCGCTAACAGAACCTAAAAGCCAAGGCTCCAGATGCCACGGGCTTGCCCCGTGGAGTCTCACGTTGGCCGCTAAACAGAACCTAAAAGCCACGCTCCAGATGCCACGGGCTTGCCCCGTGGAGTCTCACGTTAGCCGCTAACAGAACCTAAAAGCCAACGCTCCAGAGGCCACGGGCTTGCCCCGTGGAGTCTCACGTTGGGAGCTATTTAGCTTCGAGCGGGAACCTCCACGGCACAAGGCCGTGGCATCCAAATTTTCTGGGTAGGGAAATTGGTGTAGTGGCAAGCGGGAACCTCCACGGGACAAGGCCGTGGCACCCAGTTTTTCTGGGTAGGGAAATTGGTGTAGTAACAAGCGGGAACCTCCACGGCACAAGGCCGTGGCATCCAGTTTTTCTGGGTAGGGAAATTGGTGTAGTAGCAAGCGGGAACCTCCACGGGACAAGCCCGTGGCATCCAAATTTTCTAGTTAGGGAATTGGTGTAGTGGCAAGCGGGAACCTCCACGGGACAAGCCCCTGGCATCTTCAATATCCCGCGGCATCTTTCAACATTAAATCGCTGCTGGTCGACCGTTGCCATTAGTGCGGCGGGCTGCGCGCCGGATCTGCAATGCACGATCGCTCACTCCGAGTCTTATGGCAGCGCGTTGTAGGTTACCCTGCTCCTCTTCGATCACGATCTTCTCCGCCAGGATACCGGCCGCGCGCTCTATCTCCTTCAGACTTGCTCCCGATATCACTGCCGATCGTACCGCACTCTCCAGTTCGGCTTCGTACCGCTGATCAGATCTACCGCCACACGGTCGTTCGAGCTCCGGGATGTCGCCGACAGTGATAACACCCGGTCCGACATGATGTTGAATCATGCGAGTCACGAGCTGTTTGAGGTCGCGAACGTTGCCGGGATACTCACGCTCCAACAGATACTGCCGGACCGCATCGTCCAGGTCCGGCGGCTCGTCAGGACGCAACTGCGAGATGAAGTGCCTGGCCAGCACGAGAATGTCTTCACGTCGTTCGGACAACCGGGGCAGGTGACAAGTCCAACTCGCGATCCGGTAATAAAAGTCGCGTCGAAACCGTTCTTTAGCCTGTTCTTCGAGTAAGTTGCGATTGGTAGCACAGACAAGCCGAAACTCCGTCTTCTGCCACGAATTTCCGCCGACGCGTTTATAAGTTCGCTCCTGAATGATGCGTAGCAACTCTGCTTGCAAGTTGAGCGGCAGTTCTCCGACTTCGTCGAGAAAAAGCGTGCCGCCGTCAGCCAAAGCAAAAGCGCCTTTACGCGCTGCAACCGCACCTGTAAAAGCGCCACGTTCGTGACCAAAAAACTCACTGCCGGAAAGCTCTGGCACAATCGTCGTGCAATCGCAAACCACGAGATTTCCTTTGCTGTCCCGGGTGTCGAGCGTATGTACGAGCTGTGCGAATAACTCTTTGCCCGTCCCACTCTCTCCGGTAATCAATACCGACGAATCAGTGAACGTAGCCACTTCTACGATTTGCCTGAGCGAGCGGATCCAGACCGGGCTTTGACCCGCCAGATTTTCTTTCACGAGCGGCGACCTTACGATCTCGTCTACTTCTTCCCAACGCTGAAATCGCGCCGCAATCTCCTGAGCCGGATTCTGACATCGATCCCACGCGAAAACATCGGCAGCGCCGGCGGCCAGCAAATCCCAACTCACCTCCGGCGCTATCGCTCGCTGCGAAAGCGAGATCGCGAGCACTCTTTCCAGTCCGCGTCGACTCGTCTCGTTCAACAGATCGAGTAGTTCATTGGAAAACTCCTTGAAGAACACTATGCCTGGTCCGCGGCAGCGAAAGGACTCGTCGTTCTGGGAGCGAAGGCCGGCCAGGTTCAACGATTCAAGCATTCGGGCATGAGGCTGTGTCCCGAGGGAGCAATGCCAGATTTCCATGGTCACACACTTTCCGGCGCAGGTGTGGGCAAATTGTCGGGCTACTTACTCACTATGTACCGGGTATGTAGAAACGTTTCTGAGAGTTCGTTAGGGAAGGGATTAGTAATCCACAAATTACACAGATTTGCTTAATGATCTGTGTAATCTGTGGATCTTAAACGCCGAACTGTTTTAGATGATGGTCGCAGTGTTTGTACGTGGCGGCGCCCCATTCGCGCCAGGTGAGTGGGCCGAACAATGGATGATCTGGTCCGAGGCCGTCGCGAGGACCGGTTCCGATTCGCTCCAGCAAGTCGAGCAACGCCGTGCGCTCCTCTTCGAGAGAAACACCAGCGTCCGGTTTCAACTCGCGCGCGGTCGGCGCTCCTTTCGGGAAGGGAAGCACGTAAAGGATCAGGTGCTTGAGCGGAAACATCTGGAACGCGCGTTTATTCGCCGATGGTATCTGCATCTCTCCAACCGCCATGCGCGCGGACAGGTGAAGATGCCGCAGCATGCCGGCAACGTCCATCGAACCCCATCGCCCGGTTGACGATACAGACAGCGATCGCACCCTGCCGGCGATCGCGGCCCGGTCGGCTTCGTTGAGAATCGAGCGCATTCGTCAATCTCCTCCAATGTGTTTACTCGTGGCGCAGCGCGTCGCTCGGATCGACCTTCGTCGCTTTGTACGCCGGGATAAAACACGCAAACATCGCAATCGCGATCAGCATAACCGCGACGACAACGTACACCGGCATCTCGACGTCACTGTTCGCAAACATGAGCGACGCAAGCAGTCGTCCGGACGCAACTGCCATAAACAAACCTGCACCGACGCCTACAAGAACAATGAAAAGCGCTTCCTTCAAAATCATTCCGAGTATGTCCACGCGTTGCGCGCCGAGAGCAAGCCGGATACCTATCTCGCGCGTGCGCCGGCTTGCGGAGTAGTTCACTACAGAAAAAACTCCAACCAGCGCCAGCATCAACGCCAACAATCCAAATAAACCAGTGAGAGTCGAAACAATGCGCAGCATGAGTAGCGATTCACTCAAATGGTCCGACAGCGTACTGGCATCCTGCAGCATGACGTTCTGGCCCAACGCATCAATCTCGTTGCGCACGGCAGGCAACATCGCCATTGGATCGCCGTTGCTGCGCACGTGAAGAGTCATTCCCGGTGACGGATTTTGCCGCAGCGGCAGATAGAAGAAAGGCGCCGATCCCTGCTGAAAGATATACGCAGTCGCGTCTTTAACTACACCGACAACTTCCATCTGCTTGCCGCCAGCGACTGCGAAACGCTTTCCGAGCGCGTCCTGCCCGGGCCAGTAACGACGTGCCAGTGCGTCGTTGACGATCACAGCGCGTGGCGCTCCTTCGTTGTCGCGATCTGTGAACTCACGTCCCGCCAGCAAGGTCATGCCCATCGTCTTGAAGTAATCGGTCGTGACCACACCGTTCAGGGCGTCCATGTCTTCCTCTGGACGCGGCGTGTAATTCTCAACGCTGATCGTAGTCGAGCGCCGCCCGCCTCCTGATGGTATGAAGTCAGCGAAGCTGGCTGCTTCTACGCCCGGCAAGGATCTAACACGCTCGAGTACCTGGTTATAGAAGAGGAGCTGAGGTGCGGTATCGCGTCGATCGAAGAGTTCCGCGTCGGGTCTGACGGTAAGAACGTTGTCGAGGTTGTAGCCGAGGTCTACTTGCTGCGCCTTTTGCAAACTCCTGATGAACAATCCGGCGACGATCAGTAGTAGCAACGAAGCTGAGATCTGCGACATGACGAAGACGTTTCTGATTCCAAACTTTCGCCGCCCGGTCCGCAGTGCTGGTGATTCATCTTTCATCGCCAACAACAGATCGGTCCGGCTGGCATGCAGCGCAGGCACCAGACCGAATATCAGTCCGGTGAGTAACCCGATGCCGAGAGTCAGAAGAACTACGCGCTCATTAATGCTGATGTCGATTGGCAGCGAACCGGCCGACGCCGGGACAAACCATGCGATTAGCAACTTGATACAAACCGGCGCCAGCAGGATGCCGAGTATGCTGCCAAGCACAGACAGTTGCAGACTCTCCGTCAACAACTGTTTGACGAGCCTGCGCCGGCTTGCTCCGAGAGCTCTGCGCACCGCCATCTCTTTTTGCCGTGCAGCCGCGCGCGCTAACAGCATGTTCGAAACGTTGCTGCATGCAATTAACAAAACGAGTCCGACCAGCACGGTAAACAGCCCCGCCAATCCCAACAGCATGCTTCTCACTTCCGGCGGAACGCGCGCATAGTGTTCGGCGACGACGCTGATGCTGCGTCTCTGCTGGGTGCGTTCTTTCCACGAGTCGGGATAGGCGCCGGCGAGTTGTTGCGCTAGTACGTTGAGACTCGCGTGCGCCTGACTTTCAGAGACGTCTGTGTGCAGTCGTCCGATAACGGAGAACTGGCGAACATTGCGACTGGTCGTGAAGCCCGGCTCGAAACCGAGTTGCGCAGCTATCTGCATCGGGACAAAAATTTCCAGCGAGCGACCGAGATCCGTACCGGTGAAACCTTCAGGCGTGATACCAATGATCGTGAAGCTGTTGTTATTTAACAGGACTGTCTTGCCCACGAGCGCGGCGTCGCCGCCGAACTCTCTTTGCCAGAAGTCGTGAGTGATGACGAGCGTGGCGGATGTTTGATCGTCGCCGGCGGTGAAGGTGCGTCCATGGGCAGCTTTAACACCGAGCAGTTCAAAATAGTTTGTACTGACCAGCAGCCCAAACGCCCGCTCGGTGTGATTGCCGGATCTCAGTAACGTGGAGACCTCCGTGAATGCGGCTACGTCTTCGAACACGTCGGCCTTGTTGCGGAAGTCAATGAAATCAGCATACGACGAGGCGCCGTATTGCGACCCTGAGTAATCGCTGGTGTAAATCGAAACCAGCCGCGACGGATTCCCGACAGTCAACGGTCTGAAAAGTACGGCATCGACCAGGCTGAACACAGCGCTATTAGCTCCGATGCCGAGCGCGAGCGACAGCGAGATTCCGATAGTCAACAACGGTTTTCGCAAAAGCATACGAAGACCGAATTTCAGATCGTGAGTAAGCATAGGTGGTCTTCTCCCAGGCAGCCGCCGTATCGTATCACTTAACAAACAAAATTCGTGGCCTGAGTGAGTGACAATGGGATATGATTGCCGCTCTTAATCTGAAAGGCGAACTCACTATGGCTTCCTCGACCCGCCAGGCAATCGCCTGCATCATTCTTATCTTTGCTATCGTTGTCGAAGCGCGCTCGCAGAGTGGGCCCGAGAAACGTCAGGGCGCGACGTTTAATGGCAAGGTTACGATCAAGGGCAGAGGCGCTCCGGGAATCGCGGTGGGGCTGATTCGGATAGAGGAGTCGATGCAGCAGCCCACCCATCACCGCACACTCACCGACGATCAGGGAAACTACAAGATCACAAACGTGCCCCCGGGAAAGTATCAGCTCACGGTGGTAGCCCCGGGTTTGATTCCCGCTGATGTGCCTCTCAGCAGTAAGACATTCCTGATCAATAAAAGTGAAACGCTGGACAATGTTGATTTTGCCCTGGTGCGTGGTGGCGTCATTACAGGAAAAGTCACCGACGCCGATGGCCGTCCGTTAGTTGAAGAACACATCATGGTACTTCCAGCGGAGGCTGGTCCAGGAGCCTATTTCCGCTACACGGCTCCGCCGAACACACGCACGGACGATCGGGGCATCTATCGCATATTTGGCGTCCCTCCCGGCAAGTACAGAATTGCAGCAGGACAAAACGAAGGTGATTTTGGCTCACGCGTGCATGGTTACAGGCGAACGTTTCACCCGACTGCCACGGAAATGTCGCAGGCGACGATCATCGAAGTGTCTGAAGGTAGTGAAGCAACCAACGTCGATATCGCGCTCGCCGACGCTACCGGTGGCTACTCTGCCCGCGGTCGAATTATCGACGGCGATACTGGCCAGCCACTGCCGAACATCTCTTACGGCGTTCAAAAATACATTACCGAGACTTCTCTTTCCGGGCACAGCACCGGAGTTGTTACCAACAAAGAAGGCGAATTCATTCTCGAGAATCTGTCGCCGGGGAAGTATGCAGTCACTATCGAAGTGCCACCCAACAGCGACTGGCGCGCCGACTACGTGCAGTTTGAGGTGACTAATGAAGATGTAACCGGCGTGATTGTGAAGGCAACAAAAGGAGCGAGCGCTTCCGGTGTGATTGTTCTCGAAGGAACACAAGACAAAACGATTCACGAAAGGCTTCGCAAAGCGCGCCTCTACGCCTACAGTGCCAACAACGACGCGACCAGAGGCTCGACTGTGTCATCGACCATCAATGAGGATGGCAGCTTCCGGATCGCTGGCTTGCCGGCGGGTAACGTGATTCTTTCAATACTCGCACACCGCTTTCACGTCGTCCGCATCGAGCGCGGTGGTCTGGCCCAGCCTCAAAGCATCGAAGTCAAGGAACGAGAGCAAATCACCGGCGTGCGACTCATCGTCAACTACGCAGACGGCGCGATTCAGGGAGTTGTGAAAGTGGATGGTGGCTCAATACCCGCAAACAGTCACCTCGGCGTTTCGTTAAAAAGAATAGCCGATGCTTCTACACAGTTCGCAAGCTCGCGGGAGTCGGCCCAGGTTGACGCTCGCGGCCAATTCTTCGCCGAAGGATTGTTACCCGGCACATATGAAGTCACGGCCACTTATGCTACGGATCTGCGCACAGCCTGGCGGCGTTCGACTCAACAAGTAGTTGTTACCAACGGAGCCGTAGCGAACGTGACTCTTACTTTGGATACGAGCGCTAACCCCGGCCGGCCCTAAGATACGCATTCGAAATGTTAAGAAATTTGTACATGGCGCCAGTCCTCCTCCTACTCATTGGCTTGCCTGTTATCGGGCAAACGGAAGCTGCAAAAGCTGATTCGATCACCGGCCGCGTCGTGAACGAAAGCGGTCAACCTCTTCCCCACGCGCGGATCGCCGTTAGCCCTTTCGACGGGGGACGCGCGGGCGGGCAAACAAGCACGGATCGTGACGGCAATTTTAAGGTGACCGGTTTGGATCCCGTTCCTTATCGAATCCACGTCGACGTGCCTGGATACTTGAGAATCGGCGAGCCGGAGCCTGGTCAACCAGTAAAACAATACAAGGTTGGAGAGTCGGCGACGTTTGTTTTTACTAAAGGCGGTGTAATCACCGGTGCTGTTACCAATGCGACTGGAGAGCCCGTCATCGGCATCGCCGTGCGAGCGCGCCGGATACGCGATCAAAAGGACCAGCCCATAACCTCAACAACATATTACCGCGAAGTTTCAACCGACGATCGCGGAGTCTATAGAATTTACAGCTTGCCGGCTGGAACTTATACGGTCGCAGCAGGTGGTGCTTCTGATTATTACTACGGCGCGTTTGGTCCCTTCGATACTTTTGTTCCAACCTATGCGCCATCTTCTGCAACGCGCGACGGCGCAGTCGAAGTAAGTGTGCGTGCAGGGGAGGAAGCGAGCAATGTCGATATTAGTTTTCGTGCCGAGATGGGGAGGACGATCAGCGGCACTGTGACCGGGCCAGGCACTGAAGGAGGTTTTACTGTCAACTTAACTATGGCAGGTCCCGCCGCCTCGCAATCGAACTTTTCTCGCTACAGCCAGGCGGGTATTCCACAGTTCAGCTTCCAGGGGCTCGCAGACGGAGACTACTATTTGATCGCACAATCACACTTACAGAGTGGAGAAGTTACACTCTCTGAACCAAGGCTGATCAGGCTAAAGGGCGCCGATATCGACGACGTCGATGTCACGCTCAAGACCCTGGGTTCAGTGAGCGGCCGGGTATTGCTCGAAGAATCAAAAGTTACCGAATGCCAGGGCAAGCAACCACCCGCGTTTAAGGAATTGTGGATCTCTGCGTGGCACAAGGACAGCGAAGAGGCAAGAAGCCAGCCGCCCTTCGTCTGGTCGATAGGCAGGCCGGTTAATCCCGATACGCAAGGGGCTTTCACGATCCAAAATCTCGCCTCCAGCCAGTATTACTTTGCGGCGCGGTTTCCGGCGCGGTCCTGGTATCTCAAATCGATTGCGATCGCGCCCCCGGCCGGTGCACGTAAGCCCAGTGATGTGACGCGGGTTTGGACCAACATCAAGACAGGTGACCGGCTCGCGGGTTTGATCGTCACGCTCGCTCAAGGTGGAGCATCGTTGCAGGGGCAGTTGGCGTTGGGCGAAGGAGAAACGATTCCGGAGAAATTGTTTGTCTACCTTGTCCCGACCGAACGTGAAGCGGCCAGCGACCCGCTGCGCTTCTACGGTGGAGAGGTTAGTAAGGAAGGGAAGATTTCGCTGTTCAATCTCGCGCCGGGTCGTTACTGGATACTCGCGCAGCAAACGAGCGATAGCACGTCGGTGCCCCTCACCAAAATGAAGCTGCCGGACGGAACCGAGACTCGCGCGCAACTGCGACGTGATGCGGAAGCGACAAAGCTGGAGATCGAGTTGAAGCCCTGTCAGAGTGTGGTTGATTTTCGATTTAGCCACAGATAAACACGGACTTCATTCACGGATTTTAATCAGATCTGTGTATGAAATCCGTGTTTATCCGTGGCTAAGTTTGATTACCTCCATCACTTCAATCAACATTCTATTTAGCGGCTTGCCGACATTGCGCGGGACGCTGGTGTTTACTTGAAGGGCTACCGCGACTTTGTGCTCGGGGAAGTAGACCATGTCGGTCATGTATCCGGGGAAGAAGCCGCTGTGGCCGTACGCTGTTCCAAGCGGCGTTTTGTAAATGATCGCCCCGAGGCCGTATTTGGTTTCACGTCCAAGTAACGGTGCCGGCACTCCCTCGACCACTTGCGGCAGGAGATCCGGCGCGAACGCCTTGCCCTCGTAAATCATTTTGGCCCAACGCGCCAAATCCTGCGTCGTTGAAACGTAGCCGCCGCCCGTCCACTCAAACTGCGGATTGATCACAAACTTCCCGTTAACGAGCATCGCGTCAGTGCCGCCGAATCGATTGTTCGGACCTGCATAACCCTGGACCACGCCTTTCAACTTTGGTCCATCCTGGGGAATCGTGTCAGTCAGTTTCAACGGCTTCAGCAGTCGTTTATTTGCTTCGTCGTAGAACTTTCTGCCGGTTACCTTTTCGATGATCATTCCCAACACGATGTAGTTGGTGTCGGAATAGTTCCAGCCTTTGCCCGCCTCGAACGGTGGTTTTTCATCAAGCAAATACGCCACCAACTCCGCGGGCTTCCATACCTTTTCCGGATTGGCCGTCAGCTCTTTTGTAAACTGCTCTTTGAATTCATAACGCACCAGACCACTCGTGTGGTTCATCAACTGCCGTACGGTGATGTCTTTCGCATTCGGCAGACGCGCGAACCATGGTTCACGTCCAAGGTATTTTTCAATCTTGTCGTCCAGTCCGATCTTGCCTGCTTTGATCAACTGCAGGGCAGTGGCGGCGACAAACGTTTTACCCACGCTGCCTGCCGGCATCCGGTCGGTTGGCCTCATCGACGTTTTGGTATCGCGGTCCGAAAACCCAACCGCAAGGCTGAAGGATTCACCATTCGCAAGCACGACGCCGAGTGTCGCACCGGGAAAGCTACCCGCCTTGTGCCACTCATCGAGTTTGAGTTGAAGCGCGGTTTTTAGTGCAGGTGTGGCTGTCTGTCCACAAACAACACCGGTTGAAAGCAGACAGACGACGAACGAGAGCGTTAACTTGCGTTTGGTAAGAATATGACGCGGAATGGGTAGTCTCATGAATACTCAGAAGATCCCTGGGCCGGGCGTCAGAATCTCGTCCGGATCGAAGTGGCGTTTCGCGCTCACGAATTTTCCCCATAGAGGTTGAAAGTGTTTCTGCCAGTCGTGTTTTGTCATGGGGACGGAGTCGAAAGGATAGCGTTTGCCGCCGAGTGTTGTTGCGCGTTCGAAAAGTGTGCGGTTCGCGGCGATGAGTTGAGCGACCCGCTCCGGCGTTGGCGGCACGGCGTTGCGCAGGAGCGAGAAGACGAAGAAGTGACGGCTATCGGGCACACGGAAGAATGGGGCGCGGAAGAGTTCGCGGTTGAATGGGTAAATCAGGATCGGTCCCTGGCCCACGTCGTCTACAGTCAGATTGTTTAACGTCTCACCGATCAGTGTCTGCGCATTGGCCGCCGGGACGAACAGGTTGACCCAGGGATGTGGCAGATCCCAGACGCCGATCTGTCGCAGAAATGCGATCAGTGGAGCGAGGCGATTCAGGTAATCGAAGTAGGTCATGTTCTGCGCTGTCTGTGTACCGGGATTGAACGCCAGCCCGCTCAGTAAACTGGCGTCGTCAGGCTCGTTGCCGGGTGAAAAGTATTTTGTAGTCTCAAGCTGAAAGAGCCAGCCGCCGGCGCCATCCGGCACGGCAAAGCCCTGCACCGAGTCGAAGCGACCGTCGTCAATCAACTGCTCGAGGTCAGATAAAAAAGCAGGGAGACTACTGTAGAACGCTTGATAGAGTCGCGCATTCGGCGGCGCTGCGATGAGACGCACACGCGCTCGCACGATCAGTCCGAATTGGCCCAGGCCGGAGCGCGCTGCGTCGAACAGCGAGGTGTGGTGCGTTGGGGAGCAAGTGACGAGTTCGCCCTTGCCCGTGACTACTTGCAACTCCACGACATTATCCACGTTTGGCCCAAAGCGAAATGCCTGGCTGCCGATGCCGCCCATCGAGAGTGTGCCGCCAACGCTCAGTTCCAAAAAGTCCACGAGAATGGGAGGCGTTAGTCCTTGCGGGATTGTCTGGGTAACCACGTCGAGCCAACGCGTGCCGCCATCAACCAGCGCGTTAGTCGGGTTGATCTCGTGTACGGTGTTGAGTGTTGACATGTCGACGACAACGCCGGCCTCGACTTGCGCTTGTCCCTGCGTGCTATGAGCCTGTCCACGTGCCGCGACGTTGATGTTGTTGCGGCGTGCGAACTGAACCAGCTCCACCACGTCGTACACTGAACCTGGTTTCAAGACGGCAATTGGTTGGCGATGTACTAAGTGACCGAAGTCGTCGGCTGCTGCTGCGCGTGAAGCGTCGTCGAGCAGTAGTACGCCATCGAAGGAAGGGAAGTCTTCGGCGAGTGCAGTAGCGCGATCGATCTCTGCCGCGCTCACCCAACTACGTAATCCGGTATCAAATCCAGCGACAACAATGGCTCCGGCCAATGTCCCACGTAAAAACGTCCGGCGCGAAATCTCACTCATTGCTCTTGCCCCTTACGTTGAGGATGCCCAGTAATTTAGCATAATTAGCCGCGGATGAATGCAGATGGGTGAGAAGAATCGCGCGCTGGCGTGGCTGGGGAAAGAGTAAGAAAGAAATTGGCGAACAATGTAGACCTGGAAGTCTCACCGCCAATAAATCACTTGAGAAAATTTGCTACGCCGTTCATGAACATCTGCACCGCCAGCATCACCAGCAGCATGCCCATCAGTCGTTCCATCGCTATGAGCCCGCGCTCTTTCAACAAGCGATAAAGTAACGTTGACGACAGCAGGATCACTGCGGTCAAAGCCCATGCAATAGTCACCGCCAGCAGCAACCTCCCGGTGACCGCTTCGGACTGCTCTAACAGCAACAACACTGCCAGCGCGGATGGTCCGGCGACCAGGGGAATCGCGAGCGGCACAATGAACGGCTCGCCTTCGAGCGACCCGCCGAAAAGACTTCCTTCCCTCGGAAAAACCATGCGCAGCGCGATCAGGAAGAGAACGATGCCACCGGCAATGCTGATAGTCTCCTGTTGCAGACCCAGCAACGCCAGAACTCGCTTGCCTAAAAACAGGAAGACGAGCAGGACGACGTAAGCGATCAGTATTTCTCTTATCAGCACATGCCGGCGTCGCTCGGCGGGCACGCCTTTGAGCACGGACAGGAACGGCGGAATGTTGCCGAGCGGATCCATAACGAGAAACAGAGTCAGGATGGCGGAAGAGAGTTTCATGGTGTTGGTCGTGGCAATCATACCTCCGGCTGGTTGATCGTGGACATGTTTAGTATAAAGATACGCAAAAAGGTAACAGAGATGAGGATTCTTATTGCTTACGACGGTTCCGATCCAGCCGACACTGCGATCGATGGATTGCAACGCGCCGGTTTTCCGGCTGAGAACGTGGAGGCGCTGGTCGTGTCAGTCGGCGAAGTGTGGCTCCCGCCGCCATCGTCTGATGAAGCGGTCGATGAGACGTTTCCGGCGCACGTTCCGGCCGGTGTAAAAGAGGCGCGCGATCGTGCAGCGCAGGTGATGGACGAAGCTGAGCAAATAGCGCAGCGCGGCGCCAAACGGGTGCAGGACAACTTTCCTGGTTGGCGGGTGAGTCATGAAGTGAGAAATGGTTCGCCTGGTTTTGAGTTGCTCAAGTGTGCGCGCGAGTGGTCCGCGGATCTCATCGTTGTTGGGTCGCATGGACGCAGCGCGCTCGGCAGGTTCGTGTTAGGCAGTGTGTCGCAGAAGGTTTTGACTGAGGCAGAAACTTCCGTACACATCGGACGGCCGAACGCCGGTAGTGGAAGATCTGGAGAGCGCATTCTCATCGGAGTTGATGGTTCTCCGTCAGCACTTGCTGCCGTGCGCGCGGTGGCGAAGCGGGATTGGACTGAAGGCAGTGAGATCCGGATTCTTGTGGCTGACGACGTGTTCCGAGGTAATCCCATCTGGCTGTTGATTCCGCCGGTCAGGGAGTTTTTCGAAGAAGTCAGAGCAGAAGAGCGTACGCAGGCGGAACAGTTTGCCATTGCAGCGGCGAAGGAGTTGCGCGAGGGGCTGGGCGACAAAAATACAACAGTCTCTTCAGTGGTCCATGCCGGCGATCCGAAGCATGTCATCGTCAAACACGCCGAAGAGTTTGGCGCTGATTGCATTTTTACCGGCGCCACGGGCTTCAGCAGTGTTCTCGAGCGCGTGATCCTGGGAAGCGTTTCCGCTGCGATCGCCGCACGCGCACATTGTTCCGTTGAAGTGGTTCGCGAACGACAATCATGATCGATCAACCGAACACCCCGGAGATCGTTGAAACCGTCATCGAGACACGCGCTCGCGATCTCGTCGATGGCTTCAAGGTCAGGCGTGCTCTGCCGTCAAGGCAGCGGCGCATGGTTGGGCCATTTATCTTCCTCGACCAGATGGGGCCGGAGATATTGAGTTCGGGCAAGGGACTGGACGTCGCACCACATCCGCACATCGGGCTCGCGACCGTGACCTACCTCTTCGCCGGAGAGCTGATGCACCGCGACAGTCTTGGCAGTGTTCAGCCAATTCGACCAGGTGAGTTGAACTGGATGACTGCCGGTCGCGGTATCGCACACTCCGAACGCACGCCGCAAGAGATGCGAACGACTGGATCTGAACTTTTTGGTATTCAGTCGTGGGTGGCGTTGCCTATGCAGTACGAGGAGAATGAACCTGCCTTTGCGCATCACGGGTCGAATGAACTGCCGATCATCGAAGACCACGGCAAACGCGTGCGCCTCATCTGCGGATCGCTTTATGGCGCGCGTTCGCCGGTGCGCTTATTGTCGGATATGTTCTATGCGGAAGTGATCCTCGAAGCAGACGCGCGCATCGATGTTCCCAAAGAGCATGAGGAGCGTGCCGCTTATGTAGTCGAAGGCGCGATCGAGATTTCGCCGGACGGTCAGACATTTCATGCTGGTCAACTCATCGTCTTCAAGCCGGGCAGCGAAATAATCCTGCATACACCCGCGTCTGCTCGCGTGATGCTCCTGGGCGGCGAGCCGTTGGAGGGCCGGCGTCACATCTGGTGGAACTTCGTTTCAAGTTCTCCCGAGCGCATCGAGCAAGCGAAGGATGATTGGAAGGCAGGACGATTCTCACCCGTTCCCGACGAGACGGAATTCATCCCTTTACCGGAGGGCGGTCCGGTAGTCGTACGATATCCCTAATCCTAAGTCCTACTCGGTTTCCCGCCGTCTTTGTTTGGTGGATTGCATGGGGCTGTAGCACAATTATTCCCCCTGGTCTCGTAAAGAACAGCTCAATCGCACAAGGAGAAAGAATGGAACGTAAAGTAGCAAGCGACTACCCGCAGGAGTTGTTGGATCTTTTTCACGAATACCAGCACGGCGACATCAGCCGGCGCACTTTCCTGGACCGCGCCGCCAAGTTCGCAGTCGGCGGCCTGACTGTGGCGACGATTTTTGAAAGCCTCAGGCCTAACTACGCGTGGGCGCAGCAGGTTCCACCAGACGACAAACGCATCAAGGTTGGTTACGAAACGGTGCAGTCGCCGGATGGGAACGGCTCGATCAAAGGCTATCTGGCGCGACCGTCAAAGAGTGGGAAGCTGCCGGTTGTGCTCGTCATTCACGAGAACCGCGGGCTCAACCCTTACATCGAGGACGTTGCGCGACGACTCGCGCTCGCCAACTTCGTCGCCTTCGCGCCCGACGGGTTGACTTCCGTCGGCGGTTACCCGGGCAGCGACGAGAAAGGCGCCGAAGCATTCCGCAAAGTGGACGGGAAGAAGATGACGGAAGATTTCGTCGCGGCGGCCAAGTGGCTCAAAGCACGCTCCGATTCCACCGGCAAACTCGGCGCGGTCGGTTTTTGTTTTGGCGGCGGCATGGTGAATCAACTGGCCGTGCGGTTGGGCAAGGATTTAAATGCGGGAGTCGCGTTCTACGGACGACAGGCAGCCGTAGACGATGTGCCGAAGATCTCCGCGCCGTTGTTGTTGCAGTACGCGGGCAACGACCAGCGAATCAACGAAGGCATCGCCGCTTACGAGGCAGCGCTGAAGGCCAACGAAAAGGTCTATCAGGTTCACATGTACGAAGGTAAACAACACGGCTTCCACAACGACACGACGCCGCGTTATGACGAAGAAGCAGCCAAACTCGCGTGGTCACGCACGCTCGAGTTCTTTAACAAGTACCTGCGGTGACCTTTTAGCGGGCCACAGATGAACACGGAAAAAAGACGGATTAGATCCGTCTATTCCGTGTTCACCCGTGGCTTAAGCCTCGTGTCTTCGTTCCACATACTTCACTGTATCAACACGTTGGCGTTCGCGTTGTCGAGCGAGCAAGAGAACGGGTACGCCTGCCAGCAGCACTAACACCCCCGCGATTGCGCCGGCGCCTGCATAGGTAAGACTCGCGTGCAACATGTAGAGGCAAGCCGCGCAGAAGAGAAGCGGCGTCAGCGGATAGAGCGGCACGCTGAACGCCCGCTCAACCTCCGGTTCCTTTTTGCGCAGGACAATTAGCGACAGACCCGCGAGGAAGAAGAAGAGCCAGAAGACAGGCGCGGTGTATTCCACCAATGCCGTGAACCCCTCGCGTGCGAACGATCCTGCAAACACCAGTGCAAGAGCGATCACGCCCTGGACCAGCAGCGCATTGGTTGGCGTCTGCGCCCGCTCGTGCCAGCGCCCGAGAAAATCAAACAGCCGAAAGTCACGCCCGAGCGCGTAATTGGTTCGTGCGCCGGTTATCACGGTGGCATTCGCCGACGTCAACGCCGAAACCGCGACAAGTATGCTGACGAAACGTGCTCCGCCTTCGCCCGCTACACGTCGCATCAGGTCAGCCGCCGCCGCATCCGAAGCCGCCAGACCTTCGAGACCGAGACCGCGCAGAAAAGCCCAGTTGACCAGCAGGTAAAGACCCGTGATAAATCCGATGCTGAGGAGCAGGGCTCGTGCGATGTTCCGCCGGGGATTCTCCACTTCCGCCGACACGTAAACTGCTTCGTTCCAACCACCATACGTCAACAGGACGAACACGAGCGCCAGTCCGAGAGATGACGCGGGCGCGGTCGGAGCTATGGCAGGCGCGTCCGAGTTTGCGAACACGAGTCCGGCGATGATGACGATCACTACGCTGAGCACTTCGACAGCCGTCAGCCAATTCTGCGCGCCCGATCCCTGACGGACGCCCGCCACGTTCAAGGCTGTCAATGCCACGACCACGAGCGCGGCATAAAGTGCTGAAGAGTATGTGCCGAGACTGAAGAGTTGCGAGGCGTAATCACCTACCACAAACGCGAGCAGTGCAACCGATCCGGTCTGGACCACCGCAATGCGCGACCACGCGTACAGGAATGCGAGCTGTCTGCCATAGGCGCGTGTCAGGTAGTGGTAATCTCCGCCGGCGTGCGGATATGTAGTTGCAAGTTCCGCGTAACACAAGGCGCCGACTAGAGTCACCAACCCGCCGGCGAGCCAGATAAGCAGTGCAATGCTCTCACTGCCGGCGTTAGCAGCCACGAGCGATGGTGTGCGAAAGATGCCTGCGCCGACGACGATCCCGACTGTGATCGCTACCGCGTCCTTAAGCCGGAGCGTCGGGACGGGCATGCCACGCCCTCCGGCCTTCACCCTTATTCGATCGATCATTCCCCCTCCGGCTGCCAACTAAGGCGTCGTCTGGGTGGTCTTCGCCGGGATGGTCCAGAGGAAGAGTCGCTGGCCGCCTGGCTGTACGGTGACTGTCTTATCCGGCTTCCAGTCGCCCATGTCGAATGAGTGTGAGACTACGCGTGTTCCGGGGCGGAGATCGCTCATCAGCTTGGGGCGCAGCCTGAGATTTACTTCGGGCAGCAGGTACAGCGTGACGACTGTTGCCTCTTTAAAGTCTGTTTGGAAGAGGTCTTGAATGGCGAAGCTGACGCGGTCGGTCACCCCGGCGGCCTTCGCGTTGGCGTTGCTCTCTGCAATGCGTTCGGGATCGATATCAACTCCGAAGCCACGCTTGGCGCCGAACTTCTTCACAGCGGTGATCACTAAGCGTCCATCGCCGGAGCCGAGATCGTAAACCACGTCGTCCTTTGTGACATTCGCCAACGTGAGCATCTCGTCTACAACGTTCTGGGGGGTGGGCACGTAGGGAACGTCTTTCTTAACCTGTTTGGGTTGTGGGTTCAGCTCCGGAGATGCTTGTTGTTGCGCCCCCGGCGTACCTTGAATCACCTGGCCTTGCTGTGCCGTGGCGCACGCAGCGACAACGAGGGCAAAAACGGCTAAACCAGCTAACGTTGCTTTCCGCATTCTTGATCTCTCCTTTCAGACTTGGAGCGGATGTTAGTGGCGTTTGGGGGCGGGGCTCGGTGCGCTGACGCACCTAGACTTCGTACTTTTTGCTTTAGTTTTTGTCCTGAGAATGTTGGCGCGTAAATTGTTACAACTTCTTAAGCTTCTCATATGCCATCTCAGCGTCCGTTAGCTGCAAGCGTTCGCCAATGGCTGGCGTTGAGTCGAAACGTCGACAATTTGAGCGCGGAGTCCGCGAAGCGGACGGCAGAATAAAGCCTGGGGCGTAAGCCCCAGGTACGATCAATAAAAAGCGGGCCGAGCCCGCGGAGCGGGCGACAGCGCTGCCGTCCGCTTCGCGGACTCCGCGCCCCTTTTTTTGCGCTTACCTGGGGCTTACGCCCCAGGCTTTATTCTGCCGTCCGCTTCGCGGACTGCGCGCTGGAATCCAACGACAATGGGTGGCCGCCGTTGGTGTCCATCAAGAACGACTCAGCGTTTAATAGCCCAGCAAACTTGTGCGATCCGACCGCCGCCGGGGTTATACTGTCGACGGCTCCGGCGACGTTAGGAGCGAGTGGCCTTCAGGTTCTGCTTTCACTCATTGCGAAAGTGGCTCAGCAGATGCCCATCTGAAAATTCGTTCTCCACATCAGCGTCGCTTCGGAGCCTCCAAAACTCCTTCAAAGCAGAAACCCCATGCCCAAAAACGACATCATCATCAAAGACACACATCGCGCCCTCTGGTACGAAGATGGTGTGCTCACAAAGATCCTGGAAGCCGGCCGGTATAAACTCCCTCGACTCAAATTCTATGAACGTCTCATACCCGAAGCGTGGCGACGACGTTTACCCCAGATCGAAATCGCGCTGGTCGACATCCGCGAACGCGACTTAACAATCAAAGGCCAGGAGATTCTCACCGCTGACAAGGTCGCCATCCGAGTCAGTATTATCGTTCAGTTCAAAGTCACGAATCCGCGCGCGGCGTTGCACGAAGTAGAGAGTTATAACGATCGTATTTACGGTGATGTGCAACTGGCTGCGAGACGTTCACTCGCGTCGATGACTCTGGAAGAGATCCTGACAAACCGCAACAAGTTGAGCGAAGACATACTTCAGGATGTGAAGGAGTCGGCGACAACTTACGGCGTGGCTATTCTGCGCGCGGACGTAAAGGATCTCATCTTTCCCGGAAACCTGCAGGAGATCATGAATCGAGTGCTGGCCGCTGAAAGGATGAGCCAGGTTCAGTTAGTGGAAGCTCGCACGAAGGCCGAAACACAACGACTCGAAGCACAGTCGCGCTTTGAAACACAGCGACTGGAAGCTGAGGCAAACGCTGCAGCGCAAAAGTTACGCGCTGAAAGCGAAGCAGAGAGCCAGCGAATTCAAACGGAGGCTGACATTCTCGCACTGCGTGAACGTGCACAAGCAGCCCAGGCCTACAGTTCACATCCGGCGTTATTGCGTTTGCGGGAACTCGACACGCTGCGAGAACTGGCGCGCACGGCTAACGCACGCATCTACATCGGTTTCGACAAGCACATGCAGTCGAACAACACTAACGGGGAAGAGTAAAAACTTACGGCATCATTTCAGCAGCTGATATTGCGGCGTCACGAACCCACGGATTATCCGAATTCTGCAACGCTTTCACTGCTGCCTTTACGGCTGGGCGTCTACGAACTTCATCTACTAAACGCGCCTCGGAAACGTCTTCGTGCCAGTGTGCAGGCTCGCGATCGTTAACGTCACAATGTTCGCCCCCTAACCAGGTGAGGGCCGCTAGTGCTTCAACTACGTCATTTGAAAGCAGAGCTTCCTGCCACACTGCTGCGGACTGACCAACTTCAGTAACGCCAATAGTGTAATTAGGTAGGCGATAGGTATTCGGAGTTAACGCTTGGGCACTATCTTCCAGGCGGATCAATCTCATTTTGTCCCCGACAAGCGCATAGTACTGTCTGGCTATATCGGCGCCATTGATCACTGGATAGCTCTCGACTTCGAGAACCTCTCCTCTAATGCCCTGCACGTGAATAAATCTGATTTCGCCGAGATCGATGCGCCAACCGGAGCGAAATTCTGATGAGTTAATGAGGTTACCTTCCGGATTAAATACGTTGATCCGAAGATGTGAATTCCCAGGAATAATCAGTAACGGCGCCATTTCAACCAGAACGTACTTTTGTTCACCGTTGTTAGTTGAAACTTTTGAGAAGAGTCTGGGTTGCAGGAAGCTGGTTTCTACCTTGCCACGCAGGGACTCGATCGCCGTTTCCAGTTGGGCCCTCGGTTCGCCCTCGATCTTCGACAGGTCGCGATTTTGCACCGAGAGAAGCAGGTCCCATGCAGATGGAGCTTTCGAACGCTGTACAGCCCTTCCGCAGGAGGAGTTGAAATTAACAGTTGAAATGGACCAGCCAATAACGAATGTGAGTATGCCAACTGCGCCACGTAAAATATGGGTCTTCATTTTATTGCTCCAAACGAAATACTTTTGCCGGCAATGCTATTACCACCCATTGACAATCGCAAGGATCAGGCACGTTCAGCGTTGCGGAGCCAGACGCCAATGCCCCAGGCGAGCCGGCGCCAGGGAGAAGCGTCGGGGAACAGCACCTCTGGCTTTGAAGAATCTGGAAGCCCACCAATCACGGCAGTTTGATCGCCGGGAGCACTGAACAGGCCCAGATAACGACGCTCAGTTTGAAGGTACAGCCCCTCGAGAATCTCAGGCTCCTTTCCATCGAGGACGGTTGCACCGAGCGATTGCAGGGCTTTACGCCTTTCAAGGCCAGATGGCACGTGAGGGTCTCCCGGCATGCTCATTGAAAGGTCGACTGGTTTGCGTGCAACGATCCAATCCGATCCTGAATATTGAAGCACCAGGTCGTCGAAGGTCATACCGGCTTGTGTGCAAACGCCGAGAGCCGGATCGGCTATAGCAAACCATGCCTCGCCGTCGTCGAACTCAAAAACCGTCAGTTCGCGCTCCGGTAGCTGGCCAACTTCCCGTAGAACAAAGGGCCATTCTTCGGAAATCCTGGACTCGTCCTCGTCTTCGTCGTCCATGCCGAACTCGAGGAAAAGGTAATGGTTCAGCCGCGTCTTCAAACTTTCTTCCATCACAGATCACCCTTCTCCGACTCGATGTAGAAGTTGCGATTGACCTCAAACGTCTTGATCTCTTCAGGATATGCGAACGTTTGTTTTACTTCGCTCGGCGTGATCACCATTTCTTTGCCATTGATGTTTACGCGAAGCGGCATGGCGAATCCTGGAACGACTCGATCGTAGAGAAACGTCACGGTCTTTCCGCTTACTTCGTATTTCAACAAGGGAATGTTTGTCGTCCGCAGGTATTGATCAAACACCTTGCTGAGATCGATCCCGGCCTTCCTGGTAATGTACGACTCGACTTGTTCCGTCGTAACAGTCTGGTGCCAGAAATCGGCATTGAGTCCGCGGAGGATCGAGAGCCATTTCGCGTCGTCGTTGATGATGTGGCGAATGGTGTGCAGCATGTTTCCGCCTTTGGGATACATGTCGCCGGAGCCTTGTCTGTTTGTTTCGTAAGTGCCAATGATCGGACGGTCGTTTCGGATGCTGCGACGTGTGCCAATCACGTAATCTTCCGCGTCTTTCTTGCCAAAGTGGTATTCGACGAACAGGTTTTCCGAGTAGTTGGCGAAGCCTTCATGAATCCACATGTCGGCGGCGTCTTTCATCGAGATGTTATTGCCGAACCACTCATGCGCAGATTCGTGAACGATGATGAAGTCAAACTTAAAACCAACACCGCAGCCACACGGGTCGCGTTGCAAATAGCCATTCTTAAACCAATTGCCGTAGGTGACCGAGCTTTGATGCTCCATGCCGGGATATGAAACGGTCACCAGCTTGTAGCTGTCTTCATAAAACGGATATTTGCCGAACCAGTGTTCGAACGCTTCCAGCGTGCGTGCGACTTCCTTGAACTGCCTGAGCGCGGCCTCTTTCTGATGAGGCAGGACCCAGTAATCCACGTCCAGCACACCACCTTTCCCTTTGTACTTTTCAGAAAAGTGTACGTAGTTGCCGATATTGACGTTAACGCCGTAGTTATTGATCGGGTTCAAGACTTCCCAATGAAACGTTTTCGTCTTGCCGGCAACGTCATGGTCCGTCTTTTTCAAGCGACCGTTCGACACAGCCACGAGGTTTTCCGGCACCGTCACACTGGTTTGCATTCCGTGATCTGGTTCATCAGACCCATGATCCTTGTTGGGCCACCAGATGCTCGCGCCAATACCCTGGCACGTGGTGACGATAAAATGCTCTCCCAGATCATCTCTCCCCCAGGTGATCCCACCAACCCAGGGCGGATTCTTACTCACAGTGGGAATCCCTTCGTAAAAAACCTCGACCTTGTCTTCAACTCCTTTTGGAAGTTCCTTCTCGAACGTTACCCAGTAAACATTTCCTTCACGTTCGAATTTGAGTTGCGAGTTACCGTGCGTGATTTTTGTAATTGATAACGGCGGCTGCAAATCGATCTGCATCTTGCTGCCCGGTTTCAGCGTCTTGAAAGTAATCGTATTCGAACCTCTCAACCTCCTGGTCTCAGGCAGGAACTCGACCTGCAGGTGGTAATGCAGCAGATCCCACCACTCACGCTCGGGCGTCACCGTACCGCGCAGTGTTTCCTGTCGAGTGACATCCTTGGTTTGCGCCGAGAGATACCCGGCGCCAATGTGTAGTAGAAATACTGCAAGTGCGACTGTTTTTAATTTAAGCATAATCATCATTCCGTTCGACGCGGCGCCGTTCGATTACATACGACAAGTTATAGCCGTGCGTGAATCGTCCCCCGGCCCACGCCAAATACAAAATCCGGACCGGCATTTGACAGCCGGGACAATAGAAATCCAGGAACGAATTGAATTTCTCTTCAGGCTTGGGAGACGCCGCGGAGATTGCTTGCGCATCGTTAGCCGAAAGATTTGTGAATTGTGATAGTTGGTGTTTTTCGAAATCGCGCATGCAAAAGGACATCTGATTCCCGCAACCTGGACAGGTGTACGTTGAATCCGGATACGTCTCCCAGTCCTGGTCGGCGGAGAATTCGACCTTCGATAAACGATTCGCAGCGTCTACGATGAAATACTTGAAAGGATAATAATCGTTGCTCATTAACTGATCCTGGTCACGGATTCAGACGGATAGGCGTGGATCAATCCCTCGTTTATCATCGCGTCTGCACAAGTCTTTCCTAAGTCCAGTTGTTTCTCCAATGCTTTGTAGGTGACTTCGTCGATAGCTAACTTCGCAGCCGACGCCGCAACCGGCAACACAAGACTCAGAGTACCGGTCAACACCTTGAGGAACGGAGCTGCCGCTGCAAACTTGTTGCTCGTCTCCAGCCAGAGGTTCCTCTGGCCACTCCCGTGCTATATCCGCCTCGGGCCGGACGTCGAGATATCCAGCTCCTGCAAATTCGTTAGGTGTCCCAGCCACTCCGGTAGCGCAGTCAGTTGGTTGCTGTACAGGTGTAGCTTCTGCAAATTAGTTAGCTGCACCAGCCACTCCGGTAACACTGTTAGTTGGTTCGCGGCGAGCCACAACTCCTGCAACTGCTAAGTGTGAGTTGTTAATGGATACGTGAAACGGGCGTAGATGAACGCGGATGAACGCTGATTAGATCGGTGTTCATCCGCGTGAATCCGTGGCTCATTCAGATCACAGCTCTGGGCTCTTCAGGATCTCCGCGAGGGCGTGCAGGCGATTTGTGTCTGCTTCACCCTTCACCTTGGCGGCGGTCTCCAGGGATGGCGCGAGGTTCCTGAGTTTTGCCAGTTCGGTTGCATTCAGTTTTGAGCTCTCGGCGCTGCGGATGGCTTGACGCAGGTTCAGAATTTGATCTGACGGCAATGCTTTTGAGCGTTCGAGCTGATCGATGTAGGCTTTCGCCACGACGAGCTTTCGGGGCCACTCGAACTTCTGCTGGTTCTGTACATTCAACTCACTCATGCGAACCAGTTTCGCAGCCTCGATCTCGTTCTGCGTCAGGTTCTTCGTCGGCGTCAATTCAAACACATCAAGGCCGCGGGCGATTTCTGAAGCGTAGATGTGGCCGTTGTACCAGTAAGAGGACCAGTCGCCGCCGAGCACGAGCAAGTTTGGATAAATCGGACCACGATCGAAATACGCGATCTCGACCGGATGTTCCGCGTCCGTGAAGTCCATGACGGAGATGCCGCCCTGGTACCACGCTTGCACTTTGACGTCGCGACCCGGAATCGGAATGAGCGAACCGTTGTGCGCCACACAGTTTTCGGTGTCGCCCTGGGCAGCAGGCAACTTGTAGTAACCACCGAATTTCAGTTTGTTATCCTGCACCTGGAAGATCGCATTAGCGCCCCACTTGTTCGGATCGTTCGCGCGGCAGCGTGCAGCCATTCCGCCGCCCCACTCATCCGTGAACACAACCTTCTTTCCGTCATTTGAAAACGAAGCGGAGTGCCAGTAGGCGTAATTCGGATCGTTAACGGCGTCGAGGCGCTTTGGATTGGCCGGGTCTTTGATGTCCAGCAGGATTCCGTTTCCGGAGCAGGCGCCGGCCGCGAGCCCAAGCTGTGAGTAAACAGTAATGTCGTGACACTGATCGGTGTCTGTGGGTTTTTCCTTGCCGTGAGTCTCACCGCTCTTCAGTGCGTTCAGAACGCCGGTCTGCGGATCACCGAATATGCGAGGTGTCGAGACGATCTGCGCGTCCTGCGGTCTCGCCAGCGGCACCTTAATCACGTCGATGCGAAAGCGCGCCGTATTCGGATCCTTATCCGGTTTCGCATCCAGGCACCCGGCCAACTCTTCGCTCTGACGGACAAACGAGGTTCCCGAGACGTAGATGTAAACGTTGTCTTTGTCATTCGGATCGACGACCAGCGTGTGCGTGTGTGAGCCGCGACAAGTTTGCACTGCAGCCACCTGCTTCGGATGTTTGATGTCGCTGATATCGAAGATTCTCACGCCGCGGAAACGATCTTTCTGCGCTGGAGGAACGTGCGGCTGTCCGGGCACGGGAGCCGGCGAAGTGGAAGGCTGCGCAGGAGGCGCGGGGAATCCCTGCGTTCCGCAATCGAGACGTCCGTTCGGCATTTCCACCGACATGAAGAGCAGGTTTTTGTAAACCGATGGATCGCCCTGCCCACCCGGACACACCATCGTAGTTAACAAACTGGGTTTTGCCGGATTGGAGATGTCGTAGATGCTGATGCCGTAAAAATTTCCGAGGAACAAATGATTGCCTTGAAACGCAAGGTCCGAGTTGGCGAAGGCGAGCTGCGCGGTAATCAACTGTATCTGCTTCGGGATCTTTTCAAGTTCGCTGGCGCTGGCGCCGAAGAGGCCGAGCACCTGCTGCACCTTGGGATCGTTTGGATCGCTGACGCCGAGTTGGAAGGCGTCAGGCTTTTTGACTAACGTCAGATGCTTGAGACCAAGTGCTGCTTCACCGGCGTCGTAAAATCCCGGCGTCAGTTTGGTGCGCGGATCATTTGTGTTTGAACCGGTCATTCCCGGCGGTAGTGTTGGTGCTGGTTCTGGAGCAAACGGATTCGACGGCGAAGGCGACGGAGATGGAGACGGAGTTTGGGCCAACGCCGTGGCTACAAAACACGAGCACAGAAAAAGGGCAGTGACTAGTAAGGCGATTATTCGATTCATAATTTTTCCTATTTAGTTTTTTTGTCCAACATGTTTTCCATCACTTTGATCTCAGCGCGTTGGCCGCTGTCGACATCGGTCGCGAAATTAAACAGTTCAGCATCCTGTCCCGCGCCGGCAGAGTTAAACAAGTCTTTCACCATGTTCAAGGCGCCGTTGTGATGCTGAATCATCCCCTTTAAGAACAACTGGTCAAACTCTTCGTCCCTGGCTTTTCGTAGCGCTTCCATCTGCTTGGCCGTGAGCATACCGGGCATCAGCATCTCATGACCCGGCATGTGCATTTCATGCATCGGCGCTGTGCTTGGCTCTCCTCTGCTGGCCAACCAACGTTTCATAAAGTTTATCTCGTCTGATTGCGACCTGCTGATGCGCAGGCCCAGCGAGCGAAGCTCTTTGTTTTGCGTGTGGGAGTCGATTAGGGCCGTCATCTCAACTGCCTGCGCATGATGCGTGATCATGTGTTGCATGAACTGCACATCGGCCGGCGAGTAGGGCGGCAATACGGCGCGCGTTGAAGGCGGCAACGTCCGCGTGGGCTGGCCCGGGGCACCGGGTTGGACCACTACTGGAGTCGCCGGTTCAGACTGCTGCGCGCAGACTGACAAGGATAAAAAACAGGCAAGAGCTCCGGCGGCCAAAAGTCTGGAGCAGGAATCGAAGTACCTCATCGGCATAAATCAACAGATTGATGGGTGCACATTATCACAAAGCGGCCCTGGAGGCGCACAGTCCAGGCGCTCGTGTGTTTACGTTCTGGTGCGGGTGTGCCAAACTTTGGTTATTCTTCAAAAAAGTGAATTGGGAGGCGTTTTTCGTATGGATGAACTCATCAAACGCATAACCGAGAAGACTGGAATTTCAGAGGACCAGGCGCGCTCTGCCGTGAACACGGTATCGGGCTTTCTGAAGGAGAAGTTGCCGGAGCCGATTGCAGGACAGATCGATAATGTGCTGAGTGGCGCAGGCGGCATGACCGATACACTCGGCGGGGCCGCAGCTAAGATCGGGAATATGTTCGGCGGTTCGTAGGGGTCGCGTTTTAGCCACGGATTTTATCTGTGGCAGGCTTCTGATAGACAAGCGTGTAGCGCCACAGCAAACGTCTCTTCACACTTGAGCCGGGCAAAATCTCGTCCGCAACCGTGCGCATCTGTCTGATAGTTGCGTAATGATCGTGTTTGCCGTGTTGCTCCCAAGCTTTGCGAACCTCGAGGGGTGGGTTTAGGCGGCGGTTGTGTATCAGCCTCAACCCACCACTCACACCAAGCGCGATAACGTCCTGCATTCGTTCAACGAGCCCGTTCGACTCGACGAGATCGAGAACCACGAGCACGCCGCGTGGTTTTAGTGCGTCTCGCATCTTCATGAACAGTTCGCGTTGTTCGAGGTGATGAAGGGTGGCGATCGAACAGATGAAATCGAAGTGTGATTGAGGAAAGTTCCAGGTCATCGCGTCGGTTAACTGAAACTCGAGATTATCAAATTGCGTTGACCGCGAACGTGCGACCCGAATCATCTCCGCCGACAGGTCGAGCGCGATCACGTGCCGGCAACGCTTCGCCAACTCTCTCGCGAACGCGCCCGTGCCGCACCCAATCTCGAGCGCGTATTCACAGTTCTGTGGAACATGTTTTAGCAGGAGATTGTGATAATGATTGTTTGACGTCCATCCTTCCTCATCGAGGAGGGCCAGACGATCAAAATCTGCTTCGACAGACGACGTCAACGATGATTTTCCTCGGGCCATTGAAAGCACCGTACGGAGCGACTTTTGGTGCTTTCACTTCGATGCCGGGGCAGCCGGTGTCGCCGTGGGCTGCTACGCGTCCTCCCGACGCGAAGAAAAAGTCACGGCGTAGCCAACATAAGATCACACGATTCTTCTATACCTTATTGCAACCACAAGGGGGTAAATCAATGTCCGTAGCACGAATAACCGAAATAAGCTCCAACTCCGACACCAGCTTCGAAGACGCCATCCAGCAGGGAATCGCTCGCGCCGCCAGCACTCTGCACAACATCAAAAGCGCCTGGATCAAAGAACAGGAAGTACAAATCGACAACGGCCGGATCTCCTCCTACAAAGTGATCATGAAGATCACATTCGTACTCGATGAATGACCCGCTTCAAGATGCCACGGGCTTGTCCCGTGGAGTCTCCCGCTGGTCACTATGAGAGCGCTCACAAGAAGTTGGCAAAGATGCCACGGGCTTGCCCCGTGGAGTCTCCCGCTGGTTACTATGAGAGCGCTAAGAGGTTGGCAAAGATGCCACGGGCTTGCCCCGTGGAGTCTCCCGCTCGTTGCTACCAGCGCCCCGCACCAAACTTTGGCCAAAGATGCCACGGGCTTGCCCCGTGGAGTCTCCCGCTCGTTGCTACCAACGCCCTCGCCAAACTTTGGCCAAGATGCCACGGGCTTGCCCCGTGGAGTCTCCCGCTCGTCGCTACCAGCGCCCTCACAAAAACCTGGCACAAGATGCCACGGGCTTGCCCCGTGGAGTCTCCCGCTCGTTGCTACCAGCGCCCACACCAAACTTTGGCCAAAGATGCCACGGGCTTGCCCCGTGGAGTCTCCCGCTCGTTGCTACTCGCTGCTCCTCCAACGCTCCAGGAATTTGCAGATCTGTGGGCTGGATAAGTCCCCATAAGAACCTACATAAGCACTGTTCATCCACAAACGATTTACACCCGCTTCAATCATCTCTACCTGCATAACTTGCTGAGCCGAGTTCATTAATCCCGCAGCAATACTAGCCGGCGAGACCGAAGGATGACTGCGCAATGCAACGTGCACATGATCTGGAACAAATGAAACTTTGATCAACGCAATTCGAAGTTCCGGCTGAATGTTAAGCCATGCTTTCGAAATTCGTCGTCCGTGTGTTGAACCAATGATGCCACGCCGCCACGTCGTACTGAAGACCAAGTGAAACTTCGCAATCACCATCGCATGATGCGGGGAAATTCGTCTCTCATCGTCAGTAGTCAACACGTACTGATCGACAAAGATTGGAGGAAGCAGACGGTTTGAGTAGCCATGATGCTCGCTTTGTAAACTCAAATATCGTTCGACGACTCTACTTCTGGACTTACCCGTAGTACATGCAAAGTACCCTTTGCACAGCAGCGGTTGCAGGGCTGCCAGATTGAGAGCTTCGCTAAGCCACTTACTGACACGGCCTTTTAACTTACTAGCGCAGCCGGAGATCGTTTCCAGCGGTGTTAGGCTCACAATGCATCGCACTTCTGTGTCGTTCGTCACACATTCGAGTACACGAATTTTGTAAGGATGGAGTAAGGCGTTCAACGTTGCTCGTTGAAGCTTTGCCAAGGGAGAAAACGCGTGGCGTCGATGCGTTCGCCAGGAAAAGTAGACGCGGTAACAAAAAGCGAAACTGATTTCGTGAGGTTCATAGGTATACAGGTTCATAGTGAGGTGGTTGGATTGTAAGGGTGGGTAGCGCGACTGTCTAGCGCTGAAGTAGCGACGAGCGGGAGACTCCACGGGGCAAGCCCGTGGCATCTTTGACCAAAGTTTGGTGTGGGCGCTGGTAGCGGCGAGCGGGAGACTCCACGGGGCAAGCCCGTGGCATCCGGGGCACGGGGCAAGCCCGTGGCATCTCGGGGGCACGGGGCAGGCCCGTGGCATCTGGGGGCACGGGGCAGGCTCGTTATCCGCCTTCATCCGCGTTCATCTGTGGCTAATAACTTTTCCAATACGGCGAAGTCTATTGGCTTGACGATGTGGGCGTCGAAGCCGGCTTCGCGGGTGCGGCGCTTGTCGTCTTCCTGGCCCCAACCGGTGAGGGCGACTAGGAGCATCTGGCGGCCCCAGGGTTGTTCGCGGATGGAGCGGGCTGCTTCGTAGCCGTTCAGCTTTGGCATACCCAAATCCAGGAAGGCGACATCAGGTTGAAACTGCTTTGCAAGCTCAACCGCTTCCGCTCCATCGTGCGCCATGACTACGGCGTGCCCGGAAAGCTCGAGCATCATCGCCATGCTTTCCGCTGAATCAACGTTGTCATCCACCACGAGGATGCGGCGGGGGGCACTAGAGGTGCTTTCAGTCTCAACCTCAGGCGCTTGCACAGTTTCCGTTGCCAGAGTGGCCAAGCGAACGATGAACTCACTGCCTTTACCGGCTCCGTCACTGTGCGCTTCAACTGTGCCTCCGTGCATCTCAATCAAGCGCCGCACCAAAGTTAGTCCAACACCGAGACCTCCCTGCGGATGCGGATCCGACGAATCCAACTGCACGAACATATCAAAAATCTGCGAGAGCTTCTCAGGCGCAATACCGATACCGGTGTCACTTACTTTAATAATCAACTCGCCATCCGCAGCGGTCACGGTCAGCGAGATGCGACCACCCGGCCGGCTGTATCGCGCCGCATTATTGAGCAGGTTCGAAACCACCTGGGCCAGACGCACCGGGTCCGCATCGAGCAGCACCTTCTGCGCAGGCAGCGCAATCTGCAAATCATTCTGCGACGCCTCTATAACAGGCCGACTGGTATCGACAGCGCTACGCACCACCGATTCGAGGTCTACCATTTCCTTCCGCAACTCAAGTTTGTTTCGACTAATGCGCCCGACGTCCAGCAGATCGTCAACCAGGCGCACCATCTGCTCAATCTGCCGCTGCATGATAGTCGTTGCATGGTCCAGCCGAACCTGATCCTGATTGGACAACCGGATCAACTGCAGTCCATTGAGAATTGGCGCCAGCGGATTCCGCAGCTCATGCGCAAGCGTGGCGAGAAACTCGTCCTTCCTGCGATCCTGCTCGCGTAGTTTGTCGATCAGGTGCAGACGTTCGTAAGCGAGTGTTACGTAGTGCGAAATGATCTCAAGGAATTCGATCTCCTCCTGCTCGAAACTGTCGCGACTGCGGCTTGCGAACGAGAGGGTGCCCAGCAAACGGCCCCCCGCCATCAAAGGATTACACGCATACGCACGCAATCCCAGTCCCTTTACCAACTGCACCATAGGCTCACTCGACTGCTGAATAAACGTCGCCACTATCGGCGCGCGACGCATCGCGACTGTGCCGCACACTGCCTGACCAAAAGCGAGCGGTGAGATCGATCGCGCCATTTCCTCGTCAACGCCGGCACACGAGACCAGTTCGAGTACGTCCTTAGTTTCAGGGACCATGAAGTTGAAATAGACGTCGAGACTCAACGATTCGCGAATCTTTTCAAACAGTCCTCGCAGCATCGTGTTGGGATCTTCCGTGGTAAGAAGAACGCCCGCGGCTTCCCACAGAACGAGCAGGCGTTTGTTCTGCTTTGCGATCGCAAGTTCCGCAAGCTTGCGCTGACGGCGAATCTCGACAGTCTTGATATGTGCGTCGACAGTCGCCAGCAGTTCGCGAGAACTGAAAGGCTTGACGAGGTAATCATCCGCCGAGGCTTTGAGCGCTTCGATTCGCGATTCCTCTCCGGCCCGGGCCGACAACAGAATGACCGGGATCTCTCTTGTCTGCTCGTCAGCTCGGATGCGACCGAGAAACTCGATGCCATCCATTACCGGCATCATCACGTCCGACAGAACCAGGTCGGGCAGTTTTTTCTCGACTACATCGAGCGCCGCCTGACCATCTCCAACAGCTACGACTTCATAACGATCTGACAACAATCGCGAGACGTAGTCGCGCATGTCGGCATTGTCATCCGCGAGCACGATCAGACGCCGATTGGCTTTTCGATTTTCAGTCTCGTGTTCAACCGGTGTCTGAGCGACCGGCAGCCAGCGCAGCGCTTCACTAACGAACGCTTCTGCGCCTGATGCGGTAGAACTAAGCGTCCGCCCGGCGTTGATGCGATCCTGAGGTAAGTGGGCATTACCTTTTGGCAGTGTAACTGTGAAAACACTACCTTCGTCGACAACGCTTTCGACACGAACTGAGCCTCCGTGAAGTTTGACCAATTCGCGCACTAACGCCAGCCCGATGCCCGATCCCTCCTGCGTTCGCCCGCGCGAGACTTCGACGCGCTGAAAACGCTCAAATACTTTTGACAATTCCTCAGCCGGGATACCGACACCAGTATCGTGAACCGAAAGTTCGACGTATTCGCCTGACTCACGCAGACGCACCTCGATCCGTCCTGACAAAGTGAACTTGAACGCATTCGAGATCAGATTGAGAACAATCTTCTCCCACATGTCCGGATCGACGTAGATAGGTTCGCTCAACGGAGGACAAGCGACGACCAGATCGATCCCCGCTCTATCGCAAGCCGATCTGAAATTGCTCGCAAGCTCTGCCGTGAGACTCGAAAGATCTGTCGGTTCGTAAGAGGCCTGGATGCGTCCGGCCTCGATGCGTGAGAAATCAAGCAGCGTGTTAACGAGTTTCTGTAAACGCAATCCATTCCGATGCGCGATCTCGAGGCGATCGCGTTGCGACGCAGGAAGGGAATCCGTCTCGGCCAGCATGTCCGCCACTGGTCCCAGCATCAATGTCAGAGGCGTGCGAAATTCATGGCTCACATTGGAGAAGAAAGTCGTTTTGGCGCGATCGAGTTCCGCGAGAGCTTCCGCGCGGCGGCGCTCTGCTTCGTACGCGCGTGCATTCGCGACCGTCGTCGAGATCTGAGTTGTCAGGAGATCGAAGAAGGCGCGGTACTGATCGTCGAGTGGACGTCGAGGCGAGACGCCCGCGACCAAAAATCCCGTAGCGCGGTCCTGGCCCGACGCAGGAATCGGCATGACCCTCGCTGTATGTACCGCCTCAGGCCAAACGCCGCCGGACAACTCGCCAAAACGTTGGGTGAGGTCAGTGATCTCGACTGCGCGGTTTGATTGCATGACCGAATACAGCGGCCAATCCGAATCTTTCGAGTCAGTCAGTTCGACGTTGAGTGGCGCGGCCATAGTGCCCGGTTCAAGGCCCGATGTCCCCATCAGCCGAACGCGTTTGCCGGATTCGTCCAACAAGTAAACGAGCGCAAAAGGAATATCGTGTTGATTACCAGAAAGAATTTCCGTGGCGGTGCGGCAGGCATCTTCAACCGACCTGGTTTCGGCTGCCGCAGACAAGGAAAGATCGCCGAGGGTTCGCAGGCGCCGCTCGCTGACAACGCGTGCCGTCGTCTCGCTGACGATGCAGAACAGACCGGCAACAGAGTCGGTTTCATCACGAATCGGATCGTACGAAATGTCGAAGAACGTCTCTTCCGGAAAGCCGTACCGCTCTAAATAGAACGGCCGATCGCGAGCCCAGTATGCTTCGCCCGTTTGGAGTACACCTTCAAACAGGTCCCGCAAACCTGTCTCCCAAACTTCACTCCATACCTCTCTCCCCGGCAGGCCGAGCGCGTGCGGATGTTTCTTCCCGAGGACCGGCCGGTACGCATCGTTATAAAGCGTTATCAGATCCGGTCCCCAGAACATCACGATCTGAGCTTTCGATGGTAGCAGGATACTGACGGCACTACGCAGACTTTGCGGCCAGAATTCTATGGATCCGAGCGGAGTGCGAGACCAGTCGGTACCGCGGATCAGTTTCCCCATCTCGCCGCCACCTGCGATCCAATCGTAGACATGCGGACGGGTATTGCCGGGAGATTGTGACGTCATATTCCTTACCTGGGTTCAACGCACCGGGGGAGTGGGGTCCGGTGATTTTACAACAAATCGGCCACAGATAAACGCGGATAAGAAACAGCGTTAACGTGTCTCTTCGCCGGGGTGGTACGAGGATTCGAGATTGGCGCGGATGTCGTCGAGGGTGAGCCAGGCTGGTTTGAAGTCGCCGCGGGTGTAGAGGAGGGCCTGGTCTGTGTGGTGTCGACTCTTCGGATCTGCGCTGGCTCCGAAGGTGTGGATCGAGAGGGCGCGGACCTTTGGTCCAAACTCGACGACGCTGACATAGCTTCCGCCGGCCACGCCGTAGCGACGTTTTTGTCCAGGGATGGGCGCGGCGTAGAGCGTGAAGACAGCGCCGTCGTTTCCATTCACCCCGCTGACAGCAAGACTGGTTTTGGAGTCCTGAAACTCTTCGCCCTTGCTTTCGTCGATACGTTGCAGCCTGGAGATCTCACCCCACGCAACTTTCCACGTGCCAAAGTCACGCTGAAGCGTATTGATAACTTCGTTAAGCGCTGCCAGCTTGTCTTCTTTTTCATTTCGCGACACGCGGTCGTGCCAGAGACTGAAGAGAGTCATTGCGATGGAGTCGTTTGCACTGCGTTGATTCCAGCGTACGAGCTCATCGTAAACTTCGCGTAACTGTGGATCATCGCGTTTTGAGAGTTGCTGTTTGAGTGCCGCGAATAACTCGGGCAAGCGCTTGCCGGCGTTCATCACACGCGTATCAAACGCCAACCGCCGCCACTCATCAAACGTGAACTTTGCTTTGCTCGCCAGAATCTCTCTCGAGATCGCGCCACGAGGATTGTCGCCTTCCTGGACCATGTATTTCGGAAACTGTTTCGGATCCGGATTGCCGTCACTCGTCAGCAGAAAGGGAGTCGTATTGCAGTTTTGCATCCAACCGGTTTTCGGGTTGGTGAGTTGCGGCAACTCGTCGATGGTGTGATAACCATGCCACTCGGTCGCCGGATCGCTGCCATCAACTGGTTTGGTCCAGTCGAAACGCGGATCGCGCTTCGGCACCGCGCCGTTGTAGAGATACCACGTGTTACCCTGGCGGTCGGCATACATCACGTTACCAAACAGCATATTGAGCGGCGTCATCGCTCGTTTGAGTGCCGCAAGCGATGTCGCGCGTGTCATGTCGTACCACTCGCGCAACCAGCCATCCGACTCAAACTTCGCCATCCGCAGCGCCAGCATCTTGCCGTCGCGCGCTGCGAGGATCGGGCCGTGATGTGTTTTGCGCATCGTGAACTTGCGCGTCTCGAGACCGTTGGGTGTCTTAACTCGAATCTCTTCGACGCGCTCGGTGGCCAGGCGATATTCCTTGCCGTACTTGTAAGCGAGTGGGCGAGCCGGATCGTCGAAAGTTTCGAAGTAGACGTCGGTCAGGTCCGCGGCGTTGTCGGTGCTCACCCAGCCGCCGTTTTCGTTATGGCCCACGTAGGGCAGCGGAAAGCCGAAGCGCGTGTAACCGGTGAAGTTCCAACCTTCATCGCTATGAACGTGGCCTTCATAAACCTGACCCGGACCGAAGAAGGGCAGGTGAGGGTTTATGAAAAGCATGGCGTAACCGCTTGCGCTTCTGGATGGGCCAACGACCCAACCATTCGAACCGGTGTGTTGCTTTAGATCGTTATCGATCGCAGCGGTTTGCAGTGGCGTTCGTCGCAGTATTGGATCGCGCGCGAAGCCGTTCTGGTAGTAGTTGTAACGGATGAAAGCGAGTGTGTACCAAGGTTCGATCTTTGTCAGCAGTCGCGGGCGAACTTCCGGATGACGTTCAAGGTAGTAATTGAAGCCCGCGGCGAAGGCATCGCACAGGGAACGCATGTGTCCGTCGAGCCGGGCGTATTCCGCGCGCGCTAACCTCGGGATCTCGAGTGCGTGGTTGAGTCGATCTTCATCCAGCGTTTTCTCGCCATACAACTCGGAAGCTCGACCAAGCGCGAGTATGAAGTTTTCCTCGACGCGCCAGAAGTTGTCTTCCGCCTGCGCGTAAGCAAAACCGAAAACCGTGCTCGCGTCGGTCCGGCCAAAGACGTGCGGGACACCGTAGACATCGCGATAGATCGTCACAGTGCGGGCGAGATTCTGTGGGTTTGCAACCGCCTGTGCAACACAGAAAAACAAAGTCACGAGTGTTATGGATAGCAGCTTATGCATAGTGAGGGCTGATCATATGAAAGATCGATAAAATCTAGAAGCCTCCTTGGAGTGCGGCGGCTTGCCGCCGCTTTGGCCAAAGCGGTGCCAAGGCACCGCACTCCAAGGAGGTGCTGTGGATAGCACGGTTGCCGTGGGGAGGAGGGGTTTATAGGCTATCGGCATGCTGACACTGCTCAAGCTGGAATTGGAAAAGCTGTTTCGCTCAAGAAACTTCTACCTGTCGTTCGTGGTGTTGATTGGTTTTGTTGTCCTGATGCTATGGGGGTTCTACACGTACGCCGCTCGTAAATCGGGCGGTGAGGCCGTCAAACAGTTCCGTTATACCTACGAATCGAAGCAATACTTCAACGGGCTGACGTTTGCGCTCTATTCAGTTCTATTTTCCTTCACGTTGCTTCTTCCAATCTTTGTTGCCATGAGCGCTGGAGTGCAGATCGCAGGCGAAGCGCGCGCCGGTACGCTGCGAATGATCTGCACTCGTCCGATCTCTCGCGCTTCTCTCGTGATGTCGAAGTTCTTCGTGACGGCATTACATGCGGGGCTGTTGTTGAGTTTCTTTATCGGACTGAACCTCCTGGCGGGATTGATCTTCGTTGGTTGGGGCAACCTTGAGCTTTACCCCGGCCCACTCAACCTGGTGGACGCGCCGGGGAAAATCATGCGCGACGAAGCGCTGATGCGGTTTGTTTACGCAGCGGTGTCGGGCACCTGGGCGCTTCTGGTTATCGCCGCACTTGCGCTGCTATGTTCCGCGATCTTCGACTCGCCGGTGCAGGCCATCGTTATTACCATTGCTGCCTATCTCACACTCTACATTGTCGGACGCGTGGAGTTCTTCGAGCATCTGCGGCCATATTTCTTCACTACCGATATGGACTTCTGGCGCGACGTGTTCAAGCCTGAGATCCCCTGGCAGAGTTTCTGGCATTACGCATTCATATGCGGCGCATACACGGCGGGGTTATTACTCGCAACCGTCGTGATCTTCGAGCGAAAGGACATTCTTTCCTGAGATGTGGGTGAAAGTAGTCCTCGCGCTTGTGTTTTGTCTGATGGTTGCGGGTGCTGTTCACTTTGCACAGCTGCCCGATTCCGAAGACACGAAGATCTCCACGCAATCGCAACGTTCACTGCGCCTGCTAACGTGGAATATCGGTTACGCCGAACTCGAAGATGACACACGCGCACACACAAAGGACATGCCGGCCATTGCCGAAGTAATTCTGAAAGCGGATCCGGACGCAGTTGCTTTGCAAGAGTTGACCGGGAAGCAACAACTGAACGTTCTGTTGGGACACTTAAAAGGCCGCTATCGTGGCGAAGTAGCGCAGGAAGGACAGAGTGATCGCTTCGAGGCTGTTCTGGTCAAAGATACGAAAGCGACTTTCACCCCCGTGGCATTAGGTGCGAATTACGCACTGGCGGCTACATTCAGGCCACATGCCGACCAGCCGCAAGTCATTCTTCTCAGCGCCCACGCCGACGCCTTCAATGCTGCCCGCCGTCGTCGTTACACAGAAGGTCTGATCGATTGGGCACAGGCTAACATGCCGAACTCTACACAGGTCTTCGTCGCCGGCGACTTTAACTTTGAACTGAAGGCGGCTAACGAAACGAATCTCTACACCGACAACCTAAAGCACGACAGTGAATCCTACAGCCATATCCTGCGCAGCTTTCTCGACCTCGGACGCGAAGCCGGCGATACGGCGATCAACGATCGGCGCATCGATTACATTTTTGGCCCAACATGGTTGAAGCGTGCCAACCGCGCCGAAGTTCTGCGTGATGCTGCAGTTGGCCGTATGGACCACTGGCCGCTCGTTGTAGAAGTCGATCGAGTGAAATAAATGGCTGACGTAATACTGCAAACGCAAGGTCTGACTAAACGCTTCGGTCGACGCATCGCCGTTGACAACCTGTCGTTGCATGTCGAGCGAGGAGATATTTATGGCTTTCTCGGTCCGAACGGAGCAGGGAAGTCAACCACACTAAGAATGCTCCTCGGTTTGATACGACCCACGGCCGGTAAAGTTGAGTTTCCGAATCACGGTTTACGTTGGGACTACTTGCAAGCGCGCTCGAGAATCGGCGCGATCATCGAGACACCCGCCTTCTACGAAAACTTCTCCGCACGCCGGAATTTGCAACTGCTGGCATCTTTGTCCGGCGGCGCCCTCTCGAAACGTGTCGACGAAGTGCTCGACATCGTGGGATTGAAAGAGCGCGCTCACGATCCGGTGAAGGTGTTCTCCTACGGCATGCGTCAACGGTTGGGGATCGCGCAGGCACTGTTGCCCGCACCGCAACTGATCATTCTCGACGAGCCGACAAACGGTCTCGATCCACAGGGAATACAACAGACTCGACAACTGATTCGACGACTACGAGATGAACTAAAACTGACGGTATTGCTGTCGAGCCATCTGCTGGTGGAGGTCGAACAACTGTGCAATCGAGTCGGGATTATTAACGAGGGACGTTTGCTCTATGAAGGCGAACCGGCGACGCTCGTCGCGCCCACGACCAGGTTCAAACTGAAGGTTGATAAAACAGCGGTGGCCTTTGAGCTACTGGAAAAAGATCCCGCGATCAGTGTCAGCCGGAATGGCACTGCCTATCTCCACGTAGATGCTCAACCTGACAACATAAGTGACGTGAACGCTTTGCTGGTGGGTCATGGAATCCGAGTTTATGAATTGAGTCCGACTCAGGAAACTCTCGAAGAAGCATTTCTTCGCATCACCGTCGCTAAGCAGTGACGGAACTCTCCAGCACAACTCTCAGCCGGTGCGAATTTAGATCATGCCGGCATGTTCACTTGATTGCTAATTCAATCGTTTCTCCTGATGATCCTGAATGCTTCGGCGAAGCGACGGGTCCTGTCGGGCTGTTTGGTGAGAATCGCACTCAATATCGGAACGCGCTGCGTCGAATAACCTGCTGCAAGTTGCTCGACCATCGACTGTAGTGCTGCGTTTAAAGGATGGTACTTGTATTTCGAATTCGATCGAGCTACAACTCCGACTCCTTCAAGCGCGGTCAACTGATCTTTCGCGGCGTCCTTTTCGAGATTCAATTCATTTGCAACCTCTGCCACGGTAAATGATCTGGATTGCTGATGATGCAATAACAGAAGAACCTCTAATCTAAGAACCGTTTGGATCTTTTCTCTGATAAATGTCTTGAGACCTTCGGAAAGATACTGTTTGGTCATGCCTCGCGCAGTTCTGTAATTCTGGAACGAATTTTTGGACGCCGAGGTAAGAATAACTTTATTAGCTATGTTCTGTTGTGAGTGAAATCACCTACTCGGGCGAGATGTCGGCTGTTCGAAAACGTAACGCGCAATTTCGACGCGATTGCTAAAGCCTTTTTTGTCGAGAATGTGACTGATGTGGTTTTCGACTGTTCGCACACTGATCTCGAGTTCGGCCGCTATTTCCTTGTTACTCAAACCGCGCGAAACAGCGAGCGCGACACGATTCTCAGCTTCCGTCAACGCTTCATCCTGAAAAGTTACTGGCGGCGCCTCTACATTGCCGGAGCTGACCAGGCGTGCGATTTGAGAGTGGGTTCGTTCCACGCGGCTGAGGATTCCGTTTACGACTGCGATCAGTTCGTCAGGCTCGAAGGGCTTTGTGAGGTAAGCGTCGATACCGGCACGAAAGCCCTCGATGCGATCCGCTGTTTCGTCCTTCGCCGTGAGAAACACGATCGGCACGAGCGCTGTTCTTGGCGAACCGCGTAGTTGGCGCGCCAGCTTGTAGCCATCCATGCCGGGCATTCTGATGTCGCTGATGATGAGGTCGGGCACTGACTCAGCCAACTGCACTAAAGCCTCGTGCCCGCTACGCGCGGTGCTCACTTCGTAATTCTCGGCTTTGAGGCAGGCAGCCACCGCGCGCAGGAGGTTTGGCTCATCGTCAACTACTAACAAGCGTTTGGACATCTGCCCCCTCCTCGTTCTCTTCAGTAGCGACCACCCACAACGGCAGGATTACACTAAACGTCGTCCCCGCATCTTGTTTACTCTCGACAGTCATTTCGCCATCCAACTGCGCGACGATGTGTTGCGCTAAGTAAAGTCCCAGACCGACTCCCGATCCGGTGGTTGCCTCCGAATCGACTCGGTAAAACTTATCAAAGATGAACGGCAGATCGTTTTCAGGAATTCCTTTACCCGTATCGCTGACGCTGATTGCGAGCATCTGATTGCTTTCGCGCGCGGCGATGGCAATGTGGCCACCTTCCGGAGTGTACTTAATCGCGTTATCGATCAATCCTCGAATCACTCTCCGCAACGCTTCAAAGTCACCACTAACATCGGGCAAGGCTGCGGGGATGTTGGTTGTCAGCCTGAGGCCGAGCGATTCCGCACGGTGTCGTTCAAGATCCACGCAGGAACTTACCAACTCACGAACGTCCACACGAGTTTTGCGAAGTTTGTAAGCGCCGGATTCAATGCGCGACAGATCGAGCAGGTTGCCGACGAATTCGATTTGCCGATCACACTCGACCGCGATGGTCTTGGCGAAATCCAGTTTTTCTTCCTCGGTGATTCCACTTCGTTGTAACAAGTGCGCCAGCAGCTTGATCGTCGTCAAAGGCGTTTTCAATTCGTGTGAAACACTGCTGACGAATTCTGACTTCAATCGATCTAACTCGGTCAGCCGTTCTTCGCGCTCAGCAATCTGCGTGGCCATCGCATTAAATGCGGTCCCGAGATCGCCGATCTCACCACCTCCCAAACCCGGTGCTCGTGCGGCGAGGTCGCCTCCACCGAGACGCTGTGCAGTGGCACGTAAGCGGCGCACCGGCTTTACGATACTTCGCTCGATCACGAGCGCGGCGCCCATGGCGAGCAACAGCGCGATCAGCCCGGTTAAGCCGTAACGAATCAAGCGTTGGCGCGCGGGCTCATACAACGTCGAACTTGGAATTCCGATCCTTGCGACCAGCCCGGTGTCTCTCACGTGCGCCATGCCATACACGCGCTTCACTCCATCGATCGGGCTGATCAGTTCGACGACATCCGTTCCTTCGCGTGTGAGTGGCGCCCAGGTTACATCCGCATCCAAAGTTGCTTCGGAGCCACGACGTCTATAAAGAATGCGGCCATCTGA
>DASVGE010000305.1:0-16863 GCA_036379695.1 Pyrinomonadaceae bacterium | reverse complement strand
GACGCGCCGTGTGCGGACGCTTCGGGCACGGACGTCAGCCGCCACTATGTAATGGGCAGCGGATTCCCTGAGTTTCAGAAGCGAGACGAGACGCGCAGCAAGCAGATCCACCGTGATGTCTGCCCCACGCAGCCGGGCGTGCGTTTGAGAGACGGCCAGTTTGTCGGGATTGCGGGGCAAGTTGATCCGAAAAACCTGAAGACGCTCTCCGGATCGCAAACGTTTGAAGTGCCAGTGGATGGCAATCCCAAGGTGAACAAGAAAGTCACGATTACGTGGGACTTAAAGCGCTGCAAGTAAGGAGGAAGGGTGGGCAGTTCGCGTTGCTTGCATCGCGTGATTTCTTGGATCAGAAAGGCCAACGCGCTCCCGCGCTGGTGACAAGCTAATCTAATCGAAGTGGACCGTGACGAAATCATGCGCGTGTTACGGAAATTTGAGGACGGTGGGTCAGTGGGCCGGTGGGTCAATGCGTCAGTGCGTCATTGCGTCAGTGGGTCAGTGGGTCAGTGGGTAACTTTGCTTCAAAAGTCAGGACACCGGTGCTTGGAAGAGGTCAGTACCGTCCGCGGTAGCGGATGGGTGGCCTGTTAGCTTGCAAAATTCCATTGGATTTGAATAAACGCATCACCCATCCGCTACCGCGGACGGTACTGACCTCCTCCAAGTACAAACTTTGACTTTTGAAGCAAAGCCCCGCTGGGCTCGAATACGTGAGCGCTTCAATTTAAAAGATGAGGACTGATAGGCGAGTACAGAAGTTTCGATCGATTGAGGAGATGAATAAGGCGACGGTGCCGTCCTCTACTGAACCGCCCTTTGAGCGTTTCCTGCGACACTGCGCGCGCTGGTGGGCGATTGCGCCAAAGCGTTATCCGCGCGGGGTTTTCAAGTTTCGCAGTATTGAAGAGGCGCAGAAGGCTCGTCTCAAACACTCGTCCTCATCAGGAGGAGAGCCCCAGGTTTAGCTGAGGCTCTCGTTTCCTGGCCTCACGTTTGGGCCAACAACTCGCTCTCAACTAATCCGATCTGAGCGTCAACCATTCCGTACAGGTTTGACTCGGCGCAGCGCGCGAAAGCAAAGTGCTTCACGGTGTTCGCGAGTGCTTTCGGATGCACTGAGCTTTCGAGTGTTCCCATCACCGCCGCAAGCGGACATTTCCTTGCTACCAAAAGTGACAAATATTGTCGTTGACAAACGATAATTATCAAAGTAGATTGCGCCCTACATTTCGAGCAAGGGGCCAGTCGACTTTCCACGCGTCGCCCCAACCGACGCTTAACACTTAACACTCCTCCCTATTAGTAAACCCCGACTACTTCGATAGCTGCTGCTGACTGCTGGCAGAGCGCTGTCTCTATGTATCACCACCTGGTTGGTGATTAGGCGAAGCACTGTTAGCTAACAAGAACGGAGTTCTCATCGAATGACTGAGTTACACCGAAAGCTACTGCTTATCATCGTGGTGTCTCTAATCGGGAGCCACGCTGTGACAACCGTGAAGGCCAACGTCTTCGATGGAACTGTCTCCGGTAAGGTGACGCAAATCGACGGAGTCACTGCTATTTCCGGCGCCACAGTGAAAGCGCGTCAAGGCACGACGATCGTTGCAACGACTACGACTAACGGAACAGGTGATTACACTCTTTCGCTTGCCGCCGGGACCTACACGGTTGAGGCATCTGCCACAGGCTTTGGTATCAAAAGCCAGTCTCCGGTTAACGTCACCGATAGCGTTAACACCACTGTAAATCTCAAACTCGATGCCATCGTAAGCGGACCTGTTTCTTATCTTTATGATCCACTCGGCAGACTTGTCGCTACCGTTGGACCAACTGAAACCACCATCTACACCTACGACGCGGTTGGCAATCTGCTTTCGATTTCCCGCCAGGCCGCTACACAACTGGCAATTATAAGTGTCGTACCAGGCAGCGGCAGTGTCGGCCAGGTAGTGACGATTTATGGAACTGGATTCAGCCCAACTCCCAGCGAAAATGAGGTGAAATTCAACAACGTATCGACTTCGGTTATGTCCGCTACCAGCACCCGGCTGATTGTGACAGTGCCCTCAGTGGGTGTTACTGGACAGATTCAGGTCGCCGTTACCACATCGCAGGGCACTGTCTCTGCACCGTTCATAGTTCTTCCGGCGAGTAGCGGGCCGAACATTTCGGTTGCACCCTCTGCCATCTCGATCTTACCTGGCGACGCTTTGCAATTTCTGGCCAGCATCACTGGTCTCACTGGCGATCAAAGTGTGCAGTGGAGCGTTAATGGTGTGAACGGGGGAAACAGTTTCGTAGGAACAATCACCTCGACCGGTTTTTACACCTCTCCGAATCAATCAAATGCACTATTCGTTATTCGTGCCACGAGCGTCGCTAATCCAGCAGTGTTCGGCCAGGCACAGGTAATTGTGCTCGATCCGAATTTTGCCAAAGTACCAGTCGCAGGAGCTCTGTCAGTATTGCGTCCGTCGCCAAGCAGCATTGCTTCCGCTACGTCGCTATCCGTTATGCGTAGAGCAACTGATTCGGTTGCTGCTTTTGCTCAGCTGTCCGTGAGGCGTCTATCGGCAACTGACTCCGGTGCGCCCGTAGCAGCGGCGCTCTCCGTTCGCAGAAACGATGCGGCGGCTTCCGGGGCGCCGCACAGTGCCAGTCTTTCTCTTACAACTGGACCAGTAGTGCAGTCGCTTACGCCAACTGCTGCTTCACAGAGTACGAATTTCACCATAACTATTTCTGGCGCCAATTTCGACGGTACTACCGGAATATCTTTTCTTACGACTGCAGGCGCCGTTGACTCAAACGTTTCAGCTTCAAACATAAGTGTGGATCCAAGTGGCAACTCGCTAACTGCGACGATCACCGTCTCTGGAAGTGCGGCGCTCGGACAGCGCGTTGTAGTGGTAACCACTGGGGCTGGTAATTCGCTGACCGTTAGTACCGGTGCGAACGTGCTCGAGATCGTGCAATAGAGATCCAATGAAATCCGAACTGCAATCACGATGATGCTCACAAACTTGAATAGTTAAGACTTCTGGAGGAAGCGATGTTCCCAAAATCAAACCACAGTCCCATACAGCATTACCGGATAGGTATACTGCGGTTCACAACTTTAGTCGCCTCGTTGTTATTGACCGGTCTCTTCGTCTCGAGCCACGCACAGAACAATTTCAGTAGCGGCTCGACTGGCGCCGATGGAGCGTTTGCACCGGCGAGTAGCCAGAGTATCCAGGTTCCGGCTGGTGGTGTCTTCCATTACACCACCATCAACATTCCGGCCGGTGTAACGATCACTTATACGCGCAATGCAACCAACACACCGGTCACCATTCTTGCCAGTGGCAACGTAACGATTGCCGGCACGTTGGTGGTTAGTGGGGCGGGCGGTGCGACGAGTGGGGCTGGAGGGATTGGTGGTCCGGGAGGATTCGATGGCGGCGCGGGCGGACAGGGAATTCCAACCTACTCCGGGAACGCCGGACAAGGACCCGGTAGTGGTACACCGGGTAAGAAGGGCACTAGCACTACCAGCGGCTCAGGTGGTGGTGGTGCCGGCTACAATGTTGCTGGGACTAATGGAGGTGGTGAAGCCGGAAGTTTTGGATTGGGTGGACCAAAATACAGTACCAACTCGCTTCTACCATTAATTGGCGGATCAGGTGGCGGCGGCGGTGGCGCTTCAACAACAGCACGAGGCGCCTCGGGCGGTGGTGGCGGCGGAGCAATTCTGTTAGCGAGTTCCGGAACGATCACCTTCTCAGGTAGTGCGGCGATCAATGCTCAAGGTGGTAATGGAGGATCAGCAGCAGCTTCCGGCGCGAACTTCGGAGGAGGAGGAGCGGGCTCAGGTGGCGCCATCCGGCTGATCGCCAACACAATCTCCGGACCAGCTACACTCAATGTGAATGGTGGAACTGGCGGCCAGTGCTGGTCCGGTGGTTGCGGGGGCTCAGGAGGCCTGGGCTACGTACGTATTGAAGCTTACGACTACACTACCTTCACAGCTAGCGGAAATCCGCAGAATCTTAGTTATGCGACACCCAACCCGGTTGCGTTAACAACAGTTCCGCAATTGCGCGTTGCCTCGGTAGCGGGAATCACGGCGCCAACCACACCGCTCGGATCTTTCCAGGGTGTTCCTGATGTAATCGTGCCGTCATCGCAGGCCAATCCGGTAACAGTCGCGCTCGAAGGCGCGAACATTCCTCTGGGAACAGTAATCCAGGTAACTCTCATTCCATCGCACGGCGCACGCACCACGGTTTCGAGCACCGGCCTGGCCGGTACTGAGGCTGCATCGACAGCGAGTGCCAGTATCACTTTGCCGTCAGGCATGAGTGTAATCACGGCTACTGCAGTTTGTGACTTGACGCTTGCGAAAGCCAGACCAATGTTCATCGATGGTGAACGGGTGCGTAGCTTTGAAGTCGCGGCAGTGTTTGGCTCGTCGTCTGAGGTTACTTACATCACCGAGTCAGGACGTCGCATCAGGAAATCCGATTAAGGTTCAGCTGAACGTTGATCATTGCCGATTGCAATTGCTGATTTGCGAATAAACGAAATGGACTAGCTCATCTCGATTCGGAGATACGTATGAACAAGCACTTCACCGTTAGTCTACGTCTTGGTCTGAGTTTATTGCTGGCGCTTGGACCATTAGTGCCGCTGGGTTTTGCGCGCGACCGAAAGCCAACCGCAACTGAGCGGATGGAAAATAGAAGACCGTCATTCCCAGGCAGATACCCGGCTCGAAAGAAAGAGGCATCGAAGGCGCGCGTCACGCAGGACGGTGTCACGGTTGTTCCCGGACAGTCGGTTACTCTCCTGCCTGATGGTCGCTGGCTAACAGTCGGAGGTGAAGGTGACCTGGCCACAGCCACCATTGTTGACTTGCAAAGTGGTGAGTCCATAACTCTCGCGAGCAAATTACAGCATCCGCGCATGGGTCACTCTGCGACGATGCTTCCGGATGGCATGGTGTTGATCTTCGGAGGTGTTGGCGGTCGCGGGGAATACGTCAGTACTGCTGAAGTCTTTAATCCTGAGACTCAGAGATTTGAACCGCGCGCGGAAACCGGTCTCAGTCCGCGGGCAAACCACACGGCAACTCTCCTTACCGATGGCCAGTTGCTGGTCGCGGGAGGAACGGATGCCAAAGGAAAGTTAACCAATAAGGTTGAGTTGTATGACACACAGAGAAACAGGACCACTGTCTTGAGTGCAAAATTGCAGGCGGACCGGCAGAACCACACTGCCGTCCTCGAGGCTGACGGCACTGTGACTCTCTCAGGAGGAACTGACGCCAACGGAGAACCACGGCAAGAGGATGAGATTTACGAACCGGGATCGAAGAGTCTTACAGCCACACCCAAACGCACCGGTCGTGACAACAACACTTCGCCACAACTCGAGTTTTCAGCACCAGGCAACGGAGACCTCGAGGTCGAACAGAGCCCGCAGATCGTTTTGCGTTTCTCCAAGCCTTTGTCGGTGAAAACGATCAACAGGTCGAGTGTTGCGCTTCAGGGACCACATGGTAATGACGATATAAGAGTTGTTCCCGCAGAAAGCGGTACGCTCGCCTTCATCACACCACTTGTATCTTTGCGGGCCAACAGCGAATACCACCTGACTGTCAAAGAAGCTACCGATAAGAGTGGTCAAACACTTCCATTTGTCGCGATCACGTTCAAGACAAAACAATGTCCGCCGGGCGAAGCAAACTGCGGAGCAGGACCAGAATCCATCGATCCCGATTCGTGGATCCCGGACCTGCGCAATCTCCGTGAAAACTGGCGCAGCGGTCGTTCTGATAGCCCGGCTCGCTCTCTCCCGCCGTTAGAAGCGCCCGTTGGCGAAACCGCGTTGTCAGGTCAGGTTCTTACTCTCAGCGGGACTCCACTCGCTAACGTCACGTTGCAGATCGCTGAGAAAACCGCAGCCACCGACTCTACCGGCCGCTTTTTACTCCGGTCACTCGAACCTGGAAAGAAGGTTTTGACAATCCAGGGCCACACGGCAAGTCGACCAGGAAAGACTTTCGGCACCTTCGATGTCCTCGTTGATATAACAGCAGATAAAACTACAGTCTTGTCTTACACGATCTGGCTGCCGGTACTCGACGAACAGAATGCAGTCCGATTGTCTGTACCGACCAGAAGTGAGACGAAAGTGACTACGCCGCGCATTCCGGGAATGGAAGTGCGACTTCCTTCGAGCGCCGTGTTACGGCTGCCCGTTGGCAAACACCACATGCACGGAATGATGAAGCGGGAACTTGAATCCATGGCCATCACTCCGATCCCGTTTGACCGCCCGCCATTTCCGTTGCCACCGGGCGTTGAGGATGGATTGTTGTTCACGCTGCAACTGCATGGTGCCAAAGTTGAAGGACTCAATGGCGAGAAGCGGCCGGGGATGCGCTTTGTTTTTCCTAACTACGGACAACTTCCAGCCGGGACACGCGTCAACTTCTGGAACTACGAAGCAGACGGAGCCGGCTGGTATATGTTTGGCCAGGGCACTGTCACTCCGGACGGCACGCAGGTGTTGCCCGATCAGGGGGTTGAACTACAAAGCATGCAGTGCATTTCGTTAATGGATAAGGGCGATATCGGCGATGGACCAGCCGCCTGCTGCGGCGCTGAAGACGGAGACCCGGTCGATCTCGGTACGGGCTTGTTCGTCGATACAAAGGTCGATCTCGCTCTCCCGGATGTAATGCCGCTCTCGCTTTCCCGCACTTATCGTCAGAACGACTCCGTTGATCGTTCATTCGGCAAAGGATCGGGAACTCCATACGACATGTATATCTATGGCAATACGCACACCCACGGCTCGGTTATGTTGGCTGATGGGGGGCGTATCATGTTTGACCGAGTACCTAACAGCGATCCGGCGCTCTTCGAGCACACAAAGACGCCCTCACGGTTCTATAAGGCCACCATGAGAATGATCAGTGGCGTTGGACCAAATGGCGCCTGGGAAGTGAAACTGACAGATGGAACTATCTACCAGTTTGGTATCAAGGTGCTGTGGGGAAACATGTTCGGCCCACAAGCGTCGATTACGGGCCTGTCAGTTATTCAGGATCGATATGGTCACAAACTGATCATCCTGCGTGACAATGATTTCCGGATGACGAAGATCATCTCACCAAATGGTCGCTGGATTGAATTCAGCTACAGCGACTCCTCAAAGCGAATTACACAGGCGAAGGACAACATCGGCCGAATTGTAGGCTACCAGTATGACGCCAGCGGCAGATTATGGAAGGTTACCGATCCGGCAGGAGGAGTCACTGAGTACACTTATGATTCTTCGCACCGGATGCTTACGATTAAGGATGCTCGCGGAATCGTCTACCTGACAAATGAGTACAACGCAGCGGGAAGAGTCAGCAAGCAAACACTTGCCGATGGGGCAATTTATCTATTTGCGTATACGTTGGATAGCAACGGCAAAGTCGTGCAAACTGATGTGACCGATCCTCGCGGCGATATTAGAAGAGTCACTTTCAGTGCCAACGGTTACAGCCTGACGGATACACGCGCGCTCGGTAAGCCAGAGGAACAAAGTGTCACCTATCAGCGTGATGCTACGAGTAATCACCTGCTGAGCATTACAAATACCCTGGGACATGTCACAACGTTCCAGCGAAATGCCGCGGGCAGTATTACCAGCGCTACCAGCATGGCGGGAACATCTGCGGCAGCCACGGTAAGCTACACGTATGACCCGGTGTTCAATCAGCTAACCAGTTTCACAGATACGCTGAGTCATACCACCACCCTGACATACGATCGATTTGGCAACCTGACCAGAATAACAGACCCTCTGGGCCATCAAACGAATATCGCCTTCAACAAGTCCGGACAACCAATCTCGGCGACAGACGCGCTGGGGAATAAGTATCAGTTCGCTTATTCCTTCGGTGATCTTGTGGAATTCAGAGATCCGTTGGGCCGTGGTGTTAACCGCACTATCGACGGGGGCGGACGCGTCACAAGTGTAACCGATACTCTTGGCCAGACGACGCGCTACCAGTACGACGCCCTTAACCAGATCACCAGCGTCACAGACGCCGCGGGCGGTGTAACGTCCCTTTCCTACGATCCGAATGGCAACCTGCTAAGCACTACCGACGCGCGAAGCGGCACGACCAGCTTCACCTACAACAATATGGATCGGGTCATCACGCGAACCGATCCCCTGCAAGGCGCTACCAGTACTTCGAGCTATGAGTACGACCTGATGGGAAATCTCATCAAGGCAACTGACCGCCGCGGTAAGGTCACGGTCCTTAGCTATGACAGCATGCAACGCACAACATTCATCGGCTTCGGTGCGGCCGGCAGTGCACCAAACACAACCTACGAAAGTACTATCAACTATACATTTGATGATGCGAATCGTCTGACGCAGGCAACTGACTCTCAGTCGGGTGTCATTACTCGGAGCTATAACGATTTAACCCGGACGATGTCGGAAACAACTCCGTCCGGCACAGTCACGCAGACATTCGATGCTGCAGACCGCAAAACCTCGATGTCGGTTCCAGGACAGTCGACGATCAGTTATTCGTACGATAACGCGGATCGAATTACTTCAATCGTGCAGGATACGTCGACAGTGGCTTTCGCGTACGACAACGCGAACCGCAGAACCAGTGTGACCCTTCCCAATGGTGTGGTGATGGCCTACTCATATGACGCCGCGTCTCAAATCACAGGACTCACATACACGCAAGGCTCAACCAATTTAGGAAACCTGACGTATGGTTACGACAACGTGGGCAGGCGTACCAGCATGGGTGGCAGCCTCGCTCGCACCACCTCTCCTGCGGTTGTCTCAGGAGTGACACATAATGCGGCCAACCAGCAAACAAGCTTCGGCGGTCAGTCTTTGACCTACGATGCGAATGGTAATCTCCTGACTGATGGAGCAAACAGTTATACGTGGAACGCCAGGAACCAATTGGTTGGCATCACGGGAAACGTAAATGCGAGTTTTGGATATGACGCGCTGGGCCGGCGCATCAGCAAGACGATAAATGGCAATACCACCGGGTATCTTTACGCCGGTCGAAACGTGGTGCAAGAACTTTCGGGTTCGACGGCAATTGCGAACCTGCTGACAGGCAGAACCGACGAGGTGTTTTCCCGTTCGGATGAACTTGGCTCCAGCCATTTCCTGACCGATGGATTGGGTTCGACACTGAGCTTGACGGACTCTGCGGGAGCAACGCTGACCGAGTATGCTTACGATCCATTTGGAAAAACCACGACCACTGGCACTAGCAATCGAAATCCGTCGCAGTTTACAAACAGAGAGAATGACCAAACGGACTTGTACTTTTATCGTGCCCGTTACTACAGCCCGAATCTTCAACGTTTTATCAGTGAAGATCCGATGGGCATCAGTACAGGCCCGAACCCGTACGCTTATGTAAACAATGATCCAATAAATTTCACGGATCCTTCGGGCAAGATTCCGGTTTTTGTGCTTGTCAGCGCCGGTGTTGGCGCGCTCGCCGGCGGCCTGGGAGTAGTAGTTGGGACTGGGTTATCCAATTGGATGTGTGGCCGAGGCTTTTTTCATGGGATCGATAGTGGGGGATATTGGGCTGACGTTGCGATCGGCGCTGGTAGCGGCGCGATCAATGGAGCTCTGATGACAACACCTCTGGGATACACACGGGCCGGTACAATGCTCCTTGGTGCAGGATCTAATATTGGCCAATACGGCGCGCAAGTGCTCGCCGGTCGAACCTGCTTATCAGGGAAGGGCCTGCTAATGAGCGCTGCAACAGGTGCAGCAGGCGGTTTGGTTGGAGGAAAAATGAACCCGCCTAAAAAAGTGTGGACCGGAGCAGATTTTGCACCCGAACTCGATCCTAATATAGGGCGAGCTGTTATCGAGGGTTCTAATGACCTTGAACGAGTCAGCGCGAACGCCGCTCCAGGAAACATCCTTAGAACCACGGGAGGCTCTTTTCTGAGTAATGGTCCAACCGGCGTTTGCGGTTGCTGACGTATTGGATCACGAAGACTGATTGAATGGAGGATTCCGCTGAAACGTAAGTGGTGGCCTTTTTATCTCGCGTGCGGATTTGCAGTATTGCTCGAGGTGATGTTTCTGGCGATCACCTGGCGTGAGTCTGCGTCGCTTAGCCGGCGAGAGATAGTGCTTATTCACTTGATAGTAATTGGAACTGGATTGGCGCTCTGTCTGTATGCAGTGTTCCACATGCTTCCTGAACTTTCTACCGAGGGAATTTGGAGGCGTGGTTTTTTTAACGCTACCTACGTTCGCTGGCAGGACGTAACTGACGTATCAGTTTTCAGTTTTGGTGCAGGACTAGTTATTGACGTCCGAACTCCTACCAGGAAAATTCGTGTAATCCCCGGTTTTTATCAAAACCCGGAAGCCATCATCTCGACAATAAACCAGCGTGTGCCAAAGCAGGCTCTGAACAAGCCCGGCGGATCAAGCTAAGGGTTCCACACGATCAAGACGCTGCTGAGGCCGCAAGATTTACAGTGACCTCAATTGACCTCAAATCTCGCCTCGAATATCCTTCGCTCGAACGTAGAATTACTCCCCCCGCCAAAGACCGCCGATGAGTCAGACCTCGTCTAATGTGACGCAATTACTTCGGGAGTGGAACAGCGGCAGCAGCGAGGCCTTAGAAAAGCTGATCCCCGTTATCTACGAAGAACTACGCGCCCTCGCTGCGCGCTACCTGCGTCGCGAGCGCCCCGGCCACACGCTGCAAACCACTGCTCTCGTCCACGAGGCCTACCTCCGGCTGGCCGGCGCGCAGGATTTGCCCTGGCAGAACCGCACACACTTCTTCGCTATCGCCGCGACGCTGATGCGCCGCATCCTCGTCGAGCACGCGCGGAAGAAAGCGGCGTCCAAGCGCGGCGGGGCAGGCGTCAGGCTGACGCTCGACGAGGGCTTAGCTGTGACCGACAGGGCGGATGGCGTCGACTTGATCGCCGTGGACGAGGCGCTCGAACGCCTCGCTGCCATCGACGCGCAGCAGGCGCGCGTCGTTGAGCTGCGCTTCTTCAGTGGCCTGAGCGTCGACGAGAGCGCCGAGGCGTTGGGCGTATCCCCGCGCACAGTAAAGAGAGACTGGAGCGTGGCGAAAGCGTGGCTGCACCGCGAGCTTAGTCGAGAGTGAGCAGCGTGACTCCTGAGCGTTGGCAGAGAGTGAAAGAACTGTTCGAGGCGGCGTTGGAGCTTGAGCCGGCGCAGCGGGCCGCCTTCATTCGGCGCGAGGGAGCTGATGACGAGGGCGTTAAGCAGGAAGTCGAATCGCTGCTTTCCTCTTACGAAAAGGCGCCCAGCTTCATGGACACGCCCGCCGCTGAAAACTTATCAACCGCACCACACAAGCTCTCCGCTGGCCAGCGCTTCAGTCATTACGAGATCGTCTCTCAAGTCGGTGAAGGCGGAATGGGCGAGGTGTATGCGGCCTATGACACGAAGTTGGGCCGCAAGGTCGCGCTGAAATTCCTGCGGCTGGACTTCACGAGCGACCCCAACCGTGTCAGCCGGTTCGTGCAGGAAGCGCGCGCGGCCTCCGCGCTGAACCACCCAAACATCATCACCGTCCACGAAATAGGGCAGACAGATTCGGCGCACTACATTGCCACCGAGTTCATTGAGGGTGTCACCTTGCGCCAGCGCATCAGCGACGGGAGCATGCCGATCGATGCAGTGCTCGACGTGGCGGTGCAGTCAGCCTCCGCCCTGGCGGCGGCGCACCAGGCGGGCGTCATCCACCGCGACATCAAGCCCGAGAACATAATGCTGCGCGCGGATGGATACGTGAAGGTGCTCGACTTCGGGTTGGCGAAACTTGCGGAGCGTACACCGGTGGCAGACACGGAAGGTCTGACACTCGCTCTCGCCGACACCGCTCCGGGCATGGTGATGGGCACGGCGTCATACATGTCGCCGGAGCAGGCGGGTGGGCTCCCCGACATCGACGCCCGCACAGACGTCTGGAGTCTGGGAGTTGTCATTTATGAAATGGTGGCGGGGCGCGTGCCGTTCGGCTTTGAGGGGGCTACGCCGATGCAGATCCTCTCTTTAATCATCCAGAAGGAAGCGCCACCTCTGAAGCAGTATGCGTCCGCGATACCGGATGAGCTGAACCGGATCGTGATGAAGGCGCTCGAGAGCAGGCGTGAGGATCGTTATCAGAACATGAAGGATATGCTGATCGATCTCCGCAGGCTCAGCAAGCAGCACGAACGCGAGACAGATCAGCACGGCTCAATCACGCCCGAATTTGGGCGTGGCGCTACCGCCGGAGTCACCACCGTACGAAGTACCCGCAGTCATCCGGATACTACGAGTGAAGTTAAAGTCAGCGGGCGCCTCAGCCGCCGCAGGCTCGCGGGAGTCATCGCGCTGCTGATCATCGCCGCGGCCCTCGGCTTCGGCTATTACCTTCGAGGGCGGAACTCCGTGAGCGTCCCCGATTCCGTCGCCGTGCTGCCGTTCGATAACCAGAGCGGCGATCCCAACACGGAATATCTCTCCGAAGGTCTGACCGAGAGCATTATCAACAGCCTGTCACAAATCCAAAGCCTGCACGTCATAGCTCGTAGTTCCGTCTTCCGTTACAAGGGTAGAGTGGCGGACGCGGTGACGGTAGGCAGGGAATTGGGCGTTCGCACTGTGCTCACCGGGCGGATGTTGCAGCGCGATGACAACCTAAGCGTCAGTGTCGAGCTGATCGATGTACGTGACAACAAACAAATCTGGGGCGAGCGCTATGAGCGCAAGGTCACGGACCTCCAGGCGGTGCAGCGGGAGATCGCGCGTGACATCACTGACCATCTGCGGTTAAAGGTGTCGGGCGCTGAGCAAGCCCGGGTGGACAGGCACTACACTGAAAAATCCGAGGCCTACCAGCTATACCTCAAAGGGCGTTACCACTGGAACAAGCGTTCACCTGAAGGTCTGAAGAAGGCTATTGAATACTTCAGCCAGGCCACCGCGCTCGACCCGAACTACGCGCTGGCTTACACGGGCCTCGCCGACGCTTATGCCGTGCTTCCCAACTTCGACAGGAGGGTGTCGCGGCACGAGATGATGCCTCGGGCCAAAGACGCGGCTTTGAAAGCAGTAGCTCTCGACTATGAGTTGGCGGAAGCTCACACCTCGCTGGCCGTCGTCTTCAGGAAGTTCGACTTCGACTGGGCTGGGGCGGAGCGGCACTTCAAACGCGCCATCGAACTGAACCCGAATTACCCTACGGCGCACCAGTGGTACGGCGAACTGCTCATCAACCAGGGTCGCTTTGACGAGGGGCTGGCCGAGGTGCGTCGCGCGCTGGAGCTAGACCCACTCTCGCTCATCACAAACCTGGTTCTAGGGATGGGCCTTAACCTGGCCCGCCGGTATGACGAGGCGATACCCCAGTTGCAGAAGACGTTGGAACTGGACCCGAACTTCACGGACGCCAACGGCTTTCTGGCCCAGGCCTTCGCTCACAAGGGTATGTATGAGGAAGCGGTGGCGGTGAACTCCAGGCAGATGGCCGTGGAGGGTGTGCCGCCGGCGGTAATTGAAGCGGCAAAAGACACCTTTGCCAAATCGGGGTGGCAGGGTTATCTGCGATTCATACTCAAGACTCGCGAAGGCCGCGAAAATCCGGCGCGTTTGGAAGCTATCGCGATTCTCTACGCACAGCTCGGGGAGAAGGATAAAGCTTTTGAGTGGCTGGAGAAGGCCTACAACGAGCGGGCTGACGGGCTGGCGTTAATAAAAGTGGACCCGTGGTACGACCCGCTGCGCTCCGACCCTCGCTTCACTGACCTCATGCGTCGCGTCGGCTTGCCGCAATAGATCGCGACCTCAACCTTCATTCCATTTTCACCACCAGGAAAGAACAAGTCAGGAAGAGGGGCTTGCCGCAATAGATCGCGACCTCAACCTTTATTTCATTTTCACCACCAGGAAAGAACAAGTCAGGAAGAGGGGCTTGCCCCCGCTCATGAAAATCGCGAAAGCGGGGGCAAGCCCCTCTTCCTGACTTGTTCTTTCTGTTCTTCTTCCGGACCGGCTAAAAAAATTTCTCCAAAGTTTGGCACCAGTCTCACCTGGCTTGCGCATTACCAGAGTGAATGGCCGGCTCGGCGGCAATAGCCGCGTCAGCGACAGGCCGGAGAAAAACAGAACGAGAGGTTAATCATGAATACAAGTATGCAGCATTCTTTCACTAAATCGACCAGCTTTGGCAAACGTCAGCTGGTGCTTTTCCTGACTATTGTGATTGGCATAACGTGCACTGCGTTATCTGCTCTGCCCGGATGGCACGCCGGCGCGCAGGCTCCTGTCAACGATCAAATCGCCTTCGACCTCGGCGGCAATGTCACTCTCATCAACAGTAATGGCACAGGGATCGTGTCGCTCGGTTCAGGCGTCGCGCCTAAGTTCTCGCCCGACGGCACGCAGATCGTTTTCACCTTTCCCAAACTCGAAACGAGTTCCATTTACAAAATGAACAGCGACGGAACGGGTACGGTTCCACTCAATAATTTTTTTAACGCAAATTCACCGGCATGGTCGCCAGACAACACGCAGATCGCCTTTGTAGGCGAGCACCAAGATCCTGAATATCAACCGGAGGATGATCTGTACCTCACGGGCCGTCTTTACCTGATGGACACCAACGGCGGCAACCCGAAGAAGGTGATGACGAAGGCGCAGAGCCACACCAGCACACACACCATTAATCGCGAGTTCGCGCCCGCCTGGTCGCCGGACGGATTGCAACTCGCCTTCATTGGCTTCACCAGCACCGCTTCCAACTCGTTGCGGGAGAACCTCTACATCGTTAACAGAGATGGCTCCGGGCTGCGGGAAGTAACGCACTTCGAGAATGGCTCGTCGATGATTACCAGTAGGATTTCGTGGTCGCCCGACGGCACGAAGATCGCGTTTGGCCACAGTCGCGACATCTACCTGGTCAGCATTGACGGACTGAGCCAGCCGATCAACCTTACCAACACTACTGACCATGAAGAGAGAGACCCGGCTTTCTCACCCGGTGGCCGGCGGATCGCCTACATCGTGAATCACAGCGACAACGTGCAAGACGGCCTCTACATCATGAAGGCGGACGGCCAGGACGCAACGCAAATTCTGAGTTCCTCGGGCGCCAACGGCCAACAGGTCAATCGTCCGGCGTGGCATCCGCTGGCCCAGGATCCGGAATCCACCCCGCCGCCACCGCCTCCTCCGCCACCAACCGCTGATATATCTATCAGCATGACAGCGCCGGCGCAGGTCCAGGTGGGCCAGGCCACGTCCTATAATGTGATCGTCAAGAATAACGGCACAGCCAACGTGGGCGATTCATTCGCCACCTTCCGGCGCTCGTCGAACCTCGAACTCGTCTCGGTAACACCGTCGCAGGGCGCCTGTCAGCCGTCTGCTTCAGTGCCGCTTGGCACCGACTGCACTATTGGTGCACTCGCCAACGGTGCTTCGGCGACAGTGACGATCGTCGTCCGTCCGACAACCACGGGCGAGGTTGGAATCACCGGCACGGTTGGAGCGTCGCTACCCGACCCGAACACGACCAACAACTCGCAAACAGTCAACGTCACAGTGGTGCCTCCGCCGCCGTGCGTACCGGAAGTGACGAGCGAAGTAGTGCAGGCCATCTCGCGTCCCGGCAGCCAAACGGCGAGCTTCGTCAAACACACGATTTACGTGCAGAACACCTCGGGCCGCGCCTTGAACGGGCTGGTTCACTTCGTGTTCGAGGGATTGCACCCGACCATTAGCGAAACGGGAACCGCATTCCCTCGTACGCGCTGTGCGGAGCCAACTGGTCGCCCTTACAAATCAGTGAGCGTCCAAAATCTGGTATGGCAACCTTCCGGTGTCATCATGCTCGAGGTTAACTTCTACAACCCCTTCAGGGTACCAGTTAATTACAACCTGCGGATTTATACCGGTCCGAACTTTCCATAATCGGACAAGCGAGTAATGGACCAACAATCAAGAGAGGCCGCGAGCATTCGCGGCCTCTCTTCTTGGATCGAGTCAGTACAGGGAACGGTAGCGACCTGGTCGAACCAGAAGGGTCAAATTGTTGAGGGATATCGCACGGGATGATGAATACAACGGCAGCGGGTAAAATACGGTTATGGCAAAAATCTTTATCACCGGATCGGCGGACGGCCTTGGTCAGTTGGCGGCAAAAGCACTGATCGCCCAGGGCCACCAGGTCGTGCTCCATGCACGTAATGAAACGCGGGCACAACAGGCTATGGACCAGTCGCCCGGCGCGGAAGGTGTCGTGACCGCTGACCTGGCGATTAGCGACGACACAAAAGAACTCGCTGCAAAAGTGAATGCACTGGGAACATTCGACGCGATCATCCATAACGCCGGTGTTTACCATGATTCAGCACAGCAGATATTCGCGGTCAACACACTGGCGCCTTACATCCTAACTTGCCTGATAAACAGACCAGAGCGGCTCATCTACCTGAGCTCCGGCATGCATATGCAGGGGCATTTCAGACCAGAGAGTTTCAAAGGGCAGGGAAGCATCTCCTATTCCGACTCGAAGCTGCACGTGCTAATGCTCACGAAGGCAGTCGCACGCCACTGGCCCGACGTTTACTCGAATGCGGTCGATCCGGGATGGGTCCCTACCAAGATGGGTGGGGAAGATGCGACCGACGATCTGAAAAAAGGATACGAAACTCAGGTATGGCTTTCTACAAGCAATGATGCGGAGGCAAGGGTAAGCGGCAACTACTTTCACTATCAAAAAGCGACTCACAATAACCCTGAAGCTGATGATGT
>DASVGE010000304.1:0-5579 GCA_036379695.1 Pyrinomonadaceae bacterium | reverse complement strand
AACAATCCTGAGGCGAAAGGATCATCTGAAGGTAGGAATATCATTGAAATTGTTCAGACTATTCGAGACGAGTTTGATGTACCACGATGACATGCCTACGTTTCGATAGCGACGACCCTGAGTTCCGCAGAAAACCGGACGCGTTCCGTTGACTGGGGAACATTCAACAGCAATTTGCTTCGTAGAGAAAAAGTGATGAGGTTGGCATTTGCAATTCCTTTGCTCATAGGTCCGCTGTTCCTGTCCATCAACAACAGCGACGGGACGAGAAGATCTCCGCAACTCATAGCCGTGTCAACAGATAACTTCATCAATTCGCAGCTGCCACAAAATGTCGTTTTCTGTGATCTGGTCAAACAGGCCAAGACTTATGAAAACAAACTTGTGCGGGTGCGCGCTAACTTCATTACAAATTTCGAATCAAACGTGCTCTATGATGTCGATTGCTACGATAAGGACTCGCCGGTTGAGTTGATACTTGATTGCCCAAGTGAAAGCTCATGCAAGGAGTTGCAGAAGAATCTCGGCAAGAGTCTCAAAGGAGACCCCTTCAGCGGAATGCGAGTGGATCTTGTAATGGTCGGACGGTTAAGAATTGTAAAGGTTCCAAGTGAAGGTGCTCGAGAGCGAGGCATTAGTCTTACCTTCGGCGTTACACAGATTGAAACAATAGTTCCGATGCCGCCTCAGAACCCAATACCGATACCCCTTCGCTATTGACACATTGCACCCTCTCCTTCTACTATTCTGACTTCGAAATTGAAAATCGTTTTCAACCACTCCTCTTCTTATCTCAGCGAGGAATTATGGAGCGAATACCTCCGGCGGCGAGCCTATTCTTCTTTTTACTACTGTTGATCGTACCGGCTGAAGCGAACGCCGCCTCACTCACGGGTCAGGTCCTGGACTCGAACTCCGCTGCCGTTAGCGGCGCCCGCGTCCTGCTGCGACGACAACATGTAACTTTCGAAATGACGAGCACTACCGATCAGGATGGGAAGTTTCATTTCGACAACGTCAGCGAAGCTTCGTATGTGCTCATCGTCGAGGGAACAGGGTTCTCAACCTATGAGTCGAACGTTGCCCTGCAAGGCGCCGATGTGAAGAATGTGACCATCACAATGCAACCAGCGGCGCTGGCAGAAACCGTCGTCATCACCAGTAGTCACCTTGCCGTTGATTCAGAATCGCTGAAGAGAATTCCCGGCTCAGTCGAACTCCTCGACGATCAAACAATCGAGAACAGCCGGATACAAACTTCTTCGGAAGCGTTGCGAAAAATCTCCGGAATCAACATTCGTGACGAAGAAGGTTTTGGACTACGACCAAACATCGGTATTCGCGGTCTTAATCCCACCCGCTCGACCAAGGTGCTGCTCCTGGAGGATGGAATACCAATCACGTTTGCGCCCTATGGCGATAATGCTTCTTACTATCACCCTCCGATCGATCGCTTCGAAACGATCGAAGTGATGAAAGGCTCGGGACAAATCCTTTATGGACCACAAACTGTCGGCGGCGTAATCAACTATCTCACCCGAACTCCACCAGCAGACTGGTCCGGCTACATAAGTCTGACCGGCGGCAATAACAGCTACTTCAACGGACACGCGAACTATGGCGGGACGGTAGGCAACACAGGATTGTTGTTTGAGTACACGCGGAAACAGGGCGAAGGCTCACGCGACAATACCCGCAGCGGGCTCAATGACTTCAATTTCAAATCAATCACAAACTTCAATACCCACCACGCCATCACCACGCGCTTCAACTATTACGGCGAAGACTCGAACGTTACTTACTCCGGTCTGCGTGAAAACGAATACAGGGCAAACCCGCACCAGAATCCGTTCCGCAATGATTTCTTCTATGGCGATCGTTTTGGCAGTTCAGTCACACACGCGTTCATCATCAATCCCGACGTCGTGTTGACGACAAACCTGTACGGCTCCTATTTCAAACGGCACTGGTGGCGGCAATCGTCAAACTCCAACGAGCGGCCTAACGACTCCGCCGATCCTCAATGCGGTGGTATGGCTAACCTGAATACCACGTGCGGGAACCAGGGACGTTTGCGCCGTTACATCTTTGGCGGAGTTGAGCCTCGCCTGCGGGTTAATAATCAACTGTTCGGCATTCGCAACGAGCTGGACCTTGGTTTTAGAGCACACTTCGAAGACCAGGAACGACGCCAGGAGAACGGCGATCGCCCGACTTCTCGTAACGGAGTGACAGTCGAAAACAATGAACGCCGCAACCAGGCTTACTCCGGCTTTGTGCAGAACCGGTTCATCTTCCGCGATTGGACCATCACGCCCGGCGTACGCGTCGAGCACGTCTTGTATCAACGCACCAATCGTCTGCTCAACGCGAAAGGCGACACGAAGATCACTCAGGTAATACCGGGTTTGGGAGTTTCCTACAGTCCCGACGAGAAGCTCAATTTGTTCGCCGGAGTACATCGTGGTTTTGGGCCACCGCGCACTGAAGACATCATCAACAATACAACCGGCGGCGCCGTCGATCTCGATCCTGAGTTGAGTTGGAATTACGAAGTGGGAGCACGCACGAGGTTTAGTCCGGCCGTTCGGCTAGCCGCGACCTTCTTCCGCATGGATTATGAAAATCAGATCGTGCCGGCCAGTTTAGCCGGGGGTGTAGGATCGGCATTCACCAACGGCGGAGAGACGCTGCACCAGGGTATAGAAATCGTCGGTGCTGTCGATACCGCGCCGGTGCTGCGACGCCGTTACAACGTCTACTTCCGTGCAGCTTACACGTTTCTGCCGATTGCCGAATTTCGCGGCGTAAGGTTTAGCACGCTCGCACCGGCGGTAAGCGTGACGGGCAATCGCCTTCCCTATGCGCCCGAGAATCTTCTGACCGCAAGCGTTGGCTATGCGCATACCAGCGGGCTGGATGCGTTCGTCGAAGGCGTGTACGTCGGATCGCAGTTCGGCGATGATTTGAATAGTGTCAATCCGATAAATGCGAACGGACAAACCGGACTTATTCCGAGTTACACAATCTGGAACGCCACGGTTAATTACAACGTCGAGCGTTGGCATACCACTTTCTTCGTGACGACGAAGAATATGTTTGACCGGCTATACATCGCCGACCGCGCTCGCGGCATCCTCCCCGGACCACAAAGAGGTATCCACGCGGGAATGAAGTTCCGGTTCTAGCCACAAAAAGGCACAACAAAATCCGTATTTATCCGTGGCTAAATGACGGTAGCCTCCACGAACGTAGGGCAGTTTGAATAACTGTCACATTCCCTGTTCCAACCCCTCAGCCGACTTGTTAAGGTAAAAATCGTCAGGAATTGTCGTTAGATCCTGACGAGTTATGCCCCGCTCCCCTCACCTGCAAAGACTATGTTCCCGATCGAAAGAGCATTGCTAATCATTAACCGGACGGCAGGAACCGGTCAGGGTGAGTCTGTCGCAATGCGGTTGCGTTCGATCTTCGAGCAAACACTGGATGGACTATCACAGGTAAAGGTCGCGTTGGTTAGCGATCACGCTGACGCTCGTGCATGCGCGGCAGGATTCAGTTCCGAGTCTGAAGCCCCGGCGCTGATCGTTGCCGGAGGCGGCGGTGGAACTCTGCGGGCTGTTATTGAAGGCATTTACGACGTCCACGCAACAGGGTTGGTGCGCGTCGGATCGTTGCGAATGGGATCGGGTAATGTACTGGCCAAACAATTCGGGGTGCCAGGCGATCCGGTTGCTGCTCTTCATGGTTTGCTAACGAACGTGAGAGCCGGGCGCATAGTGCCGTGTTGCGTGATGCGCTGCGAAACCTGGACCAATTCGGGAGAGTCTAAGATCCATTACGGCGTCACGATGGGAGGATTAGGTCAATTCGGTCGCATCCCGTCCGACCTTGCACGCTGGCACGCACGTTTTCCTACACTTCGCAAAATCGCAGCATGGTCGTTTGGCGTCGAAAAGTTTAATAACGTCGAATACGCACTGGCATTTTTGATTCGCTCGGTTTCGTGTGTGCTATTTCCTCACCGCGCAGAGATCGTCGAGATTAAGCATAACGATCATTTGCGATTGCTGTCGGGAGTCGTAATGAACTTTCCGATCGCGGCGATTCCGTTCAAGCCAGGCGTGACTGTTACAGACGAGGCTTTGTCGGTTTATTTGATTCCGCTCAGCCTGCCCCCTCACACGCGTCGCATCCGAATAGAAAAGAACCAGCCGTTAGAAATTCGTTTTGTCGATCGGGAGCACGTCGAGTTGTTCCTGGATGAAGATCCGTTGACGACCTACAAGCGTTTGCGCTTCAGCGTCGCCGGTTCGATCGCGTTCGTACCCGGTCCGGATTATCGAGGAGCTGCAGTATGAGTTTGCATGTGTGTGTTTTAGGCATCGACGGCAGCGGCAAGAGCATCGTGGTCTCGGCCCTGCCGGCAATTATTGCTGCCGAACACGGCGTGGTTGTGGGTTCGGCAAGCGACTCGTTTCGCATCGTCGCTCCCGACCAGGATCATTTGGCGTCCGGGTTTTATCCTGACGGACTTCCCATTGCTGCACGTCTCTCACTCAGGCTCAAACGGCTGGCGAAACGACTTTCAGACAATCCTAAACTCTATGCTGTCTTCAAGCTCGCCCAAATGCTTTCGCAAGACAGCGCGGCAGAAGCTTTGGTTCAACGACACGGCGCCCAAGTGTTCATCAGCGATGGCAACGCGTTCTTATCCACGACGGGACGCGCGAGTAATTACCTGCGCGCCGCCAGCGCGGACGATCACGCGAACGCATCTGCTCCCGAAGCAAAAGATCTCCAGGCGGTTTTCTCTTACATCCTTGATGATGAATCAGTGCCGGCGGAGAGCAGCGAGAGGTTACCATCACTTCGCAAAGGCACGCTTATCTACAAACTCAACAAACTACTGCGACTGCGTGCTGCGTGGCTGCCAGACGTCGTGATCTTCCTCGACGTGTCGCCAGAACTCGCTTTGGAGCGAATCAAATCTCGCGGGAAGAAAGTTGACCGGCATGAGAACCTCGCCGACCTGACGCAGGCACGCGAGATGTATCTCAAAACGTTGCAGGCGTTTCAGTCATACTGCAACCAGCAGTCTGCGCATGTCATACACGTCGATGAGCTGTCACTTGGAGAGACTCTGCAAGCCGTCAGTGAGGCGCTCAGATCGCATCTGAGCGCAGCGAGTTTTACAAATGAAACATCCACCTCGCCACTGGGCACGACCGATCTTGCAGATGATGTGATTCGCGGGAAGTCTCTTAACCACCGTTATCTATTTAACTACCTGCTGCTGAAATGCTTCAGCGGCGCCTGGCGGGAGCCGACGTTCTTCTTTTCGAAGCTCGGACGGCTGTTTTTGAAGGAGGGTTACTCTGCCGGCGTGATGCGCGTGATCTACGATCGCGATGAGAAAGAATACGGCGTGCTCGATCGTGTCTTCCTCGAATACTCGCTTCATCGCGCAGTCTATGACCGGCTGCAAATCCTCGTCAGCAGGATCACGCCTGAACTCGAAGCGCGACTTGCCACCGGTGACGAGCTTCGTATCTTCACCGCTCCGAGCGGCTTCGCTT
>DASVGE010000303.1:0-23318 GCA_036379695.1 Pyrinomonadaceae bacterium | reverse complement strand
TCGGCTGATAAAACTGGCCTCTCGCAACTTCAGTTTTAGAAACTTGGTCTTCCTCATTTTGACCCGACGAAGAATATGCGACCACGACGGTCCAATGCAACCGCAAACAAAAAAATATGCCACAGATTACACAGATAAAATCGGCATTCTGTGTAAATCTGTGGCTATATCTTTTCTAAGACACTCTTAACTCTTGACGATCTTTACGTTCGCATCGAGCTTAATATCAAAGTCGTTCGGGCTAATCTTCTGGTTCTTTTCCAGGCCCGTCAAACGCATCGTGGTTGAGTCGTCGTTTTTCTCAACAATCTTGGTTTGTACTGGCATACCGGCTGAATCGATCCATACTTCAGCATATTTGTAACCAGCATTGCCCTTCGGCACGAGCGTCAGATGGATCGTGCTGACTCCACCCCACAGCGTCTCTTCACGAACATCTTTTAACGGCTCAAAGCGCGCTTCAAGCTGCTGGCGCGACATATTCATCATGGCGAGCAGTCCGGAGGCGCTACCATCTTTACCGCCCATCTTTCGTGCATCGCCTCGGTAAGCCGTTGCCAAAGCGGGACGGTAGATCGTGTATTGGTTGTTGTTAACCGCCAACACTTCGCGGCGCGGATGACTCCAGTCGATCCTCACTGAAGCTTGCCTTCCCGCACCAGGCAGGTAAAGCACCACACCCTGGTATTTGTCTTCATTGCCGAGCTGCGAATTGTACTTCACCATGCTGATACCGGCGCGCAGCGACTTCAAAGTCTGACGGTTCTTCTCCATCCGGTTCAAAACAGAACTCACGAGACCTGCTCCCTGACCATTCGTCGTGGTCGGGTACACTATGACGAGTGCAGAAAATATGACTAACATCAGGCCCGAAGAAATCAATTTCTTCATAAATGCTCCTTAACTCAGTTCTCCTTTCGCGGCGGTTCGCAAAAAACCTCGCAATTATAGGGAAAGACTACCGTATGTCAACCTCAAAGCCGCGTGTGCGACCGTCAGCATCGGGTATGCGGCGCACTTGCAACACCTCGAAATTGGTGCGTCCTGTTAACGCCTTTACACGCTGCTCAATCTGACCCCTATCTTCTTCGTTGCCAACAAGTTCCGGGCCAATTACCACGGTTTTGACAACTGGGCTTTGATGCTCGGTTTTCAGAGCCCGTTCGCTATTCGAAAACCAGCTTTTGGGTGTCAAAAATATGAAAATCAGAATGACCACACACAGGAGATCCCATTGCCAGGTGTTGCGCGCGTAATTCCAGAAGAAGATCTTCTTAAGTGTGGTAAACAGGCCTCGCACAATTTCAAGCTTGCAAGTTAACAGCCACAAGATTCGTGGCTGGTGGGTCAGTCGGGATTTTACCACAAAGTCCCTATCCACAGATTACACAGATGGTTTTTAAAAATCTGCGTAATCTGTGGATAGAGAAACTACAGTCGAGCGGCGGTTGAAGGCTCAACGATGTGACCATCACGCATCTGCACGATTCGCTTGCACATCGCCGCAGCCTCGGGATTGTGGGTGATCATGATGATGGTCTGATTGAAGCGGTAATTCAACTCCTGGAACATGTTAAGGACCAGAGCTGAGTTCTCGGAATCGAGGTTTCCGGTCGGTTCGTCAGCCAGAACGATGGCCGGACGCGTCACCACGGCGCGCGCCAGCGCTACCCGCTGCTGCTCGCCGCCGGATAATTCGAGTGGTTTGTGGTGAAGTTTGTCCTCCAGTCCCAGCAGCCGCAGCACCTCGCGGCGCAGTTGTGCATTACCACCGCCGTTGCCGTGAATTCGCTCCGCCAGTCGGAGATTTCCTTCAGCGGTCAAGGTCGGAAAAAGGTTGAATCTTTGGAAGACAAACCCGATCTTTTTGCGACGGATCGCAGTCCGTTTTGCGTCTGAGGCGGCGGTGATGTCTTCCCCATCGATGACGATGCGGCCGGAAGTTGGGGTGAGCAATCCGCCCAGCAGGTGCAGCATGGTCGATTTGCCACAACCCGACGGCCCCATGATCGCCACAAACTCGCCTTCCTGCACTTCAAGCGAAACACCGCGGAGGGCCGGTACATCGACCTTTCCAATGCGATAAACCTTTACGAGATCTTCGGCTTTAAGAATAGTTCTCATCGATTACTGATTGGCGGTGACCTTTTTATACTGAACGTCGAGATCCACTTCCGGCAACTGCCACTTATTCTCCAACGTAAACGCTCTCGGGTTGTATTCACGGTTTAGCTCAACTGAAGTGGAATCCTGGTAAGTGATATTCAACTTGTATTGATCCTGTGGCCGCGTGATCTCAATCCGGCTCGGCAGCGACGCCGTGTTACTGCTGCCAAGAGTCTTCTCATTGTAATAAGAAACGTCTGTAATCAGCCGTCCCTGGTCGTCAAAAGTCTGGACGCGTGCGAGACGTATGCCGTTCACGCGATCGAACCAGAATCGTCTTTGCGGTTTCGCATCGCCGCCGGTTTGGGAAAACTCATCGAGGATGTAATAACCGCGCATGACGCGATCACTCTTCTTTGCCTGCCGGCGACTGTCGGCTTCCTCCTGAAAAAATTCGCTCTGCGCGTAAATTAAGGAGTTGTTCGGTTCGATGGGCCGGATCATAAACGCGTCCGTGAGGTGTTGCGGACGCAGGTTTGAAAGCGCGCTGACAGTTTCCTCTTCCTTCTGGCTTTGCTGTTTGTTGTTCTGGCTTCCAGTTGTTGTCAGTTCAGCCTTCAGCTTGGGATAGATGGCGCTGTTGGTTCCTTTAACAAAACGGCGGTATTTACTATCGCCCTTAAGCATGGCGACACTGAAGCGTTCGCCGTCTGACGCCATCTGCGCGATGTCTACCGAGATGAATTGAATGACGAGATAGATCTTTCCGGGCCGTTGCACTGTGATGTCGCCGTCGACCAGTCGATATTGATCGGCGATACCCGACGAAGCAAACGACGTGTCTTCAAACTGAATATCGACTTTGCCATGGATGGATTTGACGGTCGACAGCCGGTTAACTTCCTGGATTAGCCGATCCTTTTTGGCTTCGGCCAGCGGGGTCAGCAGTTGCGGCACCTGAATCTTTCTCTTCGCGCCGAACAGGCCACACCCGGACACCGTCAGCAGCACTGAGACAGTTAAGACCAGGAGCAGTAAACGGGAGTTCACAATTCTGGAAAGGTTGAAATATTTGAGCATCAGCTTAGCCGCTAATCATACGTCAAACAGGTGCTTTTTAACCACAAAGGCCCCAGGACACAAATTCATACTGCGTATTGGTGTCTTTGTGCCTTTGTAGCTAAAAAACTTAGTTGAGTTCCAAAGGCGGCTTTCCAAATCGTCCTCGCAAGCTGTTGATTGTGTTCACAATACTCGGTTTACTCAACAACTTCTGTTCCAGTCGATCCCGGCCCGGGAAATCGAGCAACATCACACCGAGGAGAATCGTGAGCAGGCCCTGTCCGGGGACTCCCGGCAACGACAGAACAACTCCCAAAGCAACCAGCAATACGCCCGCGATGTTTTTGCCGATGACCTTCGCGGCGTGAATCGCCGGGCGCCGTCCGGACCAGAACTTCGTCTTCCGGCTCTTGCTGAAGTGGTCGGCCGGCAGTTTGACCAGGATTATCGAGACGATCGCGAGGTTGATGAGAAAAGATCCAACAAAAATGGAAGCTCCGATCAGTATGCTGCGCCAGGTGATTCCTAAAAAGAAATCCGAGAGTAGATCAAACATTAGGATGCAGTTCGCGGCGCGCTTTCAGGATCGATTGGAGCAGTTCCTGCACTATCTGTTCCGCCCTCTCTTCAAGATTGAATTCCGGTTTTTCTGCGACCTCCCAAAACTCGTCCAGGCCGCGGGCACCTGCACGTTCGAGTGCGAGCACCTGGATTAAGAGATCGAGAACGTCAGCCGCTTTAACCAAACGCGCTTCGAGACTTTGGCGATGTTCGTATTCGTTGTACAGACTCGCGTACGAGCCTTCCGGATCCACTCCGTCGACGATGTCTGCGAAGGCCGCGGTCTCTGCCTGCTTGCGCGCTTCGGAGCCGAAATACGTCGTAGCCGTCCGTGGCATGTCGCCGACACGTGTCTCCGCCCAGTCGTGGAGCAAAGCTATGCGCAGCACCTTCTCGACGTTCACGTCGATGCCACTGGCAGTAAACCGATCCGCAAGCAGCATGGCGGTTGCGCTGACGCCAAACGAATGTGCGGCTACTGACTCGGTGCCGTTGGGCAACCCGCGCAAGGTCCAGCCGGTGCGATCGAGACGCTTCAGGCGCTGGAGTTCGATGAGAGTGGAAAGCATTAAATAGGACCTATGAGACTAATAAGACCTATTTTGCCGGTCGAACAATGATCGTGCGGCGTCTCTCGCCGAGCGTGAGCGTGAGTGGCCGATCGAGTTGAATGGGATGCGTTTCGCCGTCAATGCTGATGACCAGATTCTGCTGTGCTCTCACCGCCACGGTGATCGGAGGGTTGGGTGGTATGCGCGGCACCAGGTTGGTCGCCACTATGCGCCAGGTGCTGGCTTCGCAGCGAATACGAAGCCCGGGAGAGTCAGTCTCAAAAGATTCATCTATCGCCAGCGCATCTGCTTTGAATACGCCTTCACCACAACGCACGCCCGCCGCATCGTAAAACGTAACAGAGCCGGATACGAACGCGTAGGCAAGCGTGCTCCTGTTTCTGACAACCATGCGCACGTTCGTCACCGGCGTGTCAGGCGCGCCGTTGAGGGCCGTGGTTCTCAAGCTGGCTTCGAGCGCAGGCGCGCCACTGGCGTCCAGGGCAACCGCCGCCTCGGTGAGCGCGACGCGCTTTTCAGCCAGGGTGTTGTCCGGCGTTACTTCCTGCGCACTCGTATACAAAACAGCGCAAAGCATCACTATGCTGGCTGCGAACATTTTCATTAGCTTCATCTCCTTCACCTTCACTCGCGGACGACTGCATACATGAACTGATCGATCGTCTGACCGTCTTTGGTAACGCTTTTTCTCATCCGGCCTTCAAACTCGTATCCCGCTTTTTCGAGCACTCGCGCCGAGGCACGGTTCCATTCGAACACATGAGCATATACGCGACACAGATCGTGGTTTGCAAATGCGTGGTCCGTTACTGCAATCACTGCCTCGGTAGCAATCCCGCGTCCCCAGAACTTTTCGCCGAGCCAGTAACCGATTTCGGCGGAGCGCCGGGCCACGTCCGGCTGCAGTATGAAGCCTATACCACCAACGGCTTCACCGGCTACGGAAATGGCGAAATTCGTTTCTGGGTGGTGACCCACGATGCACTCGAGCCAGGTGCGCGCGTCGCGGTCAGTATAGGGATACGGAAAACGATCGCGCAGATTCATCCATACCTTGCGGTTGTTTGCATGACGTACGATGGCATCGCGATCGCGCCACTCCCAACTACGAACGCTGCACGTTTTTAACTCGAGCTTCACGTTGTTTGCACCCTTGGCAACACCGCTGCGCCGCGCGGCAGAATGTAGCCATCTCCGCTTCCTGCTGCCTCGAGCGCTTCAGAGATCGTTCGCACGGGAATCATCCGCATTCGTTTGACGACCTCGCTCGGAAGTTCCGAAACGAGGTAAACGCGATGGCGTTCGCTCTTGGTCAACAGCGCCCACGCGGTCTGCCCGTTAACTTCATAACCGTTGACGAGTCGAGCTTCAAGCGCGCGCGAGTCGCTGGCGTCAAACCATTTCAGGAAATCAGGGCGTCCGAGCCCGTCGCTGCATTCCGCGAGGAGAATAATAGTCCCACCTTCGTTGCAGGCAAGCGCGGCCATGTCGAGTGCTTTGTGCGCCTGGATCAGGTTGATGTCGTGCGGGAAGCCACCGCAACTCGCAATTACGATATCGCGCTTTGCCGGGATCGTGACTGAATGCTGGTCCAGGTAATACTCACAAGCGGCGCGGTGTGCCAGTCGCCAGTCTCCACAGAACATCTTCACTGCGCGCTTGTCCTCGTTGACAATCGTGTTGATGCCAAAAGCAGGCGCAACGAGTGAGGCGACGCGTTCGCACTCTTCGTGAACGGCATTTCCATCCAGCCGTCCCGCGGCGACGCCGGCTTTGCGTCCACCGCGCTCAAAATCGAGTGCCAGCATGTGCGTGGCTTCGATCGTTTCAGCCGAGGCGAGTCCGGGACAGATCGATTTGCGGCCACCGGTGAACCCGGCGAAGTAATGAAAGGTAACACCGCCGATGACAAACACACGCGAAAACTCTGTCAGCGCACTATTAACTTCAACCGTCACGCCGCGTTCTGTTTTTCCGATAGTCGTGAGCTTTGTGCGATCGTAAGCATCGTGTTCGACGATGCGAAGCCGTTGCACGATGAACGGCGTCAGTAGTTCAACCTTTTCTGCTTCACTGACGGGACGGTGAATTCCAGTCGCAAAGATCACCGCCATGCCTGCGGGTGAAACTCCGGCCTGTACGAGACGCCGTACCAACAGGTTTACCACCTGCGCGCTCGCAGTCGCGCGAGTGGCGTCGGAAACAACTATCAGAACTGAATCATCCGAGCCGGCAATCTCGTCGAGCGGTCGGGAAGCGATAGGAGAGTCAAACGCGGCGCCTACTTCAAAATCACTCAGCGGCGACTCACCATCGCCACCGGCGTTTAAAACAGAGAACCGATCCGCATCAAAACTGACTTCGAAAGATCGTCGCCCATAAGCCAGATCTGTCTTCATAAACCAAAGTTAATCAGCGCCTTCTCGATCACGTGTAGGGCAGCGGCGTCTGTCTCGCCCGCCGTGCGCGCGTCGGCCAGCCATTTGCGCAGTTGCCGTGCCTCTGTCATCGATCCGATGCGACAGGCGCCTGTGAGCGCCAGCGTTACCAGCGCATCCGGAGCCCCATGCGTAACGAGTGCCGCCTGCAAAGCTGCTTGTTCTCGCAGATCCAGCGTCAGGAGCAGATTAAGTTCCATTGTTGCTCGTTAATTTCTTTCCGATCTAAAACACGCCGTGCCTGCGTGGCAGAAATGAAACGTTTCGTCTTCGAAATCGGGGGTTTCCATCTGGATTGTGAGGTGATCCACGCCAAAACGATCGTGAAGTTTCGTGCGCAACTCGCGCAACAAATCTGGCTGCGAAATGCTGTGCGCGTGAATCACATGCGCGCTCAACGCATCGCGTCCGGACGTGATGGTCCAAACGTGTAGGTCGTGAACGTCAGCCACGCCGTGAGTGTCCAGAATCGCACTCTCAACCGCCGCCAGGTTGATGTGTGCGGGCGTGCCCTCCAGAAGCACGTTGGTTGATTCTTTGATCAACCTCACCGAACCCCAGATGATGAGCAAACTGATCACCACGCTGAAGATCGCGTCCGCTGCATACCAGCCGAAGAGCGATATGCAAACACCGGCCAGGATCGCAGCCACGGAGCCCAGCGCATCACCCATCACGTGCATCCATGCGCCACGCAGATTGAGATCGATCTCATGGCGAGCGTGAAGTATCCAGGCGCAGAGCAGATTTACAACAAGACCGCCGAGCGCCACGATGATCATCGGCCCGCTTTGAATGACGGGCGGCTCCAACCAACGCTCGTATGCACCGTAAAAGATGAAAAGTGAAATCATCACGAGGGCTACGCCGTTGACGAGCGCGGCAATGATTTCCAGCCGGTAGTAGCCGAAAGTTTTGCGTGAAGTTGCGGGACGTGAGCCAAACCAGACAGCGGTGAGCGCCAGCACCAGCGCGGCCACATCAGTGAACATGTGACCCGCATCGGCGAGCAGGGCCAGCGACCCGGTCCACCACGCTCCGACAATCTCGGCGAACATGTAGCCCGTGGTGAGAATCAGCACAAGACTCAGTCGCCGCCAGCTGTCCTTGTGACGGTGTTTGTGAGCGCCCTTGTGGTGATGATGAGTGTGTTCCACGCGCGCTAAGATTAGCCCGCAAGGGCGCAAAGGCGCAAAGGCTTTAATAATTGACAGCCACAAAAAGGCACAAAAGTGTTAAGCCACAAAAAGGCACAAAAGTTTCAGAAAACCAATGTGGTTTATTTTGCGCTTTTTGTGCCTTTTTGTGGCTTACACTTTTGTGCTTTTTGTGGCTTACAAAGCCGTGAGGCCGGAGGCGACGTAGAAGTCGCGGTAGAGTTCGTTGAATTCGCGCAGCGCCACTTCCAATATCCGCGGCAACTCTTCGATGTCGAGTACGTTCACCACCGCGTTGACGTTGCTCAGAAACGCGCCGTGCGCATCCATTGTGCGCAACGAAGGCGACAGCAGCACGAAGAACAACCGGCGTCGTTGTGGCGGCCGCAGCACGTTGATCTCCCTGACCACAAAAGCCGATCCCTGCTCAGCCACATCAAACTGTGGCTCCAGTAAAACCACGTCCATCTTGTTCGCGCGCATTGTTTCCACTGCCTGGCGCGTGTCCTCCGCGACGAAAACCTGGTAGCCAACGTCTGCGAGCTTGCGCGCGACGGATTCGCGATACGGCTCACTGGTGCACAGCAGAGCCTTGCGTTTGTCCCACGCCGGGCGCGCATGTGGATTCTCGGTGTTGTGGCCCGAACTCTTCGACAACATGTCAACGAGCATACGGAGTGTGTCGTCGTTTGAAGTTCCGTTTCCGTTTGTTGCCGTTACGGTCGCAGGCAGCTCATACGCGCGCGCCGTTGACTGTTCATAGCGTGGATGTTCAGTCGCCGGAGATCCACCCACCGCCAGCGCGCTCTGCTCCATCGCAGGATTCGCGGGACCGGAACTGACTGTGTTGTTGCACTTCGGACAACGAACGTTGAACGGTCGCTGCGGCGACTTCTCATCGTCGATCTGCAAACGAGTCGAACACTTTTGGCAAACAATGATCATGAATCTATTCAATCAACCCCAGCATGGAACCGGAATCGGAAAACGCATTTGCCGGCATGTGATCGACTTCACGACGAACGAAGTCCTCACCGGCGGTCATCCCTTTGAGCGAGAGCAGCAGGTTGTTCTGGTTGGTGGCGAAGGCGAGACCATCTTCGAGACTCACGATCTTCGATTCGATCAAACCTTTGATGACTGTGTCGAAGTCCTGCATGCCGTCCAGTTTGCCGTCGCGCATGGCGTCGAGAAGTGACTTGCCTTCCACCTCGCCCGCTTCGATGTATTCGCGCGTACGCGGGCTCGATCTCAGGATCTCGACTGCTGCTACGCGCCCGCTGCCATCAGCGCGCGGGACCAAACGCTGCGAAATGATGTAACGGAATGTCTGCGCCAGCCGGGTGCGAATTACCTGCTCTTCGTTCTTCGGGTAAAGACCGATGATGCGATCTACTGTCTTCGAAGCGTCGATGGTGTGCAGCGTGGAAAGCACGAGGTGACCCGTTTCCGCAGCTTCCAGTGCGATCTCAGTCGTCTCGAAATCCCGCATCTCGCCGATCAGGATCACTTTGGGCGCCTGGCGCAGCGTTGCGCGCAGAGCGGACGGAAAGTCGCGCGTGTCGTGGCCGACTTCGCGCTGGTTGATGGTCGAGCGCTTGTGCGAGTGAAGGTATTCGATTGGATCTTCGATTGTGACGACGTGGTAGTACTTCTTCTCGTTGATGATGTCGATGATGGCCGCCTGCGTGGAGCTCTTGCCGGAGCCGGTTGGACCAGTGACGAGCACCAGGCCGTTGCGAAGCTCGGCAATCTCGCTCAAGTGTGGAGGCAAACCCAACGACCGCAAAGTGGGAATGTCCGTCGGGATCACTCGCATGACAATCGAGAAGACCCCGCGCTGCTGAAAAATGTTGACGCGAAAGCGCGCGCGCGAAGGCAGCGAATAACTCAGGTCGGCGGTGCCGGTGCGTGCGAGGCGTTCGGCGGCATCGGGATGGCCGTGCATCAGCGTCATCGCGATGATCTCGGTCTGGTAGGGCGAAAGCTTCTGCATTCCGAGCGGCTGGACCGGAGTCAGCTTGCCGTTGATCTCAACCTGTGGGAGTTGGCCGACCGAGAAATTCAGGTCGCTGATCTTGTCGGAGACCAGCAGCATTCGCTCAATAATGGGCGGCAAATCGAAGAAACTCATCTACGTTCCGAACTCCAACTTGGTTTTTTGGCGCGTGACCGCAGGCAGGTGGGGCCGCTCGAAGAGAATTCCCCTCGAAACGCCTCAGATTCTCGCGCATAACGATGATAAACGCAAGAAAATTATGTTTGACGCGGGGGTAGGAGAGATTGAAAAAGGTTTTTTGTTGCTTCAGTTATGCGATTCGGGCGGGCCAGGAGAGCGCTGATGACGGCAACGGAGTCGGCGCCGGCCTCGATTACGTCTCGGGCGTTGGCCGGAGTAATGCCGCCGATGGCCACCAGCGGGAAGTCTCCGATGGCTTGCCGGACGGCACGCAATCCGTCGAGACCGAGTACGGGAGCCGTGTCGCTTTTGGTGGATGTCGTGAAGATGGGGCCGAGCGCGAGATAGTCGATCGGAAGTTTGGAAGCTTCGATGGCCTGCTCGATGTTGTGGGTCGAGTAACCGACGATGGCCTGCGCGCCCAATAGCCTCCTCGCAGCTTCGGGGGGCATATCATCCTGGCCCAGGTGAACGCCATGCGCGCCCACTGCCAGCGCGACGTCCACACGATCGTTGACGATCAACTGCACGCCGTATTGGGCAGCGACAGCGACAGCGGCCTTCGCTTGCTCGTAAAACTCTCTCGGTGACATCTGCTTCTCGCGCAGTTGCACCAGCGTCGCCCCACCCTGACTCAACAAGCGCACCTGCTCCGCATGTGAGAGCCCTGACAGTTGTGTGTCGGTGAGTGGATAAACTCGCGGAAGTCGAAAACGATTATGCATGGGGTTTAACCACGAGGTGGTTAAGTTTCATCTTTGCGTTTCGGGCGCATGTTCGCGGCGAGGATGCGTTTGCGCAGACGGATCGTTTGTGGGGTCACTTCGACCAGTTCATCATCCGCGATAAACTCCAGCGCCTGCTCCAGCGACAACTCCTTCGACGGAACGAGGCGCATCGCTTCCTCAGACGTCGACGCCCGCATGTTGGTGAGCTTCTTCTCCTTCACCGCGTTCACATCGAGATCCACTGCGCGCGCGTTCTCACCGATGATCATGCCTTCATAGACCTTCATTCCCGGCCGCGCGAAGAGCGTGCCGCGTTCCTGAAGATTGAAGAGCGCGTACGTCGTCGTGTCGCCCATGCGATCCGCCACCAGCGAACCCGTAGAGCGCCCGCGCATCGCTCCCTGCCATTCACCCCAACGCAGGAACATCGTGTTCAGCAGCCCCGTTCCCTTCGTCTCTGTCAGGAACTCGTTACGAAATCCGATCAGGCCTCGCGACGGTGTCTCAAACTCGAGACGCACACGCCCGGTTCCATGGTTCACCATCTTCGTCATCTGCCCTTTGCGCCGTCCCAGCGCTTCCGTGATGACGCCGATGAACTCATCAGGACAGTCGACGACAACCGCCTCGATAGGTTCGAGCAGCTTGCCATCAACTTTGCGCGTAATCGCTTCCGGCTTCGACACCTGAAGCTCGTACCCTTCGCGCCGCATCATCTCGATCAGGATTGCCAACTGTAGCTCACCGCGTCCCGACACCTTGAACTGATCGGGCGACTCAGTCTCTTCAACTCTAATCGCGACATTGCCAAGGATCTCTTTGTCGAGTCGTTCCTTGAGCTGGCGCGAAGTGACGTACTTACCTTCGCGCCCGGCGAACGGCGAGTTGTTGACGCCGAAGATCATTGCGATGGTCGGTTCGTCGACCGCGATCGCGGGTAACGGCTGCGGGTTGTCAGGCGAGGTGATCGTGTCGCCGATATTGATGTTCTCGATCCCGGCGAGGGCGACGATCTCGCCGAAGCCGGCGCGTTCGACCGGCTCTCGTTTTAGTCCTTCGAAAACGTAGAGCTGCGAGACCTTGGTTTTCTGTGTCGAGCGATCGGGTTTAACGACGGCAATCTGATCGCCAATCTTGATCTCGCCGGAGAAGATACGACCGATCGCAAGCCGGCCGACGTAATCGTTGTAGTCGAGATTGGCGACGAGCAGTTGCAGCGAATCCGCGCGCATTTCGCGTGGCACCGGAATCGAGGTGACGATCTGCTCGAAGAGCGGCTGCAGATTGTCTGACTGATCTTCCAGGTTGCGCTTCGCCGTTCCTTCGCGCGAGACGGCATAGAGAATCGGAAACTCGATCTGCTCGTCGTTCGCATCGAGATCGAGGAACAACTCGTAAATCTCATCTACCACCTCAGCCGGACGAGCATCGCTGCGATCAATCTTATTGACGACTGCGATTGCGGGCAGACGCGCTTCGAGTGCTTTCCGCAAAACGAATCTCGTCTGCGGCAGACAACCTTCAGCAGCATCGACCAGCAGCATTACACCGTCGACCATTTTCAAAACGCGTTCGACTTCACCGCCGAAGTCCGCGTGCCCGGGCGTGTCGACGATGTTGATCTTCACGTCGCGGTAACGCACAGCCGTGTTCTTCGCCATGATGGTGATCCCGCGCTCGCGCTCGAGATCCATCGAGTCCATCACACGTTCGCGCACCTGTTCGTTTTCGCGGAAGGTGCCTGATTGGCGGAGCATCGCATCGACCAGCGTGGTCTTGCCGTGGTCGACGTGCGCAATAATTGCGATATTTCGGATGTTTCTTCTTTCGGACATTCGGAATCATTTAGCCACGGATTTCACGGATTGGCTAATTGGCGCAGGGCCTCGAACAGGACGATGCCCACGGCGGTGGCGAGATTAAGGCTGCGCACGCGGGGGTTGGGCATCGGTATTTTCAGGCAGTTTTGCCAGTTCGCGCGCAGCAGTTCTTCGGGAAGTCCGCGTGTTTCCCGGCCGAAGACGAGGCAGTCATCAGGCGCGAAAGTCCAGTCAGTATAGAGTTGGTCAGCCTTGGTGGTGAGATAGACGAACCGTGCTTGCGGCAATGACTGGTAGAGTGAATCGAGATCCTGGTGACGCGTTAGTTTCACTTCGGGCCAGTAGTCGAGACCGGCGCGACGCACGGCGCGATCATCCATACGAAAGCCGGTGACACCGACGATGTGAAGCGGGACGTTGGTAGCTGCGCACAGTCGAGCGATGTTGCCGGTGTTGGGTGGAATCTCTGGTTCTACCAGCGCGACTGAGATCATGTGATCAGTATAGGTCGAATAGGTCCTACAGGACTTATACAACAAAAAGAAACGACGAGCTTCGCTTGAAGGTCTCGTCGTTTCTTTTGTAAGGCCTCGTGGCCTTCGGATGTTTGTGTGCGCCGGTGGAAGGTTCGTGCTGTAACCTGCTGGTTAGGGTTATTTCTTCTTTGAAGAGGCTTTCTTCGTTCCGCCCTTTTTCGCGGCCTTCTTGGTTCCGCCGCCCTTCTTCGCGGCCTTCTTTCCACCTTTTTTAGTTGCCATAGCTTCTATGTGCTCCTTCTTTCGAGTTTAGGTTTTTGTTTCTTCATTACCCACAAGATAATGTGTTTACTTCGCTCTTGTGGGCTAGAGTAAACGGCGCACAACATCTTGCTATATAAACGCAAATGTCTCTCATGTCAATAACTTATTACTCATTGTAAAAAATATTTTTTCGCCGGCGCCGCGAGTGATCGGCGCGCTACAGTGCTTGATTCGCTCGACTATGCGTCGATGGTCCAACTCGATCCGATCGACTCTTCGAGTTGTCGTCACGATAAAGTTGTACGACGAGTTGCAGTCGTGAAGCACGCGAGCTGAAGTTTGATTTGTGTTAGTAGTGGAAGCGGTGGTCCAACTTTTTCTTAGCGGAACAGCGGCGTGAAGATCCACTGCTCGTGTCGCTCGATGCCGTAGTACGTCAACACTGAATCACGACGACTGCGACTCGCAACACCGACGAATGGACCAGTAGCATCGTCGGCAATCGACGAAGTACTGCGTTCCGAAGAAGTAAGACCGAGATTGGTGACGCTGGTGATGCGAGGAACTGCAAATTGTTGCAACTGCGCCATTTGCGGATCCTGCGTGACCGGCGGGACGTTGCCCGCGTAGAACAAAACTGCCTGCTGAAAATCAATCAGCGCTTCACTGCGTGGCAGGATGAAACGCCACTCACCTTCAATTGTTAAAGGATCGCGCGCCGCAGATGGACGAAGAATTTGACGGTTCTTTGATCCACCTTGAATCGGTATTCCTTCAAGCAGTTGGTCCATCGAAGTAGGTAACGCCTGATCGCCTTGACCACGGTTAGTAGCCGCACGATATTTATAGTAAGCGCGAATCGCATCGGCAACTTGTTCGCCGCGAAAGATTGCTTCCTTCTCGAGCTCACGTTGCGTTTGTTGCCGCGCACTAGGAGCTACAGCCATCGCAAACAGGGCGACGACGCTCATCATCGCGAGCAGCGCCACGAGCGTGTAGCCACCCTCGGATCGCCGTCGCGCGACCGAAATGCCTTCACAGCCCGGCTTCGAGTCCACTCGACTCGACCCGCATATATTGTGGTCGGCGCTTACTCTAAAAGTCATGACTTATGGCTCGTCGTCTTCAGCATCGACTCGCGGCGTCGGGCGCGCTAAAGGACCGCTGGCGCTCTTATCACCTTCACTCTTCGCGATAGTGTGTTTGATCTTCAGCGTGGTGTCGGTCAGTACCAACTCTTTATCAGAGATGCTGGTCACACGGAACCTTCCACTCAGCACGTCGCCCTTGTAAACAGCCAGCTCGCTCCTATTGCTCTTATCCTGAACCAGCGCCACGTCGGCCACTCGATTCTCCGGGCTGATGATGCCGATGTAACTGTAGTTGGGCGTCGGTGGAGCGGCGACGTTAATAGTTGCACTGTTGGAGTAGAGACTGTTATCCGGCGTGCGCACGATTACATTTCGTGCTCCCGGTGCGGTGATGAACGACGCGGGCACCGTCGCCGAAACTTGCTGCGGGTTCTTGTATGAAGTCGGCAGCTCGCGACCATCAACAAAGATCTTCATCCCCGGCGTAAACTTGTCGCCTGCAACTTCGAGTTTGAAGTCCGCAGTGCGCGCATAAACGTTTGCGGGAGAAACCGACGCCAGCAACACCGGTGGAGGTGGCGTTGGAGACGGAGGTGGTGGCGTGGGAGTAACGACAACAGGCTGAGGTGGTTCGTAGTAAGCGAATATGTTGCGCTTCGCTTCAGGAGGGTTATAGGAGATCGGGTCGAAGTTAAGTTCGGAGAACGCCTGAGCGTTTTTTACTTCAGGCGAAACGTTAGCCGGGCGTTGCGGCGTATTCTGCTGAGCAGTTCGCTGAGGAGACGGACTTGCAGCGGGACGCGCGGGTGTCGAAGGGCCGCTGTCAAAACCGATGAACGTCCACCACAGAACGATGATGGCCACGAGCCCGAGGACACCGGCCGAAATCAACTTCTTCTTCTCTCCTGGCTTGCTTAGATCAACCAGTTGCATCTCTCTTTATTCCTGATCAGTGGAGACATCGTCCGTGGCGCTCGCGCGCTGGAAGTACGTCGCCATATTAAGCTGAAGGCTCACCAGGGAGCCGCGTGAGCCGGAACCGGCGCCACCACCAGCGGGAGCCGCACTTGGATCGGCACTACCGGCATCAACCGAAGCCGGCGCGTTGTTCTGCGTGGCGCGCTGAAGTTCGACTTCGTTAATCACGACAAACTGCTTGCTTCGTTCGACGTCGCGGATGAAGCGACGCACGTCCTGGTATTGACCTTCAACGGTAACCATCACCGCGATGCCCGGATAGAAGCTCTGCCATTTCGTCACGACATTTTTTCCAGCAGTGGATTTGGTGCCGGACGGATCGAGCGTCGTATAAGTCGGACCGGACGTGTTTTTGAGTCCGTTCTTTATTATCAGCTCGTTAAGTTCCTCATATAAATCCATGCGCCCTTGATCCGGTTGCGCAAGGTTCTCAGTCTCAAACCTATTCAGACTGGCCGCAACCTTGTCTACGGTTTGCTTGGTGTCTGTCTCCCTACCAACTACCCCGGTGAGTGTTTGCAGGTTGGTCTGCAACTGCTTCAGATCGCTGTTTGCAGTCGCAACTCGCGAACGAGCGGGCACGAGGAAATACAGATAGCTCAACAACACGAGCGCCAGCACGAAACAACTGCCCGCGAGAGCTACGACTTCCACGACGCCAAACATCTTGCCGCGGCGCGATGCGAGAAACTCACTGAACCGCTCCTGGTAAGTGCGTTCCGGGCGAGACTCTATATTGAGTTCCGGATTCATCTTTGAACCTCTCCTCCATTTCTCTGAGGATTAGCCTCGGCAACGCTATCGGACGCGAAACCGGCACGCGCACGGTAGATCACGAAAAGCTCGTATTCGGTGCCTGCTTCGCCGCGACCCTTTTGCAGTTGCTGGTTACGCAGCTCGGCCTCGAATATGCCTTCCTGATGCAACTGGCCGATCCATTCGCTGATGGTCGACGGCGTTTTGGTGAAAACGGAGAGATCGAGTTGCGCCACGGTCTGGTTTCCCTGCCTGTTCACCTCTCGTACTGCTATTCGCGAGACTTTGATGTTGTTTGGCAATGACGTCTCGAGATCCGCGAGCAGCCTTGACCATGAGAAGCCCTTGCGGTCGACCAGTGCGTGAGCAGCCGGCAGCGCCTGTTGCTGATCTGGCGTGAAGGAGTTCTGCACCTGCTTGGCAGCGTCGAGCAGCGTCTGCTCCTGTTTCTTCAACTCGTTGATCTTGGCCTGAGTGACCTCGGCTTCCCTCCGGGCGTTGGTAGTAAGCCGCACCACCACGACGAGTCCGATTAAAGAGACAAAGAGGATCACAGCCGTGAGCACCCACGGAACAATCCGGTTACTAAAAGGTTTCGAGGCCAGGTTAAGACTATTATTCACTTGGAGAAAATCCTCGCTGAGAGCCCATCGGCAGGCCAACTTTCGGAAAGCATACACGGCCTTCGGAAGCAATCGCAAACCTTGACACGCCCGAGCCGCCGCCCCGTTTCATAAATATAGGCCTGTACAACTTATTTTGCTGCCCTTGTAGCCACTCGCACCTTACTCCTATAATTATGCACTCATGGACGCAAACTCATCGCAAAGCTCGGCTGTGGGAACTTGCTGCGACTCGGTTGAGACTGGAACAGTCGAACGGGTCGCGGTGGCGAGTTTGCCGACCGAATGGGGAGATTTTCAGATTGCAGCCTACCGCTCGCTAACTACTAAAGAGGAGTATGTAGTCCTCTTCAAGGGTGAGATGCAGCGCGACGTGCCGACGCTGGTTCGTATTCACTCGCAGTGTCTCACCGGCGACGTATTCGGCTCCACCAAGTGTGACTGCGGACGCCAGCTTCACACCACCATGCAGATGATTCAGCAGGAAGGGCGCGGCGCCATCGTCTATCAGCAGCAGGAAGGTCGCGGTATCGGTATCGTCAACAAGATCCGCGCTTACGCACTTCAGGATCAGGGCGCTGACACGGTCGAAGCAAATGAGAGACTTGGGCTGGCTGTCGATTTACGAGACTATCGACAGTGCGCGGAGATTCTTTTCGATCTCGGGCTTTGCTGTGTGAAAGTCATCTCCAACAATCCGCTCAAGCTGCAGGCGCTGGAAGACGCGGGGTTAAAGATCGTCGAACGGGTTTCGATCGAGGTTGAGGCGCCGGAGGATGCTGAAAACTATCTCCGCACGAAGAAAGAGAAGCTCGGGCACCTCCTCGAATTGAAAAATACTTAGCCGCAGATGAACGCAGATGACGCAGATAGAAAAATCTGCGTTTAACTGCGTTCATCTGCGGCTTTTTTACTGCTTGTTTCTTAACTCCTTGATCGTTCCCTTGATGCGTTCGGCATCGGCTGCTTTCGGATCGAGTTTCAAGTACTTCTCCAACTCGTCAGCAGCTTCCTTGTTCCTTTGCGCGCTCATGTAGAGACCGCCGAGATACTTGTGCGCAAGGGCGATATTCTCTCCACCGTTAGTGACGGTCAACTCGAGTTCCTTTTGAGCTTCTTCATAACGCTTCAAACTAACGAGCGTTAAGCCGAGATAGTAATGCGCCGTCGGACCGGCACTCTTCAACTCCAAAGCCTTGCGGAGGTGCGACTCCGCTTCCTCCATGTTCTTTTTATTAAAGGCCGCGATTCCTAAATTGAGATGCGCGGTGGCATCCTGTGGCTTCAATTTCAATAGCGCCTCAAACGTCTCGGATGCCTTGTCATACTGCTTCAGGTTCATGTACTGCACACCGAGATCGCTGAGTGCGAGGGGAAAGTTTGGATGTGCCGCCACGGCCGCGCTAAGAGACTCGACAGCGGCCTTCGCGTCTCCCTTCCTCGCGGCAGTAGAACCTTTTTGATAAAAGTTGAGTGCCTTCTCGGGGATGCCGGCAAAGAGTGGATTTGAGGAGTCGACTCTGGGGTGCAACTGAATCGTAACCTGGACGGTGCGCCCCCCTCCACTCGCTTCACGATAGATATTTACAGCTTCACGCGCCTTGTCAAATTCCGGGCCGGCATCGACGACAACGGTATAGTCGCCGGCTGTCAGACTGGTGAACCGAAAAGTGCCATCCTGATCCGCCACGGTCGACATCGCGCCAAACGCACTGATGCTTTCGAGATTAATTTTGATACTTCTACCGCTCGCCGTCTGGCCTGAGGGAAAATAAATACGTCCCTGGATCATGTTGTTTCCACCACTACTGGCCAGGCCTCGCGAGCTTCCGGGCGCCTGCGCATTGGCAACCAAAGCCCACGACAGAAGCAAGCCTGTCAGCACTATCAACCTGGTTCTGTTCATGAATGAATTGCTGTCCTTTCTTGTATCAACTAATTCAGATGCGGCTTCGAAGATCCTTGACGGTAGCGCGCACGCGGTCGGCGTCCGGAGCATTTGGAGTCAGGAGCAGATATTTTTCGAGCTGCTCAACTGCACGCGCATAGTCCTTCTTTCTCCAGTAGAGGCCCCCAAGATAATAATTGGCCATGCTCAGTTGAGCGACATTCGTTTCAGCCGCAATCAATAATTCTTTTTCAGCCTCTTCAAACTTATTGAGACGAAGCAATGTTATGCCGAGGTACAAGTGTGCGGTCATGGCCGAGGAGTTTCGTTTCAAAGCCTCGCGTAAGTGCTCTTCCGCTTCGCTAAACTCCTTTGATTCGAGCAAGGCAATGCCGAGGTTGAGCCGCGTCGCAAAAGCGTCGGGATCGAGTTTGCAGGCTTCTGTAAGAACCTCGACGGCCTTTTTGATTTGCCGCAACTTGAGGTACTGAACTCCGAGTTCATTCAGAGCGAGTGGGAAATCGGCATGGAGAGCGATAGCCGCTTTCAGAGTATCAGCCGCTTTCTCCGGCTCGTTTGCACGCGACTGTTCCACACCCTTTTCATAAAGCTTCCGTGCTTTCTCCGGGATTGCGGCAAGTGCGGCGTTCACCACTGAAGCTTTCGTGCTACCAGACTTTGCTTTGGGCCGGAGGTGTACCATCACCGTGTGCTTTTGTGGATTGGTGGGAAGGCGAATGCGGTTGCGTGAGAGGTTTATGTCCGAATCGATGTAGACGCCTTCGCGCGCTATCTCGTACTCGTCACCCGCATTTACTACCACTGTGTAATTTCCGGGGGCCAATCCAGAATAGGTGAACGTGCCGCTGGAATCCGGAACCACCTGCAACTCACCACTCTGATAACTTTGGAGTTTGACTATGATCGAACCTTCAGCCCTTCGTCCGGATGGGAAAAAAACGTGTCCCTGAATGGTATGAACACCGCCGGTACCGGTCGATTCCCTACCGCTTCCTTGCGCGTTCCCTGTGAGGGGTAAGAGGAGGACGCCAAGGACAAGGAACAAAACACGAGGTACAGACACGAAGTGGAGAAACCTTACGTCTGGCATGGAGACCTCCTGGACAACTTGACCGATTTTGCAGATTTAACTCCCGAAACGATTTCAGATCAAGTGCCAATATGACAATTGAATTAGCCACAGATGAACACGGATTTCATACACGGATTTTTTGTTTTTAATCTGTGTATAAAATCCGTGTTCATCTGTGGTTACTCTCTTCCCATAAAAGAAATAGGGGAGAGGGCCGACTGGCGCCTCTCCCCATCACCCGCGATGGCTTTCGTCAAAGCGGAAGTTTATCTATTAGAAGGTGAACTTGGCGCCGAATCGGAATGACGACGGAGCCTGCACCAGCAAAGCGGAACCCCAGAACGGATTCTGTGTTGGCGGAACACCTGCCACACCGCTATTGATCGAGAAGGTTTGATCCAAAGTCACGGCGCGCTGGCTATTGAATACGTTGAACCAATCGCCAGTCAGTCGCAGCTCTTTACCTTCACCAACTCTAATCGGATAGTAAACACCGAGGTCCAGGTTCATCGTCGTCGGCGTTCGGGTGGAACCGATGCTCTCGACAACGTTCGGGAATCCCGGGTCGCTGGCCGACACCGTCGGAACGATTGCGGTTCCGCGCTGCACGGCGAAGCCTTCGTTGTTGCCATAGATCGGATGCGGAATCAGCTGGTTGAACGGCACACCTGACTGCGCATAGAAGTTTCCGCTGACCAGCATTTTCCACGGCGTGCGATAGCTGCCGTTGAACTTGAACTGGTGCGGACGATCGTTCGGCAAACGTCCGTAAGTGTTAGCGAGCAAGCTCTGAAGGTCGAACAACGAAGTGATGTTCGGGTCAGACTGCCCGTTGTCGTTACGGAACAGACCTTCGTAGTTACCGATCAAGCTCGAGTACACGTAAGAAGCGATGAACTGGAAGTTATTCGTAAATCGCTTGTTCGCGGTGAACTCGATACCACGGTAAAAACGTTGAGCGCGGCCAAAGCACTGAGGCGCACGGCCAACAACCGGATCACCAGCACAGGCTGCTTCTTCAGTGGTGCCTGCACCAATACGGCCCGGGTTGAAGATGAAATAGGTATCGCCATCGTCGAACGAACCGTCTTCGATAACGTTGACCATCGCGCGATAAACGCCGCGGGTGCCGAGAACTACGTCGCCACCAATTTCATATTCGAAGCCAGCGGTCATCTCACGAATGCTCTGGGGCTTCAGACCAACGTCGGCCGGCGTAGCATGCGAGCCCAGGTTAGTGGCTCCAGTGCTGACGCCCGGAACGATCAAGGATCCTGCCGGTGCATTCAGTCTGTTAACGTTGAAGTTCTTGTCGGTCTGAACATCGCCGCCGCCTGCGCGAACGTTGACGTCCAGGGGCACCGGAACTTCGATGAACTGCGCGTAATTCGCATACACCTTACCTTTGCCTTTACCGGTGAAGTCCCAGATAAAGCCAAAGCGCGGTGCAGCGTTGTCGTCAAAGTTATTGAACTTCAGATAGGTACCGCCGCCATCGGAATACGACTGCTGGTAATCCCACCTGATACCAAAGCTGAGTTGGAAGTTGCGGGCAAATTTCCAGTCGTCGCCGACGTAGAAGCTTTCCACGTTCGTGTAAGTTTCGCCGACGAGTTGGAAGTCACGGACGCGGGTGGTATTCCTGAGAATGAACGGATTACCGAACGCTTCCGCGGTCGAGATCGTGGTCGGAGTGCCATTAACGGTCAGGCCCAAAGCGGCCAGCGTCGCACCCGGAATGGCCGCAGCACGATCCACACCCGCCTGACTCGGACAGGTGATTGCGGTGCCGCGAACGGTGCATACCAACCAGTTATTGGTGATACGCATTCCGTTAACTGAGTTTGCATCGGCGCCGTTGGTCGGAGTCAGACCCAAACCCGGAGTAAACGGATAGGTAATGGACGGACCACTCGAACGAGTGTCGATGTTGTAGTCGTTGCGGTTGAATTCAAAGCCCCACTTGATGGTGTGGCTGCCACCCACGATGTTCTGCATGTGGGCGTTGATTTCATAACGGTTGCGATCCTGGAATGAGAAAAGACCAAAGCCGGGACCACGTGAAAAGTTACGCTGCAAAGAACCACCGCGACCATCGACAAAGTCGATGAATCCGGTTCCGGCACCGAAGTTAACGCCCGTTGAAACCGGCGTCAAAACGTTGCCCCCTCTCAGCACCGCGAAGTTATCGACAATGCTGGGTGCATCAACCGCACGGGGAATCGTATTCGCCCGTTGGAAGTGCAGACCACCAGAGACTTCAGCGATGAAGGTGTTCGTGATTGTTGAGTTGAGACGGAATGCGTAGTTGTGTCCACCAGTCTCCTGACGTCCCTCGAAGGCTGTGATGTCATCACCAAAACCATTGACGTTGGTCAGAGCCAGGGTTGCAAGGAACCCATCGATCTTCGTGAAATCGCCGAAGGTCGAGGCCGTGAACGTATTCCGCGGATTGATTGCCCAGGTGATCTTGCCGGCGTAGAACGGAATCGTTACATCGTTTTCTACGGGCGCGTGGAACGTTTGGGTCAGGTAATAATTTTTGCGCTTCTGTGGGTTGAAAGCTCCGAAGAACCAGAGCTTGTCTTTCACAATCGGTCCGCCGATGTCGCCGCCAACGTCAGCTTCCGAGAAGCCATTGAACGCCGAACCGGTGAACGGGAAATTCTTCACTTCGCGAACCAGACCTTTGGTGGTTCCGTAACCGAAGATGTCGCCGTGGAATTCGTTGCCACCGCTCTTGGTGATAACGTTGAAAATACCGCCGGTCGATCTTCCGTATTCCGGACCATAGGCACCAGTTTTGATTTCAACTTCCTGCACAAACTCGAACGGAAGATTCGCGCCCGAACCGCCGAAGGCTGGGTCGGTAACGTTCACGCCGTCGAGGATGTAGTTGTTCTCAGGACCCGAAGAACCAGACACTGAAGGATCTCGGTCGCGGCCTGTTGCGTCGCGCAGACCTGAACGCGTAACTGTCGGAGCGATCGTGTAGAGGCCCTGAACTGTACGCTGAGTGGGGAAGTTCGAAAACTGATCAGACGAAACGTTCGACCCGGTGGTCGTACCGCTCACGTCTACAGCAGCGCCGGCAGTGTCGGTAATCGTCACACTGGCTTGAGCGCCCGCCGGTTGAAGTGCAATCTCAACCGTCGTATTGCGGGAAAGATTTACTTCAACATCCGGTCTTTCATACTTACCAAATCCTTTTTCAGCTTCAACAGTAACTGCGTATCTTCCCGGAGGAAGGTTCAGGATTCTAAATCGACCATTATCATCGGTCATTGCCGTTTGCGCCGAAATCAAGTTCGGGCTCGTCACTTTCACAGCAATGCCAGGAACGGCCGCACCGGTTTGATCGGTGACCGTACCTTCAATTGTCCCTGTCGTCGAAGTCTGCGCAAACACGCTGCCAGCAAACAGCGCGAAGCTCATGAGCAACGCCGACAGGACAAAAAACTTAAAGACATTCTTCATTTTCTGCTTTCCTTTCTTGAACTAGACAAGGATGCTGCCTCCCTCCTGT
>DASVGE010000302.1:0-10071 GCA_036379695.1 Pyrinomonadaceae bacterium | reverse complement strand
AGCCCGTGGCATCTGGAGGAGCGGGCGCTAGATTCTCTGTAGCTGCAAACGTGACGGGCCAAGCCCGTGGCATCCTGGACGCGGAGTGAGGCCGGGGGATGAGGTTGGGTTCAGGGCAGTCGTGTTGGTAGGGTTAGCCACTATGCGGGCCGGCAGGTTAAATCAATCCGCATTACAGACTCATAGAACGTGGCTCAGCGGTTGGACCAAGCGCCAGGTTGTACTTCTTCAGCAAGGCAAAGAACGAACGTCGATCTTTGCCCGCCAGGCGCGCCGCCTTACTAATGTTGCCGTTGGAAGCAACCAGAGTTTCTTCAAGGTAGGTACGCTCAAATTCTTCGATCAGGTGAGCTTTCGATTCTCTAAGTGACTCAACCATCGGCTGATGAGCCGAAGATCGAACCGTCAACTCCAAATCATGCCCTCTGATGATCGGCCCACACGCCAGCGCTACGGCGCCACGAACAACGTTCTCTAACTCACGAACGTTTCCCGGCCACGGATACGACATCAGTTTCCGTTTCGCGCTCGCTGAAAACTCCCTCACCGGCCGTCCGTATTCTTCCGCAGCGTTTTTCAGGAAAAGAGTCGCAAGCGGCAGGATGTCTTCCTTGCGATCGCGAAGCGAAGGCAGATTCAGGGTAATAACTTTCAAACGATAGAACAGGTCTTCCCTGAAAGCGCCGGTCTTCATTAGTGCCGGAAGATTCTGATTTGTGGCAGCGACTACGCGTATGTCAGCCTTTCGGTAATTTCCTCCAATCGGTCTGTATTGACGTTCTTGCAGGAGCCGCAACAGTTTGACCTGCGCGGAATGCGGCAGCGACTCCACTTCGTCAAGAAACAGTGTGCCGCCTTCAGTGTCGCTGATCAGTCCTCGCTTGGATTGACGCGCATCGGTAAACGCCCCCGGCTCATGACCAAACAACTCATTCTCAAAAAGCTCTGCCGGAATCGCGCCGCAATTGACCGGCATGAAAGTCTTCTTTGCACGACCACTGAGATAGTGAATGGCGCGCGCGCACAACTCCTTGCCTGTTCCAGTGTCGCCGACGATCAGCACCGTCGCATCGCACGAAGCCACGCGCGGTATTTTTTCCACGGTGGCCAGGAAAGAAGGTGCACTGCCGATGAATTGCTGTGTGGCGAAATCAGAAAATAAATTCTCGCCGACGCGGGAAAGAACAGACTCTTCCGCGTGCTTGAGAGAGCTTCCTGCGAATCTGTTAACCAGTCGATTCACTCGCAGACGCAAATCCCGCAGGTTGAGCGGCGCAGATAGGAAGTCGTCAATTTCCGGATGCATCTCACCCGCGCATGACTGACTAAAGTAAACGAGTACCGGGACGTCACGGCTGCCGCTGTGTGATTTGATCAGCTCAATGAGTTGCGGAGTTTCGTTGTCAGCAACTCCAACGAGGAGCAGTTGAGTGTCAGGGCAGGACAGTGCGGCATCGATCCCGGCGAGTCCCTCGCAGAACACGCAACGATGTCCATCCTGCTTCAACGCCTCAACGATCTGACTTAATTGATCGGGCTGAAAGACATCGCTTCTGATTTGTATAGCACCAGACGAGCTCACGATCTTTACCTCCTCACTGAACTTGAACTACCCACCCTTACCGCTGCCCCCTTCTGTTCACTTGCACAATACAAGGCCCCTCGTAAAGAGTCTTTAACGAATTCCAAAAAGTTGCTAATTAATTCCTAATGCAGATTTGGGCAGGAAAAGCGCGTTTTGTTGGGTATTTGTTGCGACTTCACCGGCACAACACTCGCGATGAATGACACCTGTTCCTGCAACGCGAATGTATGCACGTGAAATTTGAGGCTGACTTTCAACCTGAAGCTGTGCGCCAGTAACGCCTGCCTAAAATTCCTTCTCATTCACACCGGGCTTTAGCCCGGTGTTAGCGGAAGGAAAGAGCCAGAGAACCGTTTCAACGGTTTTCGCCGCTTTCGCTTTGCGAACTGTTAGCGCCTCTAAGATCGTTGCCGCGATAAATTGAGGGACAATGGAATGAGAAAGTGACAGCCTTGAAGCAGCAGCGTGCCCGCTCTGTGTCAACCGCATTTCCAATCAAGGCTTTGCTGCGATGAGGTACAAGCGGTTTGCTGTGGTTAGGAAAAGCGCGTCGCCGAGCGCAGCGGGACGTGAATAGAGCGGTGCATCCATTTCGATCTGCCCCAGCAATTCCTTTTGCCGTCCGGCACGAAGAACGGTCATGAGGCCTTCGGCGTTCCCGACGTAGAGGCGATCGCCGGCCAGGAGGAAGCAGCCCCAGATGGCGTCGTTCGTCTCGTGCTTCCAGAGGTGGGCGCCGGTTGTCGCGTCGAGACAATGAACGGTTCCGCCCAGGTCGCCGATGTACAGCAGACCGTCCTTCACGATCGGCGTCCCCACTACGCGGCCGACCTCGCGCGACGTCCACAGCAGCCCGCTTTTAGTCACGTCGCCTCGTCCGTTGGCACTGATCGCATAAACAAACGAAGGTGCGTTGAAGTGTCCTGGAGACTGCCCCATGGCAATGAAGACGCGGCCATCGGCAAAGACCGGCGAAGCAATGATCGAACTCCGCGAGAAGACACCGGCGCGCGGAAGGAACGGAGCGTCTTTCGGGTTGCCGTCAAACTGCCAAACCTCGTGCCCCGACGCAGCGTCGTATGCGCGCAGCACACCATCTCCGCCGCCGTGGAGCACCTGCATACGCCCGTCAACATCGGCCGCCACAGGGCTGGACCAGTCGCCGTGCAGCACCTGAGCTCCTGGTCCAACGGCGCGCCAGATCAGTTCGCCCGTGTGTTTGTTCACTGCGATCAAACTCGGAGCGCGCGGCGATGGGACGCGAGTGTGTCCTTCATTCTGGCCGTTTGAGGTAGCGACGATGAGCAGATCACCGAGCGGCAACACTTCGCTGTTGCAGGCTTCATGTGGAAAGACACCCAACGCGGGCATGTCGAGTTGCCAGATGAAGTCTGCTGCAGTCTTGTCTTTGAAAATCTCGTCACGATATGGACCATTGTTCTCGCCATCGCTGAAACCCTTCGTGTCGAGACAACGGAGTTGACACTCGGCGGTGACGTAGTACAACCGCTCGCCTTCAACAAAAGGAATACTCGTCGTCGAAGGCAACAGGAACTCCCTTAGGCCGCGCTCGACTCGCGGGGCCACGTCCTGCCAAATGAACGTGCCATCCTTCACGCGAAAGGCCATGAGCACGCCGGCATCTTCCCGAAACGCAGGGTTCATACGCCGGGTGTTGTCGGAACCCACATAGACCACGTCGCCGGCGATCACGGGACTGCCATACACTTCGTTTCCCAGGTCGACGCTCCAGACGATGTTTCGCTTCGTAGTCGTATCCCAGTCAACAGGAGGATTGCCGGTTTGCGCTACCGTCGTCTGAGGTTGGAGCGAAAGCCCTGGCCCACCGGGTGAGACAATAGACTTTCCCGACTCGATTCCTGCGATGCGATTCAACGCCCACTCAACTTCGTGACGCATTACAGGATCATTTGCGGCCGCTCTCAGTGCCTCCTTCGCTGCTTGTGCCTTCGGCCCGATACTGCCAAGCGCCCCCGCCGCGCAAATGCGAACATAGAGGAACTCATCCTTCAGCGCTTCGATCAACTGAGGCACAGCAGAGTGTGCAGCCGGACCGATGCTGGCGAGTGCCTCACCTGCCGCCCACCGCACACCCGGAACCGGATCGCTCAACGCCCTCGCCAGATCCTTCGTCGCCGGTGCTGCTTTCGGACCGATTGACGCCAGGGCCTCTCCCGCGTAAATGCGGACGTGTGGTTCCTCATGCGAGAGGAGCGCCTGGACCAGAACGCGTACTGAAGGACTGGCCTTATCGCGCAAAGCACCGAGGGCACGTGCCGCATCGGCTGCGACCATCGAATCCTCGTCTCTTAGCGCGCGTCTCAACGCCGGTTGAATCGATACTGTATCGGGCGCCAGGTCAATAAACGCATCAACAGCAAAACGTCGAAAGTCGACCTGATGATTCCGAAGCAACTCCAGCAGCAGCGGAATTGCCGGTGGACCGATCCGGCGGATGATTTCGAAAGTCCGCTGATGCAGTTCGTAATTATCACGATTGAGGAGTCGTCTTATCAGAGGCAGCGAACGCCCGCCCCCCTGGACCAGTTCGGTTTCAGCAGTTGTGCGGATCTTCGCGTCCTTTGACATCACGCGCTCTGCCCAGTCACGGACTGAGCTCGCGGAAACACGTGGTTTAGAGACGGAACGCCTGGCTTGAGCGAGTACCGTTATCGGGAGAATAAGGAGGAGCGTGCAGATGAAGAGGTGTCGCATAATCGCAGACTGGGACAAAAGCTGAAAAACTTGACGGTCGCCTGGTGGCGGCACGCGACGACTGCAGCGGTCACATTATACCTGGGAGACAATAAAAGCCGGACCGAAGCGATGCAGATCCTTTCCCATTTGGACCCGCCTGCCTTGCATTCGTATAGTGAATCTAGTCAGTCTGGTCAGCGAGGTAAATAGATATGCGAAAAAAAGAGAACGCGCAACACAGCACAAAACGGCTTGGTCAGCCGTGGCAGTTGCAGACTGCCAAAGCACGATTTAGCGAACTGTTTCGTCGCGCTCGAACTGAAGGACCACAGGTTGTAACCCGTCAGGGCAAAGAACAGGTGGTAGTCCTTCCTGCGGAGCAATTTGCTCAATTAACCAAACGAGTTCGTCACCCGAAAAGCCTGGTGAGATTCTTTGCCGAATCGCCGCTCGCGCGCGTTACCCTCGATCTTAGCCGCGACCCTGATTCAGGTCGTGAGGTTAACCTGTGAGCGGTTTTCTACTCGATACCAACATAATCTCAGAACTCGTCAAACCACATCCCGACGTAAACGTTACAGACTGGATTGAAGGTGCTGATGAGTCGCTGCTTCACCTGAGCGTCTTGACGTTAGGTGAGATTCGACGCGGAATCGCCGCACTTCCTCAGTCTCGACGTCGAGCAACTCTGGAGGCCTGGCTCGACAAGGATCTACGCCTGCGCTTCGAGGGTCGAATTCTGCCCGTGGACATGGAAGTGGCTGATCGTTGGGGCTTGTTAACTGCCGCCGCTCGCAATAGTGGAATCGCTTTGCCGGTGATTGGTTGCCTCTTGGCGGCTACTGCGTTGGAGCATAATTTGACACTGGTAACCAGAGATACCGGACAGATTCCGTCCATGGGTGTAGCAGTTTTCAACCCGTGGGAAAAGAATTGACCTCGCTTATTTGAGGAACAAACCACTTCGAATCGACTATCTGATGGAACCCCGAGAATTTCTTTCTTCCAAAACTTTCTGGTTCCTCAGCACACGCACAGCCTGGCCCACCTGCTCAGCGAGCACCGGATTATTTTCGGCAACTATTCGTTGCAAGTTTTCGAGGACCGCGATGTTGCGAGTCAGTGGTGCATCCTTTCGCACGAGTTTGATCCTGCTCTTTGCGTATTTGCGCGAGACTCCTTCCAGCATCTCGGAACAAGCTTTGACCGCATCGTAGTAAGCCTGTTCGTAGGTGATGATGATCCCGGTCACTTTTGCAGTCGCATTGTTAGTCGCACTCGAGCTGCCGCCATTTTGCTCGGTGACGGTCACTTCAATATTCAAATCGTAATTTCCGTCCTGGCGGTGGGCTCTTAACTCCAGCCAGTTGTCTTCAAAAGAGAATTCAAGGCGGGCTGTCCGCGCCTCAGTTGTTTCCGAGTCAGGCCGCGGAAAGTGAGCAACCACTGGCGTCCTTACCGCCGGGGAAAGGACAGCGATGTCAGGGAGCGATACTGAAACACTGTTGACCTTCCAGGCAAAGCCAGGGTTGTCAAAACCCTGTGCGGACGCTTCGCAACGGATCACCGTATCCTGATGATCGATAAAGAAGCGGAATCTCTGTTTGCCGCAGATGGGTGGAACGAAAACTTCGGCGAACCCCTCCTCCACCAACTCACTGCCACCACCTTCCACCACGTCGATGGCTACACTGTGGGTTTCGATGAGACTCACTCCACCAATCGTAACTTCAACCGCCGATCCGTCGTCTTCGACGCTATCAAGCAGAACGGCAATCTTCTTATCTGAAGACCTCCAGTCGAGATCTCCTTTGGGTGGCACTGGAATCAAGCCTTCGAAGATCGGCCCGATCGGTTGGTTTGGGTTGCCGGTTGGTCCAATCGAGTGAATGACGACGGCAGGATAGACCGCGCGATCCCATCCGGCCTTGCGGCGGTATTCGACGGTGTACCTCACGTCGCTTCCCGGCATCTGCACGACCCCGACGCACGACTTTCTGCGCGTGTCCAAGGCATTTAGTCGAATTGAACGGGGAACGTTAGCGAAGTTTGATCCGAGTTCGACCGCATGACCGGCGGTCGTGAATTCCGGAAGATAGTGATAGAGCGTCGCGCCAGCGGGACTCGGCGCCATGCCTTTCCAGTAATCGCTGTGAACTGGCATCGCCGGGTCCGCGCCAGAAACCCAAATGGGCTTACTGGGAGTACCGTAGTCTTCAGCGCTCATCACGCAATAGGGATCTGCGTACTCTGCGGGTTTTCCGGCTGAACGGCCCCATGAATGATCGAAGTTAAGCATGTGGCCGAATTCATGAGCGAAGAATTGGTGCCCATCGGTTTCGCTGAGTAAGGCGCATGACCACGTGCCACCGCGTGTGCCGACGGCAGGTACCGCGCCGCCGTCGACGGGCCAATATTCCTTGCCTTGCGCATCAACACCGGGGAAATTGGGAATGACCATAACGAAAACGTATCCGAAGTCGTGGAGTGGAAAGCCTTCGTCGAGGCCCTTCTCGATCGCCCGGGGGATAACGATCCGGCGATCGAGGGAGGTGTTGGGCTTATCAATGTCGAGCACACGCCACGGATAAACGATGCTGCCGGTGAGATCCAGCAGGCCAAATGTGCAGTCCTGCCAGTACCGCGCAGCGCCCGAGGGCCGAATCGGTAGAAAGCATCCGGTGTAGGCATTATCGGGCCACGCTGGTTGGACATTAGCAAAATCCTTCCACTTGAAACGCAGAATCGCTACCGGCTTTGAGCTCATGCTGGTCCTCCGAACATTTCTAAGTTCGCACGCTCGAACGTTCGTGGTATATCAACAGAAGCTACACGAATGCAATTGAGGCGCTTTCCAGAACCGAAAGTAATCTTGTCACGGACTTCTGTGCTTCTTCCATTGGTCAGCGCATTCTAAAGACTTATTTTTGCCAAGTCTCCATAGACTTGTAAGACAGGGTTCTTCGAGCTGGCGAGTAAGTTCAGCAGTCGCAATCGCTCATCGCCTGGCTTCTCGTTCAGATAACGAATTAACTCGTTTACCTGCCATAACCATTCAACGCGACTTTCGGTAATGACTTTGGAGTTGTGCAAGAGTTTCAAATAACTGAAAACTACTTGCTCTGCTTGCGCTCCCGCTGGAGCAATTCGCAGCAGCATCTTGTACAGGATGCACTTCTGATGAAAGTAGTCCGCCTCATCAGTTTCACCGCTCCCGTCCCACGCCTCCAAGCGTCTTAAGAAATCAAGCATCTTCTCCTGCCAGGTCAGCGATGTGTGAGGTTCGCGCAATGCTGGTTCATCATCATCGTAGCCGCGCAAGTCTCTCAATTCGGTTAGTAACGCACTTGCGTGAGAGGATTGGAAATAGGGCTTGCTCAGTGGCGCGGCCTCAACCTTGAGTGGTTTTGCTTCATCAATCGAAAAAAGATTATCAGGGTAAGCATAGTTGATTTCTTGAATCTGTTGTTCGAGGTACTTCACGCTCTCATCGCAGCGAACTGCCTGAAAATGTCTTTGCAAGTACGATCGATATTCACTCAGTATCTGGTTATAAGGAACGCCGGTGTTTCGATACAAGCTAACCAATTGTAAGACACTGCTTGTGCTGGTGTTTCTAATCAGTGCGGCCGAGAACGAGCGATCGTCTACATTGATCTTTTTCAGCGCATTGGCGAATGCCTGACTAATGATGAATGATTCCTTTTGGCTCAGCCCGAGTGAGATAATCAAGCTTGTAAGCGGCTGAATCTGCGCCGGTGAACTCATGCCTTCTACATATGGAAGGATAAACTGAACCCGCTCGCCTTCCTGTATTTGTTTCGCGTCGTAAACTGTGCGTGCAATTTTCGCTATTACGCGATAAAAGTCTGAAACGTCATACTCTGTTTGAGCCGCGCATGAGCGAGTCTTGAAAGGCAGCTTTGGTGACGTTTCATTCAACATTCGTAGCGCAACATTCTGATCGATGGAGAGCATCTCTTCAATGATGCGGCTACGCAATGATAAGGAATCAAGTCTTAACGCAGACGCCAAAGAACGATAGCCCGCCCGCGTATCTGCCGCTGTATCCGGAAACGGAATTCCCTTTTCGCGCAAGTCGTTTTGAACACTTGTCGTAAGTGTAAATGCCTCTTCCAGTATCTCTTTTCTCCACTGCTTATCAACACGCTTTGATTTCTCAACGCGCAGGAGAACATCTATTGCAAACTCGGCTGGGAGCGAACGGGCTCGGCTCAGTAAATTCTCGATCTCATTAGAACGTTCGGTAACCCGCCTGGTTTGTTTTTCAGGAAGACGTTGTTGTGCGACCAGCACTGCGGATGAGAAAAAGCAGGTACAGATAATGAGGAATGTGGTAATACGCTTGAACAAGATTCGGATCCGAACCGCTAGTCTTTAATTAGACCAGGCAACTTTACCTGAAAATAGCCTTCGACTTCGGTCGCAACATCTTCACTGTAAGCCCCCTTCCAATATTGAAGTACGCTACCTGAAGGTGAAACGACGATCGTACTTGGCGTTGAATAAAAACCGTAAGCTATTCTAACTTCCTCCGACGGAGTCTGATAAACGGGAAAGGGGAGTTTGTTTTTTGTGAGATAGGTTGATAGATCCTTATCACTCAGAGAGACACCAAAAAATCGGAATCGGTCACCTACCCCCTCAACCACGGAGCGGATATTTTCGAGGTTGCGGGCGCACCAGTGACAATCAGGAGTAAAGACATAAAGAACCGTTGGCACCTCAGCTTCAGCGTAGTTCAGAACTCTCTTATGCCCGTTCATTTCATGAGCAGAAAACTCCGGCGCCTTCGCACCGGGCCGCAGAACCGGTGTATCCAATTTCAGTCGAAGAAGCCTGGAAACTTCAGTGACTTCCCGGACTTTCTGTGACAATAAAACGTTCAACCCCACAGAAAGAATAAGCAGCACGGTAAGTATCGCGGAGTGTGAGCGCAACCAACGAGCGAACAACAACTTCGTGAATACATTAGCCATTAGCTTTGGCCCAATTGCCTGGGAATTCTATACGCAAGAGAGCTTACAATAATTGGGATTGGCTTCTGAACACGGTGCCTCACCGCCATGGGGTATGCAGCACCTTGGCGCACCTTTCGTGTTACATTGGTTCCCATAAGTACAGCAACCGCCATCAGCCCTGACCTTCGTGGGTGTGCCGAGTTGTGCCGCGGAAAAGACCATCGCCAACGAAACTGCAGAGTATAAGATCGTCCTACCCAGACTGAGTTTTTTCATAGTTGTCCTCGTCAAGTTGCTGGCTCAGAATTCTGACAAGATCAGCGACAGTTGTCGCGACAATAATTCTGCTGCCCAGCCGAGCAGTCCGCCTCGAATAACCCAGGCATACAACACTTCGGAGGAGTTCCCCTAACTTTTTTGCAATCATCGCTGGTAGAACAACAAGTGGCGTAAGCGGCCTTTGTCTTGGTTGGGGTTCCAAGAGACCAGCCTGAAAAGATCATTGCCAGAAGGAAGGAGAGGTAGAGGAAGAGCCTAACAAAAGTAATTCTTTTCAAGAGTCACCTCCGCGTGTAAGGGTCTGCGTAGTGCGAGGAGCGAAACGAATGCGAATTATACATTAACTGAGGTACTCGTAAAGTAGTCTCAGCGAGGCTTTGCCTCAAAAGTCAGGTATGGTACTTGGAATCGGGTCAGTACCGTAACGCGGTAGCGTCGGGTTGTTCTCGAGAAACGATAATTCTTAGGATATTGAGACCAATGCCTTCACCCGACGCTACCGCGTTA
>DASVGE010000301.1:0-18125 GCA_036379695.1 Pyrinomonadaceae bacterium | reverse complement strand
AGCCCGTGGCATCTTTAATTAGGTTAGCTGTTGTGTTAGCGACGAACGCGAAACTCCACGGGGCAAGCCCGTGGCATCTTTAATTAGGTTAGCTGTTGTGTTAGCGACGAACGTGAGGACTCCACGGGGCAAGCCCGTGGCATCTGTGAAGGAGCAGGGGGCAAGCCCGTCGCATCTGGGAAGGAGCATGGGGCAAGTCCGTGGCATCTTTATGAACGCGAGACTCCACGGGGCAAGCGGGGCAAGCCCGCGGCATCCGGGAAGGAGCATGGGGCGAGCCCGTGGCATCCGGGGCATCACGGGGGGAGCCCGTGGATTTAGATCATGTTCTCCGATGCTTTGGAGTTCTCGTCGAGTTCGAAACGATCGCGGTCGCGCTTTTCTATCTTCTCGATAAACTCCAGCTCTTCGTTGTCCTCGTAGCTGACGCCGATTGCTGAAGCATTTTCCTCGACGAGCGACTGATCGGGGGTTGGATTATCGCCGGCTACAGTCTCCGAACCGCTTTCATTAACGTCTTCCCAGTTGGCGTCCAAATCACCGCCGGCGTCACGCGGCGAAGCGGCAGTATTGTTGCGCAGGCGATGGGCCAGTAACTCCGGGTCCTTCGGCGCACGCGAGATTTCGAGCTCCATGAACTCCTCGATCTCGGGGTCAGGTACGTAGTCAGGATCGTTAGCCAAATATTCGCCGCGTTTCTTTGCCATATAGGTCTCCTTATCTGTGCTGAACAGTCAGATTGTGCCACAAAAGTCCCACCAAAGACATTTGTGCTTTTGTGCTTTTTTGCGGCAACTTTGTTACACTTCAACTTGAATCACAACATACAAGTAAACTTCGCTTCCCAGGAGAGAGTTTGAGCACTACTATGCCAGATAGAGCCTTCGATTCGTTACAAACCTTCTCTTCCGATTCCGGTCCCATTGGCCAGTTCCATTCACTTCCACAACTCGAAAAAGACGGCGTCGGTCCTGTGTCGCGGTTACCGCACAGCGTGCGCGTCGTGCTTGAATCCGTACTGCGAAATTACGACGGCGAAAAGATCACGGAAGACGACGTACGCGAACTGGCGAACTGGCAGCCAACCGGCAAACGCACCGAGGAGATTCCGTTTGTCGTGGCGCGGGTGTTGTTGCAGGACTTTACCGGCGTTCCGCTGCTGGTCGATCTCGCCGCGATGCGTTCCGCCGTGGCACGCCTCGGAAAAAACACCGGCATCATCGAACCGCTTGTATCGGTCGATCTGGTGATCGATCACTCAGTCCAAGTCGACTTCTCCAGCACGCGCGATGCGTTTGAAAAAAACATGGAGATGGAGTTCCGGCGCAATCGCTCGCGTTATCAGTTTCTGAAGTGGGGCACACAGGCGTTCGACGGATTTCGCGTGATCCCTCCGGGCATCGGCATCTGTCACCAGGTCAATCTCGAATACCTTGCGAAGAACGTTTGGGAGAAGAACGTTTACTATCCGGATTCGCTCGTCGGCACTGATTCACATACGACGATGATCAACGGTCTCGGTATCGTTGGTTGGGGCGTCGGTGGAATTGAAGCTGAGGCGGCGATGTTGGGCCAACCCGTCTACTTCCTGACGCCAGACGTAGTTGGCGTACACATGAGCGGTAGTTTGCGTGAAGGCGTGACGGCGACTGATCTCGTGTTGCGTGTTACCGAGATGATGCGCAAAGCGAAGGTGGTCGGAAAGTTTGTTGAGTTTCATGGCGAAGGCGCGGCGAGTTTGTCTGTGACGGATCGCGCGACGATCGCGAACATGGCTCCCGAGTACGGCGCGACGATGGGATTCTTTCCCGTTGACGAACAGACCTGTGAATACCTGCTCGCCACCGGCCGTCCGAAAGAGCACGTCGATATCGTGCGCGCGTACTACAAGGCACAGGGCATGTTTGGCATACCGCGGCGGGATGAATGCGATTACAGCGTCGTGCTCGATCTCGATCTCGAGTCGATTGGACCAAGCGTCGCCGGCCCCAAGCGTCCACAGGATCGAATTGAGCTATCAGCGCTCAAGTCTCAGTTCAATGAACTCATGGTGAAGCCGGTCATTGAAGGCGGTTACGGTAAGACTGAAGACGACCTTTGGACGCGCTATCACGTCAAGATCGGCGCGGACAGGCAACGCATAGTTGCGGGTGGTGGCGAACAAGGGACCGTTCCGATTGCGGCGGTGAATCATCAGACGGAGGCCAACACGAACGTCTGGACCGAAACGGAAATGGTCAACAACCGTCCGACTCCCGACATCGTCGCCGAGATTCCGGAAGACGAGTTTCCGACTGGCGACGAACTGGTGGGCCATGGCGATGTTCTGATCGCGGCGATCACGTCGTGTACGAACACTTCCAACCCCAGCGTAATGCTGGCTGCGGGATTGCTCGCCAAGAAAGCAGTTGAAAAGGGACTGAACGTCAGTCCGAAAGTGAAGAACTCGCTCGCACCCGGGTCGAGAGTGGTAACCGATTATCTCGAACGAACTGGTCTGCAAAATTATCTGAACGAGTTGGGCTTCAATCTCGTGGGTTATGGCTGCACGACCTGTATCGGAAACTCCGGGCCGCTCGATCCCGCCATCGAACAGATCGTAAACGAACGTGACGTCATCGGCGCCTCGGTTCTTTCCGGCAATCGAAACTTCGAGGCACGCGTACACCAGAGCATCAAAGCGAATTTCCTGATGAGCCCGCCGCTCGTGGTTGCGTTTGCTCTTGCCGGGCGAATTGATATTGACCTCGCGACAGAACCACTCGGCACCGGCAAAGACGGCGAAGACGTTTACCTGCGCGACATCTGGCCCAGCATGGAGGAGATCAACTCCATGATGAGCGCCGCTTTTGATCCGGAAACTTATCGCACGCTCTACGGCAACTTCGCCGAACAGAACCCGCTTTGGAACGAGATTCCCAGCAGTTCCGGCGGCGTCTACCAGTGGGAGCCGGAGTCGACCTATATTCGCGAGCCTCCTTACTTCGAAGATTTTCATAGCACGTTGATGCCGCTGTCGGATGTGAAAGGCGCCAGGTTGCTTGCCATCTTCGGCGATTCAGTGACGACCGATCACATCAGTCCTGCGGGCGCGATCAAGCCTTCGTCGCCGGCCGGCTTGTACCTGCAGGAGCGCGGCGTCGATATCAAAGACTTCAACAGTTACGGCGCGCGGCGTGGTAATCACGAAGTGATGGTCCGTGGAACGTTTGCAAATGTGCGCATCAAGAACCTGATGGTGCCGGGAGTTGAGGGCGGCGTCACGATCCATCAACCGGACGGCGAGCGCATGAGCATCTACGATGCAGCGATGCGTTACCAGTCTGAAAATGTGCCGCTCGTGATCATTGCGGGTCAGGAGTACGGCACGGGAAGCTCGCGCGACTGGGCCGCGAAAGGAACCAGCCTGCTCGGAGTAAAAGCCGTCATCGCGCAGAGTTTTGAGCGTATTCATCGCAGCAACCTGGTGGGAATGGGCGTGTTGCCTTGCCAGTTCAAGGACGACACCAACGCTGCTTCGTTAAGACTCGACGGCAGCGAGCGATTTGACCTGCTCGGCATCGAAGCCGGCATCGAGCCGCGACAGGACGTAACCCTCGTGATTCATCGCGCCAGCGGCGCCATCGAGGAGATCCCGATCACGCTCCGGATCGATACGCCGATCGAGGTTGATTACTACAAGCACGGCGGAATTCTTCCGTACGTGCTGCGGCAATTACTTTTGGGTACAACAGATTTCTAGCAATAAGGAGATATATGTCATCAGCTTCAGTAGCTCCGCAAAAATATCAGCTCTTCATTGATGGACAATGGGTCGATTCGGAGTCGGGAAAGACCTTCAAAACGCCAAACCCCGCGACCGGCGACACGCTCGCCGAGGTCGCAGAGGCTGACAAGGCCGACATTGACAAGGCAGTCGCGGCTGCACGGCGCGCGTTTGAAGGAAAGTGGTCCAAGCTCAGTGCCCGCGACCGCGGCAGGTTGCTTTACAAACTCTCGCAGTTGATCGAGCAACACTCCGCGGAGTTGGCAGCTCTCGAGACTGCCGACAACGGCAAGCCGATCAAAGAATCTCTCTACGTTGACTTGCCGCAAGTGGTCGAGAACTTCGAGTACTTCGCCGGCTGGGCCACGAAGATCGAAGGCGAAACAATCCCGGTGCCCGGCAAGATGTTCAACTACACCTTGCGCGAACCCATCGGTGTTTGCGGCCAGATCATTCCGTGGAACTTTCCTTTGCTAATGGCGGCGTGGAAGCTCGCTCCCGCGCTGGCGGCGGGGAATACAGTCGTTCTCAAGCCTGCGGAGCAGACTCCTGTCGGCGCGATGGAACTCGCGAAGTTGATCCAGGAAGCAGGGTTTCCGGAGGGCGTCGTAAACATCGTTCCCGGTTATGGTGAGACTGCCGGCGCAGCGCTCGCCGCTCATCCGGGTATCGACAAGATAGCGTTCACTGGTTCAACTGAAGTCGGAAAGTTGATTGCAAAATCTGCGGCTGACAATCTCACCAAAGTATCTTTAGAACTCGGAGGCAAGGCGCCGAACATCGTGTTTGCCGATTCCGATCTCGAACAGGCAGTCGCAGGCGCGATGATGGGAATCTTCTACAACCAGGGTCAGGTCTGCTGCGCCGGTTCGCGTCTCTTTGTCGAGGAGTCAGTGAAGGATGAGTTCCTGGACAAACTTTCAGAGAAAGCCGGAAAGATTTCTGTCGGCGATCCGATGAACAAAGCGACGCAGATGGGTCCTCAGGTTTCCGAGGAACAACTGAATCGAATCAAGGGTTACGTCGATATCGCGCGTGAAGAAGGAGCGACGGTGTTGACGGGCGGCGCCACTCCAGAGCTCGAAGGCGCTTTCCAGAAAGGCTACTTCTTCAGTCCCACGATCTTTGCCGAAGTTAAGAACAGCATGCGCGTGGCCCAGGAAGAGATCTTCGGCCCGGTCGTTTCCGTCATCAGCTTCAAAGACGAAGATGACCTGATCAAACAGGCAAACGACACGATCTACGGACTGTCCGCCGGGATTTGGACCCGCGACATCACGCGCGCACATCGATTCGCGAAAGAAATCAAAGCGGGTGTTGTTTGGATCAATACTTACAACATGTTCAATGCAGCGTCTCCCTTTGGTGGTTATAAACAGTCGGGCTACGGCCGCGAGATGGGCCGCCACGCGCTCGACCTTTACACGCAGGTGAAGAGCGTCTGGGTAGACCTATCCGGGCGTCCTATTGGCTGGTTCGGCAAGTAAACCCATCCGCAGATTGCACAGATTCTTAATACAATCTGTGCAATCTGCGGATTGCTTTGTTATCATCATGGCCTCTCCCGAGATGACGAACACCATTAAAGGAGAAACCAATGCTAGCATTGAAAAAGGCCGCAGTTTTCCTCGTTTTATTAACCGGAACGCTGCTACTCACCGCCTGTCCGAGCCAGACAAACATCGCGAAAATTAACTCCGATCCGGATCGTTACCGCGGGAAAGAAGTCGGGATCGCCGGCCGGGTGACTGACAGTTACGGCGTGATGGGCGCCGGCGCATACGAGATCGACGACGGCAGCGGGAAGATCTGGGTGGCTACGAGACGCGGTGTTCCATCACGCGGTACAAAGGTGGGCGCAAAGGGTTACATCCACAGCGGATTTAGCTTTGCCGGTCGCAGCTTCGGAACGGTGCTGGAAGAAACCGATCGCCGTTCCAGATAAATCGGTTTTTTAAATCAGTGTAAATCCGTGTCCCGCGAGATCGTTCAGCATCTTGATCAGGCTTTCGCCAAACTGATCGCCAGTCTGAAAGATCTCGCCGGAACGGTGCCACCGGAACCACTGCTCCGCAGCGCCGCTGTGATCGAACAGACGTGTGGCGGCCTTACAGCCAATCTCTGGGACGACCCGTTCGAGTGGACACTGCCGGAAACTCTTTCGAGCACCGAACGCATCATCGAATACCTGTCGGAAGTGGATCTCGCAAGGCAACGTGCGTTCAATTCGATCCGCGACGACGGCGCGTTAACCAAGTACATTTCCGCTCCCGCTGGCGAGCAACAGCTTGTTAATCTGCTGCTCGAAACGCTCGTTAAAGCAGGAGATTACCGGGGGCGGGCGGCCGCCGGTGTCAAATTGTTTTCCAGTGAGGGCACGTAAGGGTTTATTATCTAGCCCGACATAACAGCCCCGTTTGGCGAGGAACAATCCCCATGTTTTGTCCGCACTGCGGTCAGCAACAAGTTACCGGCCATGTCCGATTCTGCTCTCGTTGCGGTTTCCCGATGGATGGCGTCATTCAGTTGCTCGGCAACGGCGGATTGATTCCGGCCTATCGAGATCCTGCCGAGCCGGCTCCGATCTCTCCGAAGCGAAAGGGGGTCAAACAGGGCGGGATGTTGTTTCTGGCAGGCATCTTGATTGTTTCGATCCTGGGGGTGTTCGCGAATTTTACAGGCTGGGCTTTCTTTGAGGTGCTGACGGCGCTGGCTGCGGTTATCTGTTTTGTTGGTGGTCCGATCCGGATGTTGTTCGCGGCACTTTTTGAGGAAGGGGCGCCGAGACCTTTCCAGCCTTATGGACAACCCGCTCAGATACACGCGCCTCCCATGCACGCGCCGCAACAGTTTGCGCCGCCCGCACAGCGCCCTGCATTGTCGCCACCACCTGCGCGACCACCGGGTGGCTGGCGACGTCCGAACACGGCTGAGTTGGTAAATCCGCCCAGTGTGACTGAGAACACGACCCGCTTGCTGGAAAAAGAAGATCGCACCGACCGATAGCTGTTCAGGTATCTCTGCTTGCCGGTTTCGCTAGCCGAACGACTAACAGAACTAATTCGACGTGAAGGCGCCATCACTTTTCACGACTGGATGAAGGCGGCGCTCTACGATCCCGAGCAGGGGTACTACCAGCGATCCGATCGCGAGCGTTGGGGCAGGGAAGGCGATTATCGCACGAGTCCCGAGCGCAGCCAGTTGTTTGCCGCAACCTTCGCGCGGTACTTTGCGCGCCTCTATGAGGAACTTGAGCGACCGCCGGAATGGACGATAGTCGAGTGTGGCGCCGGCGATGGGAGCTTTGCAGCCGGCGTGTTGCAGACGCTGGCGGATCAGTTTCCGGCGATCTTTACGGCGACGAAGTATGTTGTTTGTGAAGTCAGTCAGGATGCGCTGAGACGTGTGCGGGGGCGACTGGTTGAGTTTGGCGATCGCGTTCAGTTTTCTGCCGATCTGATTCCGGTTAATACTGGCATTTTTTTCTCGAACGAATTGCTCGATGCTTTTCCTGTTCATCGTGTGGTGAAAAATGAGCAGGGACTGTCAGAACTTTACGTTGGCGTCGATGCGACGGGTGCGTTTGTTTGGACGACCGGATCGTTGTCGACACCGCGATTGGCAGATTTTTGCAGCCGGTATTCAGTCGAACTCACTCAGGGACAGATCATCGAGATTAATCTGGAAGTTGACGATTGGCTCGCCCAGGTGACGGCGAAGCTTGCGAGTGGTTTTGTGATCACGGTCGATTACGGAACCGAAGCTGCCGAGCTTTACGACTCCACGCGACGCCTCAAAGGAACGTTGCGTGCTTTTTCACGGCACAGTTTTGTTGACGACGTGTTGGCCCAGCCAGGCGCGTATGACATCACCTCCAACGTCAACTGGACACAGGTCAAGACTGTTGGCGAGAAGCTCGGGCTGAAGGTCGTCGACTTCGCTTCTCAAGACAAGTTTCTTTTGCAAACGGGATTGCTCGAAGAACTGGAGCAGCAACTGAGCCGCGCTGAGACAGACGCTGAGAAAGCGAGTTTAACCACCGGCGCGCGAGAGATGATCTTGCCCGGTGGAATGGCGTCGAGTTTTCAGGTGCTGGTGCAGAGACGTGTCAGGGAGGACGTCTAAGATGTCGCGCGATTTTAAGTTGATTGACGTTTGTCACACGATTGAGCATGGAATGATCACTTACAAAGGTCTACCGGCGCCGGTGATCACCGACTATCTAACCCGGGAAGAGTCTCGCACGCGTTACGCGCCGCCCACGGAGTTTCACATCGGCAAGATCGAGATGGTCGCGAATACGGGCACCTATCTCGACACTCCTTTTCACCGGTACGCGCGCGGAAAAGATCTCGCCGCGCTCGATCTGTATTCAGTAGCAAACCTTGACGGGATCGTGGTGCGGTGTACTGAACGCGCTATCGATGAGAACGTCTTCAATGAGATCGACGTGAAAGACAAAGCCGTGCTGGTCCACACGGGTTGGGACACGCACTGGCGCACTGAAGAGTACTCGAGCGGAAATCATCCGTACCTCACAGAGGCCGCGGCAACTTACCTCGCGAAGCACGACGTTACGCTGGTCGGTATCGATTCATTCAACATCGACTCCACCCATGACGGTAATCGTCCCGCACACTCAGTGCTGTTGGGCCATGACGTCCCGGTCGTCGAGCACCTCTGCGGTCTCGGAGAGCTCCCGGACAGTGGCTTCAAGTTCTTCGCCGTTCCGGTGAAGGTTCGAGATTTTGGCACCTTTCCCGTTCGTGCGTTCGGAATAGTTAGCCGCGGATGACGCGGAAAAAATCCGGATTTTTATCCGCGTCATCCGCGGTTTAATGGAGGCCCTGCTTATGAAGGTTCTGTTGCTGGTGTTTCTAATTGCGTTCAGTGTTAGTGGTCAAGCTCGCCCGTACTTTACCGAGCCAGCCCTGTCCCCCGATCGGAAAGAGATCGTGTTCGTCTCGGGCGGCGACATCTGGACCGTTCCCGCAACCGGCGGCGTCGCTTCGCTGCTCGTCTCCCACACCGCAAACGAAGCGCGCCCGTTTTATTCACCTGACGGCCGCCAACTCGCCTTCATCTCTTCACGCACCGGGAACGGCGACATCTACGTTCTGACCTTTGCGACCGGCGATCTGAAACGTCTCACTTTTGATGATGGGCTCGACCAGCTCGACGGATGGTCGCGCGACGGTCGTTGGATCTACTTCTCCTCGACGAGTCGTGACATCGGTGGTCTCAACGATCTGTATCGCATCAGCCCAAACGGCGGCACGCCGATGATGGTCAGCGCCGACCGTTACACGAATGAGTTTTTCTGCGCGCCTGCGCCTGACGGCAAAACGCTCGCCTTCTCCGCGCGCGGCATCGCGTCCGCTCAATGGTGGCGCAAAGGGCACAGCCACATCGACGAATCGGAAATCTGGTTGCTGCGATCGTTCGATGGCGGCACGGGAACTTACGAAAGAGTCACTGCGGCCGGCGGCGCTAAAGAGTTATGGCCCATGTGGAGCGCTGACGGTCGTAGTCTGTTTTATGTTTCCGATCGATCGGGCGCGCAGAATATCTGGACCGCCACACCCGGTGGCTCAGGCGCTCGCCGGCTTTCAAACTTCACTGATGGCCGCGTCCTGTGGCCCAGCATTTCATACGACGGTCGTGAGATCGTTTTTGAACACAACTTTGCGATCTGGAAACTCGATACGGAAAGTGGCAAAGCCGCGGAAGTCGCGGTCACGCGTCGTGGAGCCCCGGCTGGCCCAGGCGTTGAACGCCAGCGACTCACGGATCAGATCACCGAGTTACAGTTGTCACCCGACGGCAAGAAAGTCGCATTCATCGTGCGTGGCGAAGTGTTTGCCGCGTCGGCAACGGATGGCGGTGACGCAGCGCGCGTTTCCAACAGCGTTGGCGAGGAGTACCAGCTCGCCTGGGCGCCGGACAGCCGTCGCCTCGTTTACGTGTCGGATCGTGATCGTGTGCCGCACCTGTTTTTGTACGACTTCACCAGCAATTCCGAAACGCAGTTGACGCGCGATGCCGGCGACGATTCGACGCCTCGTTTCTCACCCGACGGCAAATCGCTGGCGTTCATTCGCGGCGCGAAAGAGCTTCGCGTAATGGAAATGACTGCGAAGACGGATCGCTTAGTGAAAACGGCGATCTTCGAGCGGGCGCCGATCATTTCGGATCGTCCGTTTGTCTGGTCGCCTGATGGAAAATGGTTGGCGTACGTGCCTGTGGCTGAGAATCAGTTTAAGAATGTTCATGTCGTTTCGGTTGAAGGAACGGGCGGACAGGCGAGTTATCTCGCGAACGTCTTCAGCAACTCGGTTTCGTGGAGTCCTGATGGCGCTTACGTTTTGTTCGACTCGGGCCAGCGGACGGAGAGCACACAACTGGCTCGAGTCGATCTCGTGCCGCGCACGCCGCGCTTTCGCGAGGACCAGTTTCGAGATCTGTTTCGCGAAGAGTCGCCGAGAAGTGTGACGCCTCCGAATCGTCCGGAGCCGCGTGCGAGTGAAACTCCCGCGCCTTCACCTCTTCCTTCAGCGTCGCCTGTCGAAGAAAAACGTCCCGCGACGAAACCGGTGCAAGTTGTTTTCGACGACATTCGCAAGCGCTTGAGCTTCGTGCCGGTCGGACTTGACGTGACTTATCAAACGATCAGTCCCGACGGCAAATGGGTAGCGCTGATCGCGAATGCCGCGAACCAGGGGAACGTCTATCTTTATTCGCTCGACGAACTTTCGCGCGAGCCCGCCGTAGCCAAACAGTTGACCTCGACTCCGGGATTCAAGCGCTGGGTGCAGTTCTCACCTGACAGTAAAGAGATCTTCTTTATCGAGAGTGGCCGGATCGGAGTCGTGAACCTCGAAGGCCGCGCGCGTTCACTTGCAGTCGCGGCTGAGCTGGACGTCGACTTCTCGCGCGAGAAGATGGAAGTGTTTCGACAGGGTTGGTCCTACCTGCGCGACTTCTTTTATGACCCCGGGTTTCACGGCGCGAACTGGGAAGCGGTGCGGGCCGAGTACGAGCCGCTGATTGCGGGCTCGCGCACGCCCGACGAGATGCGCCGGTTGTTGAACTTGATGGTGGGTGAGCTGGATGCGTCGCACCTTGGCGCGGGCTTGCCGCCTGGTGCGTTCCCGCCGTCGACTGGTCGAATAGGTTTACGTTTCGATCGTCGTGAGTACGAAGCCACTGGTCGCTTGCGTGTTACCGAAGTGATAGCGCTGAGTCCTGCGGCGATCGCCGGCACGATTAAGGTTGGAGATTATCTGTTAGCTGTTGATGGTCGCGCGATCGATCAATCGACAAATCTCGATGACTTGTTGAGCTTCAAGATCAATCGACGGGTTAGTTTGACTGTCGCTTCGAGTGGCGAAGCTACGGCGAAACGTGAAGTGGTAGTTCGTCCCGTTAACGCTGTTACTGAGCGTGGGTTGCTTTACCGGCAGTGGGTCGAGCGGAATCGTGAGTACGTGTCGAAGGTGAGCAATGGCCGGCTCGGCTACGCGCACATGTTTGACATGTCTTTCAACTCGCTGTCGCAGTTATACATCGATCTCGATGCCGAGAACTATGCGAAGGACGGTGTTGTAATCGATATTCGCAACAACAGCGGCGGCTTCGTGAACGTGTATGCGATCGACGTGCTGGCGCGACGTAGTTATCTGAACATGACCTTGCGCGGCCTGAACACCACGCCCGCCCGCACCGTCCTGGGCCAGCGCGCCCTCAACCGTCCAACCATCCTTGTAACCAATCAACATTCGCTCTCAGATGCCGAAGACTTCACCGAAGGCTATCGCACCCTGCGCCTGGGCCAGATCGTCGGCGAACCGACTTCAGGCTGGATCATCTACACGTGGGGCCAAACGCTGATCGACGGCACCACCTTCCGCCTGCCGCGCATGAAGATCACCGCCAACGACGGCACCAACATGGAGCGCAACCCGCGCCCCGTCGACATCGAAGTCATCCGTCCAATAGGCGAAACCCTGACCGACCGCGACTCGCAGTTGGACGTCGCTGTGCGAGAGCTTCTTAAACAACTCGGCACACAGCGCTCCACGTCGCCGAGATAACGGTTTAGTCGTAGTCTTTCATCAGGAAGTATCCGCCAACGACGATGAGGATGAGTCCGATCGGGGTGCGGACGCCATCAAAGAAGTTTCCGCGGGTGGCAGTTGTAACGAGGAAGTTTGCGAAGAGCAGCCTGGCGCCGAGGATGATGGCGCCGATAGGCCAGAACCGACGTAGCATTTAGTCCCTCCAATGGAAAGCCCAGCCGCTTCCTGCGCAGGAAGGGCAGGGAATGTCTTCGCCCTTGATGACTCCGTTTCCACCGCAACGGGCGCACTTGTGGGCGGGTTGAAGCACGGCAACGGCGCCGTATCCTTTGCAAGTGGGGCACTGTTCGTCGGGGCGTGTGAGGCTAATGCCGGTTCCCCGGCAGCGGGCACATTCTTGCGGGGCGTAATGTCCCGGCGGGTTAATCATTGTGGACTAAGTCGAGCCTGTTGTTCAAGAATTGTTTTTTCAAGTTGTGGTTCAGTTCGAAAATTACGCCGAAGGCGTTCGCTACTTGCAGCCCCGGTTTGTAACTGCGCAGTTTGCGTCAAAAGTCATCTTATTCACACCGGCTTCAGCCCCGGTGCCAGAACAGGAGAGACTAGCAGGAAACCGTTGAAACGGTTTCTGATTATTTTCTGAGCGCCTTTTCCACCGGGCTGAAGCCCGGTGAGAATGAGACCCGGCGACCGCAGCCCTATTCACGACCGGATCGGACCGTTAATGGCGATGATCTTGATCTCGTATTTGTCGGGATTCTTTGAATCGAACACAATTCCACTGAACCAGACTTCACCTCGTGGCGTGGCCACGCCGGCACTCTTGGCCCAGAGATCTGTGGCGTCGGTTTTCGCGATCAGTTTTTTGAACTCATCGTGGAAGATCTGGTCGTAGGCTCTGATGAACGCGGCCGGATTACTCAAGCGCAGGCGGCGACCCGATTTGACAGTCACTCTGATCGGATAACTTACCATCGCCGCGACCGTGCGCTTCTCACCTTTCGCAACCGCTTCCTTGAACGACGCAAAGAATGCTTCCGTCTCCTGCTCATTCAATCCGGCAACCGCAAAGCGGCCCCCATCCTGCTTCACCGGCAGAGCAACACCCACTGCCGTAACGATCAGGATCAGATAAAGACTGATAAGTACGCGCATTATTCCGGCGCTGCCTTTGTGCCTTTTTGTGGCTAAAACAGCTCGAACTTGATCGTCAGGTACTTCTTCGGGTTCTGGCGGAAGTCGTAGAGCATTTTGACGCCTTCGGACGAGAGTTGGTTAACGTTGGTGTAGAGCGTGTCGTCCTGGAGGAGTTTGCCGACCGTCCCTTCACCACGTTGCGCGGCGGCGACGAGGTTGTCGATGCGTTCGGTAGTAGTGTTGAAGCGTGCGATGGCGGCGCGAGCGTCGTTGTAGACCTGCTCGTCACGAATGAGTTTGCCGAGCGTGCCGCGGCCGGCGTTGATGTCGGCGATCATGAGATTGATCTGATCGACTGACTTATCGAGACGATCGGCAGTGCGATTGATGCGACTGTAGAACTCGTCGTCAGTGAGCAATTTTCCGGCGGTCCCGCGACCGGCGCGCAGATCGTCGGCAATGGCTCGCAGCGAGATCGCGATCTCGTTGGCGTTATTGTAGAGCGCCGGATCGTTGATGAACCGTCCCGCCGAGCCTTTGCCGCCCCGGATATCTTTCATCACATCTTCCGTCTCACGAATAGTCGCGTTGAGGTTGTTGTAAAGAGCTTCATCGCTGAACAGACGGCCCACAGTTCCTTTGCCGCCTTTCACGTCTTGCACGATGCTATTGATCTCGTCGGAGAGTTTACTGAGCCGTTGAGCCAGTTCGGTTCCGGACGTCGCGAAGTCGTTGACGGTATTTGAAGACGACCCTGTCAACAGGGCGCCATCCTGAACCGGCTGGCCCACCGCAGTTCCCGGCGTGATGTTGATGAGCATTTCGTTGCCGAGCAGACTGGGCGAACCCTGTAGCGCCTGTGAATCGGAGCGAATGCGCTCGTTGGCGGGACGACCATCGATCGTCGAATCAACCGTCATCTGTGCTTCAACGCGCGGCGCATCGGGAATCGGCGACGGCTCAAGCAGGATAATCCGTTCGACCTTGCCCACTCGCACGCCCGCGAGGCGTACTTCTGAACCCTCGCGCAAACCATTCGCATCAGCGAAGCGGGCCCTCAAGTGCAATTTTCTGCTGAAGGGATTGATGTCGCCAGAAGCGTTGAGTACGAGGAAGACCAATACAGCGATCGCAAGCAGTACGAATATACCGACTCGTACCTGGCTCAGGCTGATACTTGTTCTCGATCGAGGCATAGCGTTGTCCTCACTCTTTCTTTAATGTCCCCGCAGAAACTTTTGTATGTACGGATCCTCGGCGCGGCGCAGCGCTTCGTCAGTGCCACTGAAGATAATCACTCCCTGGCGCATCATCATGACCTTGCTGTTGATCAGGCAAAGCCGCTCGCCTTCGCGCTCGAAAACCACTTTGCCGTCTTCGTCAACCACTGCGTACTCGGAACAGATGTACTGAAGATTGTTCATTTCGTGAGTCACGAAGATTGACGAAACGTCTTCGAGATCGCGCAACTTCATCGCGAGCTCGCAGATCGTACGCGCGGTCGGCGGATCCAAACCTGCTGTCGGTTCGTCAAACAGTACGATCTTCGGATCACCCACAAGCGCGCGAGCAATACCGACGCGACGACGCATACCGCCCGAGAGTTCGATCGGCATCTTGTCGATCGCATCTTCAAGATTGACGAACCGCAACATACGCCGGACTTCCGGTTCCACTTCTTCTTCCGGAACACCCTGTTCGTGCAGTCGAAACGCGACATTGTCATAAACCGAAAGGGAATCGAACAGCGCGCCTTCCTGAAACACCATCCCGATATTCTTGCGCACGCGCATCATCTGCTCTTCGCTGTAATCAGTAACGTCTTCGCCGTTGACCAGCACTTGCCCTTCGTCAGGTTTGAGCAAACCGAGCACGAGCTTGATGATCGTCGACTTCCCGCCGCCGGAGCCGCCGAGGATGATCTTCGTCTCACCCTTCATGACCTTAAAACTCAGGCGGTTCAGGATCACGCGGTCGTCGAAAGCGAGCACAACGTCTCGGAATTCGATCGCAGGAATAGCACGGTCGCGATCGTCTACTTCCTGGAAAGTCGACTCGGCAGCCTGCTCGCTAATTGTGGGCGAAGTAGTGTGTATATCGACTGACATCAAAAACACCGAAGATGAATCATGCGGTTCCTAGAATAACCTGAAGCGCTTTCGCGAGAAAATAGTCGGCAATAATGACGACGATGGACGCCAGCACCACAGCGCGCGTTGTCGAGCGGCCGACGCCGACAGTACCGCCTTCCGTGCTGAGTCCTTGCCGGCAGGCAATCGATCCGATGATTAACGAAAAGACCAGCGGTTTAACCACGCCTCCGATCAGGTCATCGGTTGTGATGGCCTCGCGCACCGAGGAGATGAACACACTCGACGATACCGAATAAAGCGCAACCGCGGTAACCCAGCCACCGAAGATTCCGAGCACGTCGGCCAGCACGGTCAACAAGGGCAGGCTCACCAGCAAAGCGAACATACGGGGCATGACGAGCTTTCGAATCGGGTCGGTGCCGAGCGCGCGCATCGCGTCGATCTGTTGCGACACGACCATCGATCCGAGTTCGGCGGAGATTGCTGAGCCGACTCGTCCGGTCACCATCAATGCGCATAACACGGGTCCGAGTTCGCGGACGAGCGAGACGGCGACTAAGTATCCGGTTTGGGATTGTGCGCCATAGCTCTTGAGCGTCGGAAACGTTTGTACTGTTAAAACGCCGCCAGTGAAAAATCCGGTGAGAATGATGATGGTTAACGAACCCACGCCAATAGCGTCCATCTGGGCGATGGTTTCGGGAATGTAGCGCGGTCGCTTGAAAGCGCCTCGAAAAGCGCGAGCGGTCAAGATCGTCGTTTCTTGCAGCTCGAGCAGGGCGCGTGCGGCGAAGTTCATGGAGAGCTTATCAGACTCACACTTTCTATTGCGGCCAGAGCGTTAAGTAGTTTTAGGACTGCGCGTTTAGAAGAGCGGCCTATGATGCGCAAAATGTACGCAGGGCGTCAAGCCACAGATGAACACGGATAGAAAATCCGATCTCTATCCGTGTTTATCTGTGGCTAGAAAGACTCTACGGTCGGAGGGCGTTTCGACGAGCAGGACGCTGGTTGGGACGGCGCTGGGGGCCCATGAAGTCGCGGGCCTGGAGACGCAGTTGTCGCAAGGTGGCCAACTGTTCCGGGCGCAGTTCACGCCGTATTTTCAACTCCGTTTGGATTCGCATCCGGATTTGCGCTATTTGGGCGGCTGCGACGTCGTTTAGTCGTTGTTCGATGAGGTTCTGGTCCGTCGGTTCCGCGTCGAGTGCCTGATCGAGCGCGGCGTTTGCTTCGCGCAGTCGCCGGTTGGTTTGCTGGCGCTCGATCTTGGTTTCCTCGAAGATCATCCGGATCCTTTGGCGCTGTTCCGGCGTCAGGTGAAGGTGTTCGATGGAATCCGCGCCTAATGGGGGCGGTGTGTCCTGGGCGTAAACAGTTCCGTTGAAGAGTAAAACTGCCGCCAACAAAAGCATCAATGTTCTTAATCTCATTTTCACCTCAAGCATGATTACTGGTTGATTCGATCTTCGAGTAGTTGCAGATTCTCGTCGACGTCAGTTGAAAGAAGTCTTAGGTCTGCCGCCAGTTGTTCTCGCTCGGCCCGGGAAAGAGGCCGGCGGCTATTTGCAGACCGGCTGGGAACGGACTGCCGCGGTTTCTTCGGTTTTGGAGACTCGACGAGGGCGACTGTCTGTTGGGAATCCACCACCGTGTTTTTCTGCTGTGCAAGCGCTTCCTTTACGATCCGGTTTACTTCATCTTGTGTGTAAACGATCCCGGCCGGTGAAGCTGGGTTGTTGCCCTGCAACTTCATGAAGGCGATGGCCGCAAGTACACAAAACGCAACTAGTGCGAACGCGGTCGCACCTTTCAGCCACAACGGAGACAAATCAAAGAACTGTCGCAATGCAGCGAGCGCGGATTTGCGGGTCGCCTTTGTCGCAACCGGTTGTGAGACAAAACCTGCTAAGGCTTCGTCGCGCCACTCAATGATCGACTCGCGCACCACGCCGAATGAAGCGACTTCCTCGCGACAAGTGCTGCACTCGTTCAGGTGGAGCTGAAAGTCACGCCGTTCACGTTCGTCCGCTTCGTTGTAGAGGAACGCGACCAGATCGGATGCGCGTTCACATTCGGGAGTCTCTTTCATCTCAATTCCTGCTTTCAAACTTCTGCAGCCGCATCTGCAACTGCTTCAACGCCGTGTAAAGGCGGCTCTTGACTGTGCTCAACGGCAGATCAAGCGCGTCGGCAATCTCGCGAAAAGTCAGTTCTTCAAACTCCTTCATTACCACCACCTGCCGGAGTTCGATCGGCAAGCTGTTAATCGCGCGCCGCACCGCCAGCGTTTCCTGCCGGCCTTCAGCAACGTGCGCGGGCGAGTGGCTGAATGGAGCGGCAAAGCTGCTCGCGGCGCTTTCCTGTTCTTCGTCAAGCGCCGACTCGCTTCTCACCTTCGCGCGGCGCTGGCGCGAAATGCACTGGTTAACGGCGATCCGGTGTAGCCAGGAGGAGACTTTTGCCTCACCGCGGAAGCCGCGCAGATTGCGAAAGGCGGCGAGAAAGGTCTCCTGTGTGGCGTCGCGAGCGTCTTCCTCGCGACCGAGCATGCCGTAAGTGAGCGCAAATATCCGTCGCTCCCAGCGCCGCACAATCTCGCCAAAAGCTTCGGCATCGCCCGTCAGGGCACGTTCAACGATTACCTCGTCGGTTCCCAAAGTTTTCATTCTCGCGAGCTCGAGCGCTCAACGGGTTAGACGCCGGAAGGGTGTCAGAAGTCGATAAATCCTTCTCCCGCAAAGGCGCAAAGGCGCAAAGAAGAACTATGAATCCGGCTTGGCGGCTTTCTTTGCGCCTTTGCGCCTTTGCGGGAGAAAAACTATGTTAAATCTCGTTGACACTCCCGTCGCCGCTCGCCCATAATACCGGGACCCCGAGCGACTGCGCTCGAACCCCGACGACCTGCCGTCGATTGTACCGCCAGATTCGAAAATGCTCGAAAAACTCGGACGAATCCGTCTCCTATACATCGTTTTGGGAGTCCTGCTGCTCGTGGGCTTGCTGCCGCTGACTTTCGCCGGCTTCCTGCTCTCGGGTCGGACGGCCGAC
>DASVGE010000300.1:0-2583 GCA_036379695.1 Pyrinomonadaceae bacterium | reverse complement strand
GGCTCGTCCCGTGGAGGTTCCCGATATCCGCTACACGCCAACTTAAAGGATGCCGCCTGGATGCCACGGGCTTGTCCCGTGGAGGTTCGCGATATGCGCTACACGCGAACTTAAAAGGATGCCGCCTGGATGCCACGGGCTTGTCCCGTGGAGGTTCCCGTTCGGAGCTATGTAGCGCCAAGCGTGAGACTCCACGGGGCAAGCCCGTGGCATCTGAATTTTTTGGGTTTGAGGTTCTGTAGCTGCGATCGTGAAGTACCACGGGGCAAGCCCGTGGCATCTCAAACACCCCGTGGCATCTCAAACAGCCCGTGGCATCTCAAACAGCCCGTGGCATCTCAAACACCCCGTGGCATCTCAAACACCCCGTGGCATCTCAAACACCCCGTGGCATCTCAAACACCCCGTGGCATCTCAAACACTCAGAACACGTGGGTCTGGATGGAGTGCGGCAGGCTTTCGACCTCGGCGGCCTGGCCGTCCAGCCAGAGGAAATACGGGATCTTCTGATCGGTCCAGTTCATCACCACTGCCGTGACTTTTCCATCAGGGTTGAGGAAGGCGGTCGAGATCAGCGGGCTCCGGGTCGGCGAGCATGCGATCCTTTTTGCGCCGCGTTGAATAAACTTCGAGAAGTGTCCGATGTAGTAGTAAGAGTTTGTGTAGATCAACTCACCGGTGCGCGTGTCGGCGTGAACGGGCGCGAAGCAGAAATTCTGGACGTGATTCGGTCCGCCGGTTTCATCCAACAGGATGTTCCAATCAGTCCAGCCGACAGTGCCGCTGTTGAAGTCGTGGATCATCGAACGTCCGTAGAGCTCGCCTAACTTCCAATCGCTAAGCCGCTCCCGCTTGAACGAGTCAGCGCAGCCTTCAGTGAAGATCAAATGCTTGTCCGGGAAGGTCTGGTTTACGATTCTCACGTTGTCGAACATCGGATCACCGCCGCTCCAAGGCTCGTACCAGTGAAAGCCAATGCCCCACACGTACTGCGCCGCTTTAGGATCCGTGAGGATCGTGCTCACTCGCTGGTAGATCAGGTCGCGATTGTGGTCCCACACAATGATCTTCTTATCGTCGAGTTCCTTTTTGATCGTCGGCCCGAGATGGTTCTTGAGAAAATCCCGTTCTTCCTCGGCGGAGAAAATGCACGACTCCCATTTTTGCGTCGCCATCGGCTCGTTTTGAATACTCACGCCCCAGATCGGTATGCCCTCGCGCTCGTAAGCTTTAATGAACTTCACGAAGTAGTTGGCCCACGGCTGATAAAACTCGGGTTTCAACTTTCCACCGCGCAGCATGTTGTTGTTGTCTTTCATGAACGCGGGCGGGCTCCAGGGACTGGCGAAGAGGTTGAGGCGCCCGCCGGTCGCGGCGATCGCCTGCTTGATAAACGGAATGCGAAATTGCTTGTCGTGATCGACGCTGAACGAGTTTAACTCTTTGTCGCCCTCGGTGACGTAGGTGTAGCTGCCACTCGAAAAGTCGCAACTGTGAATGTTGGTTCTTGCGAGTGTGTAACCGATGCCACGGTTGCGATCGAAATGAGCGGTCAGGAATTCCTGCTGTTTCGCCTTCGGCAGTTTTGCGAACGTCTCCGCCGAGGCGTCGGTGAGTGCGCCGCCAATACCTAAGAACGTCTGAAACGTCTTGGTAGGATCGATGAAGACGCAGACCTGTGTTTCGAGTGGCTGGCCCATCGGTTTGAATTTGAGACTGTTAGTGGCGGAGAGTCGGTAATTCGTTTTGTCAGCGGTGGTATAAACCGCGACCTCGCGTCCTTCGACCCTTCCTGCCGATTGGAAGAGCTCGGATGCGAATTGACTCTTCGCGAATACCAACGCAGAAGACGAAGCAGCCAGAAAATTACGACGGTCAATTTTCATAACACAGATCCTCGCGGATTAGTACGGATTTACCTGGGCGACACGTCTCGCCGTAAGTAGAACAATAGATCTGTCGCGGGTGGCTCGAAGCCGAGTTGGCGAATCATACCGACTATTTGCCCGCGGTGCATCGTCGCGTGATTGGCGACGTGCTGCATCTGATCGACGAGACGCATTGAGTTGGGATGACCGCTGAGCAGTCTGAACGGTAGTTCCGCAGTCAGTCGCTCTTCATCAAGCGCGGTGATAAATCGCGTACGACTGTCGATCAAGTTTCCCCAACGATCTTGAAGCGCCGCAAGATTCGCGCAGGAATCCGTCGTCCAGAGTGACCATGCTTCTTCCTTGCTCGGCGAACGGCCATTCCATCTTTCCCACCAAATCCACTCGGCGCCTGCCATGTGCAGGAGCGTGCCGAAAATCGATCGATGACTGATCCCGAAGTCGTGACACAGATGCTCGTTAGACAGTTTCGCCGCCGCATCCATAGCCAGGTCGTTCGCCCATTCGGTGTAATCGAAGAGATGTCGAATGTCTGTTAGATTCATTTGTAACCTCTTAATACGTATGAAGTTTTGTAGCGAAGATGAATCAGAAAAATGGGTTGACAGTGATCGGGCCTTAGTATACGCTACCGCGCCTCATAAAACTCAAAGGTTTAAAAGCACTCCCCTTTTAGTCCTGTTAGCCCAGACGG
>DASVGE010000299.1:0-2004 GCA_036379695.1 Pyrinomonadaceae bacterium | reverse complement strand
AACGTCGTGCAACGCGACGACGGGTTGCGAATTGACGTCGTTGCGCCGATCGTTCCGCGACCAGCGCGTCGAGCATGTAAAGCGCCAGCGTTCCGGCTACCGTGGTGGCGATTAGTTTATAGGACATCGTCTGCACGAGCGGAACGGCCGGTGGATATCCCAGCACCCGGTGCCAGAAAACGTAGATTGCCGAATCGAGCAACGAACCCGCGGCGAGCACCGGAATTCTCAGCAGCGGGTTTTCGAGATTTACGCGTGTGGCGGCGAAGTAGATGACATACGCCGTCAGTGTCTTGGCAAAACCTCCCGCGCCAATCAAACCACCGCTGGCAGCATCAATAACCAAGCCTGCGAGTGTACCGACCAGCAACGCCTGCCAGGCGTCACGTTGCAAGGCGATGTAAACAACAACAACGAGGGGAAAGTCGATATAGGAGAGCGGCCGCCAAATCTCGCGCAGCAAAAGCTGTAACACGATCGAGACTAACAGAACTACGGCAATCTTAATTTGCGACATAGAAGAATTGCCAGTTGCCAATTGTCGAGCTCATCTCCTGGATCTATCTGCGCTCTGAGGTGTCTGTTCGGGGACTGAACGCGGCGGGGGGTGATAGAGAAGCACTGCGACTTCTTCCAGGTGATCGAGTTGCGCGCCGGGTTGAATGAGAATGTGATGGGCCTGCGTAGCGCTGCCCGTCTTCACCTCAACAACACGGCCCACGTTCAAACCGGGCGGATAGATTCCGTCCTGACCGGTCGTCATCACGTTGTCGCCGACTTCAACCTTCTCCGTACCTGAAACGTAGCGCATCTCGATCAACGCTGCGCCCAGATCGGCCCGGCCACGGACGGAACCGAGCGCGCCTGATTGTCCGAGTTGGCCGACAACAGCTCCGGCGCCGGCTTTCTCATCGGTGAGCAACATGACCTGCGAGGCCCACGGACTCACAGTGATGATCCGCCCGACGATGCCGCCGCCTGTCACAACGGGCATGTTCATTTCGATTCCTGAGCTACTGCCGCGATTGATCGTGATCGTGTTGAACCACACTGAAGGATCTCGCGCGATTACGCGCGCGGGAACAGTTTTGATGTTGGTTTGTTCGTTAAGGCCAAGCAGTGCCTTGAGGTGTTCGTTTTCCGCGGCGGCCTGACGAGCCGTATTGAGCTCGGTTTGGGCTTGTGCCAGTTGTGCTTTCAGTTGTTCGTTTTCCTGCGCGGTGCCGCGGAAGTTCCAGATTTGCTGGAAGAAACCGGTGGTGGCGCCGCTGGCTTTTGACGAGGCACTTTGCAGTGGTGACGCAAAGGTTTGCGTCCAGATGCGAAGCACTTTGTGTTGCCCGTTGGCGTCGCGCGCGTCTACTGCCATGATGACGAGATTGGCGACGAGCAACGTTACGAGCCAGATGGGGGCTCGCTGGCGAATCTCTTTTTGTGTGCGAACCGAAGCCACGTAGTAAATCTCAAAAAAGGCTATCCACAGATTACGCAGATTTCACAGAAGAACAATCTGTGTAATCTGTGGATGGTATTTACATTCCGCTTGTCATGGTGTTTTCCCACTTCACCCGTTTCAGCAGATCGAAGTCGGATAACATTTTGCCGGTACCTAACACCACCGAGGCGAGTGGATCGTCTGCGAGCGAGACCGGCAACCCGGTTTCGATTGAAAGTCGCTTGTCGAGGTTCTTCAACAACGCGCCACCGCCTGTCAGCACGATGCCCCGTTCGACGATGTCTGCTGACAGTTCGGGAGGAGTTCGTTCCAGCGCCACGCGGACGGCGTTGATGATCGTCGAGATTGAATCCGCCAGAGCTTCGCGCACTTCTTCGTCGGTGATCGTGATCGTCTTCGGGATTCCTTCGATGAGGTTACGACCACGCACTTCGTACGACAGTGGTTCGTCGAGCGGGTATGCTGAGCCAAGCTCGATCTTGATTGCCTCGGCTGTTCGTTCACCGATCAGCAAGTTGTACTTCCTCTTGATGTACTGGATGATCGCT
>DASVGE010000298.1:0-17587 GCA_036379695.1 Pyrinomonadaceae bacterium | reverse complement strand
AGTCTTCTCGGGTACTTCTGCTCGATTCACTTGCCGGGACTACTCGGCCTTCCTTCCAAACTCGGAGCCGCGGGGTTAACGGTGGCTTCCGGGATGGCGGGCTGGATTGAGTTCGTGCTGTTAAGAAATAGTCTCAACAAGAGGATTGGCCGGACCGGCTTAACGTTCGGTTACTCCGGGAGGCTCTGGCTGGGGGCGTTGATCGGCGCGGGCATCGGCTGGGCGCTCAAGCTACTCGTCGGCTCCTGGCATCCGATCCCGCTGGCGATCGTGGTGCTCGGTGGTTACGGGACGACCTATTTCGCGGTTGAGTATCTCTTTGGTGTACCCCAGGCGCAGACGATCATCCGTCAGATCATTCGCAGGTTACGCAGATAATCTGTGAAATCTGTGGCTAAGCTTTGGAACCGCCCGCCCATTAACACTTTCCCTTCTATAGTTTAGGAAACCAAGTACAAGGAGTCTCGTAAAATGCCCCCGATTTTTAGCTTGCAACGCCTGATTCTCGCCTCAGTTGCTTTCGCAATCATAGTCATGGCCTCGTCAACCGCCTGGGCCGATCCGATTGTGATTACCGTCGGAAATCCAGGCAATCAGAACACGGACAACGTCTTATTCAACAATGGCAGCCTGGTTCACTCCGGCTTGCTCGTGCAGGGTGACTTCAATGGTTCCGGCGCCGGCTTTATCGTGGATTTCACTTCAGCTTCCGGCAGCGGCAACCTCGGCGTCAGCGGCGGCCAGGCAGTTCTCGTTGGCGGCACAGGCAACACCCCATTTAACAATGTGACTGTTCAACTCGAGGATGGCGCTACTTTCAAGAAGCTCATACTCAACATCGACGTCACTAACGGTTTACCGCCACCGACGCAGGTCCAGTTCACCGTGAACTACACGCTAGCGGGCGGACAGGTGTTCAACCAGGTCTTCACGGTTAGTCCAAACGGTCAGAATTTCTTCGGAATTGAAGCGTTTGAAGGTGCAGTCATCAACAGCGTTACGGTCCAGGGTCTGGGTAACACGACTTTCGCGGACATTAACCAGTGGCGGCTGGGTGGTTTTGCTCCAGCAAATGAACCTGTTCCCGAGCCGGCGAGCTTGTTCCTGATGGGCAGTGGGCTCGTGGGAGCCGCGGGTGCAATTCGCCGTCGTTTGAAGAACCGCAAGACAGAATCACAGGAATAACAGGAGACTAACGAGCATGTACACGAGGCCAATGATTCTTCCCCTTGAGTCGACCGGCCGCATCTATGTTCTTGAGGATGAAAAGGGTCAGGTCGTAGGCACCGGCTCCCGCGAGGTCTGCGAGACCCTGATGTACATCATCGGCGCTGGCTTAACGCCGGTCGTGGACCAGCCACAACCCAGCGCCCGGACCAACGTGCGGGCAGCAATAACGATCTAGAGCCACAAAAAGGCACAAAAGTTAAAGCCACAAAAAGGCACACAAGCTAGAGGCACAAAAGGCGCAAAACGAATTTCTTGTTTTGCGCCTTTTGTGCCTTTTTGTGGCTTAAAAACTTTTTTCAGATTTTTCTGGAGAGCCCCGGGCATTAGATATATAGATTAGATATCCTGGAAAAACGGACGGTTGGTGCAGCGGCGGGCAGGCGGGAGGCGGCCATGGCCGCTATTTCTTTGTCTGCTATTATTCCCACGTGCAACCAGTACTTTCCGCTAACCAGATCCGCGAGATTGACCGCCTCACAGTTGACCACTATCACACATCGTCCCTGCTCCTGATGGAAGCTGCCAGCGGCGCCTGTATGGAGGCAATCCGGGCCCGCATGGATGGCGATATCGCCGGCAAGACCGCTCTGATCCTCTCCGGCAAAGGCAACAACGGCGGCGATGGGGCGGCTCTGGCACGGGCCATGTCGCGCGAGGGCATGCACTGTAGCGTCGTGCTCTTCGGCAAACTCTCCGAGACTTCGGGAGACGCTCGCACCAATTTCGAATCCGTAAGCCGGCTGGCGAGTTTCGAGGCAGGCTCGTCCGAGGCGCCGCCTCCACTCACGTTTGTCGAATGTGAAAGCGTCACGGCGTGGGAACGCATTGCCAGGCCACGTAGCGCTTACGACGTCATCGTCGACGCGCTTTTCGGGACTGGTCTGACGCGCCCGCTCGAAGGCGTCTTCCTCAAAGTCATCGAACATTTGTCGATGCTGAAAGAAGCACGCGACCGCGCCTCAGGGGTGCGTCCGCTCGTACTCTCGATCGACATTCCCTCAGGACTCAACGCCGATCAACCAAAACCGATTGGGCCGGCTGTCCAGGCGGATCTCACGGTGACGTTCACCGCGGCCAAACCCGCCAACGTGCTTGCGCCGGCGTGCTACTTCGGCGGTTCTTTGATTGTCGCCGACATCGGTTCTCCAGCTTCGTTGATACAGGCCCAGCGGCCCTGGTTGTTTTTGACTGAAGCGGAGGACGCGCGGCAGTGGCTGGTGAGCACACGCTACACGCCCGAGTCGTTCAAGAACACGCATGGGCACGTTTTGCTTGCGGCTGGTTCGCGTGGTTACTCCGGCGCAGCGGCGCTCAGCGGTAACGCTGCCATGCGCTCCGGAGCGGGACTGGTCACGATCGCGACACCCGCGTCCGCGCAAACGTCTGTCGCGAGTGGTGCAATGCCGGAGGTGATAACCACGGCGCTCGCGGAAACGGATCGCGGCGTTGTCAGCGATGAGGCTGTCGATCATTTTCTTAAGCTGGCGGGGAAAGCTACGGTGGTCGCGCTTGGACCAGGCTTGACCTCCGATGACGAGCGGACGCGAAGATTCGTTCGCGCGGTTGTCGAGCGTCGCACGACACCGTGCGTGATCGACGCCGACGGCTTGAACTCACTCGCGCCCTGGCCTGACAACCTTAAGGGTTCAGACGAGCACCCACTCGTACTCACTCCACACCCGGGCGAGATGCTGAGATTGATTGGCGCTAATGACAAATCGGCTCTCGACGATCGCGTAGCTGTCGCGCGTGAGTTTGCCCGCTCACACGAAGTCATCCTGGTTCTCAAAGGTTCGCGACCTTTAGTCGCGACTCCCGACGGCCGTGTGTTCATCAATCCCACCGGAAACGCCGGCCTCGGCACTGCCGGCGCCGGCGACACCTTAACCGGCCTGATCTCCGGCTTCCTCGCCCAGGCTTATGGCACGCTCGAAGATCGCGCCGATCCCATCGCCACCACCGTCGCGGCGCTCTACACCGGCGGCCTCGCAGGCGACTTCGCAGCCCGCAAACTCGGCATGCGCACCATGCTGGCCTCCGACATTCGCGAACACTTCACCGAAGCCATCCGCTCGCTTGATCCATGTGGCGAACAACCATGATAAGATTTCACGAAAAATTACTCAGGAGATTTGATCGATGCCATATCCGGAAATAATGATACGTCCCATGCGTGAAGATTTGACGCGGCTCGGAGTCGAAGAGATGAGAACTGCCGACGCGGTTGACGAGACGATTCGAAATAGCAAAGGCACCTTGATGGTCGTGGTGAACTCGATCTGCGGGTGTGCGGCTGGAAAAGCGCGGCCGGGCGTGGCGCTCGCGCTGCAAAATGAAGTGAAGCCCGACAAAGTAGCGACTGTCTTCGCCGGCGCCGATATCGAAGCCACGGAAAGAGCTCGCAGCTACTTCACCGGTTATGGGCCATCATCGCCGTCGATTGCGCTGCTGAAAGATGGGGAGTTGGTTTACATGCTCGAGCGATACCAGATCGAGGGCCGGGATGCGCACCAGATCGCCGGAGAACTCACGCAAGCTTTCGAGAAGCACTGTGCTTAGGTAAATTAGCCACAGATGAACACGGATTTCATACACGGATTTTTCTTTATCTGTGTATGAAATCCGTGTTCATCTGTGGCGAACTTTATCTCCCCAATATCTTCATCACCTCAGAATGAAGCAGCACCACGTCGGGGGACTGCTGGAGCGCGAGGAAATAGTTCTTCTGAAACTCAGTGCCCGTTTCCGCCGGCGCCAATAACGTCTTCGCCCTCTCAATCAACGCAGCGGCATCAGCCTCAGTCGCCGGCGTCTCCGCATTCGGATCGAGCGTCTCGTCGATCTGCACGATGAGTTCCGAAAGTCGATGTAACCAGTCGAACCACGGATCCTTGAGCACTAACTGCAGGAACTCGTAACTATTTCCGATTCGCCCACGCGCGCGCTCAAAGTCTCTGCGCTCCAGATCCAGCAACGTCTTGTGAAGCCGCAGCAAACCCTGCCGCAACAGTTTCAAATTCTCGCGCGTGGTGTCCGATACCCTCTCGTTTGTCATGACCCTGCCCTCGCTGCTCGCTATGTTATGATCCCGCCGATGCCCAGCGCCATCTCCCTCAACACTCTGATTGAGGATCTTCACAATTTCAAGATCGCACGACTCGGGCCGGTTCTCTCTCGCAAGCTCGCCCGCGCACTCATGTCACAGGTACACAAGAAGAGTGCGGCTGAAGTCACGGTCGAAGATCTTCTCACTTACTTCCCGATGCGTTACGAAGATCGTTCGCATCCGGCGCTGATCAGAGATCTACACGACGGTGTCGAAGCGTCGCTCGAACTCACCGTCACCCACGCGCACGGCTACCCGATGAGAAACCCGCGGAGTTACGGCAGGCCTAAACTTTACATCTTCGAAGTCTCCGGAATCGATGGTCCAATGAGCGGCCGCGAAGTGATCGTCTGGTGGTTCGTGTCGGGTCCGCGCGCCTACGACATCGTCAAGTACTACACGGCCAAGCTCGTGCCCGGCACAAAGTTCATCACGTTTGGTCGCTGGGAATGGGAAGCACGCCGCAACACGTTCAAACTCAGATTGAACAAGCCCGCCGACGAACTCGAAGTTCTCCCGAGTCTGGAAGCGGCAGAAGACGAGCCACATCCCGAACAATCCGAAGAGAACCTGCCCGATCCGGCGCTTGCAGCAATTCACGTCGGCCGCCGCGTGCCGGTTTATCGAAAACTCGGCGAGTTCAACTCCAAACGTGTGCGCGAGATCGTGCACGCAGTGCTCGCACTCCTGGACGACAAGGCGATCGAGGAAACACTGCCGCCGGACCTGCGACACCGGACAAAACTGATCGGCCGCGCGCAAGCAATGCGTGAGATTCACTTTCCACCGCCAGATGCGTCGATGGACGATTACGAGCAATCAAGAAGCGCGGCGCACCAGCGCATGATCTTCGAAGACTTCTTCTGGGTAACCTTCGCGATCGGTTTCAAGCGCGGGCAACGAATCAAGGAAGTAAAAGAGATGCCGCTGCGCATCGACAAGTCAGCAAAAGACCGGATCGGTTCGGTTTTGCCTTTCAAGTTAACGCAGGCACAGGTAAACGTCACCAGGCAAATCTTCAAAGACCTGAAATCCACGGCGCCGATGAACCGTCTGCTGCAAGGCGACGTCGGCAGCGGCAAGACCATCGTGGCCGTAATCGCAATGATGGCCGCGATGGAAAATGGTTTGCAGACTGCGTTGATGGCGCCGACCGAAATCCTCGCAGAGCAACACGCGCGCAGCATCAAACGCCTGCTCGCGAAGACGCCTTATCGCGTGGAGTTGTTGACCGGATCGCTTCGCGCCGCCGAAAAGCGACGGCTGCAAACTGCGCTGAAGGAAGCCGAGATCCATGCGGCCATCGGAACGCAGGCGTTGATTCAGGAAGCAGTCGGTTTTGCGAAGCTCGGGCTCGTAGTGATCGACGAACAGCACCGGTTCGGCGTGATGCAACGCGCTGAGTTGCGTGCACGCGGACTCAACCCGGATGTGCTGGTGATGACCGCTACACCGATTCCACGCTCGTTAGCGATGACGGTTTACGGCGATCTGGATGTTTCCATCATCGATGAACTGCCACCCGGCCGCACGCCGATCGAGACAATGGTCTGCGGCGAAGATCAACGGCAGGAAGTGAAGCGTTTGATCTCGCGCGAGATCAAAGCCGGTCGGCAGGCGTACGTGGTGTATCCGCTGGTCGAAGAGTCGGAGAAGATGGATTTGAAAGATGCGACGCGACGTTACGAGTATCTGCGAGATACGGTCTTTCCAAAGCTTTCCGTCGGTCTGTTGCATGGCAAGATGAAGCCGGCGGAAAAAGAAAAAGTGATGAGCGCGTTTGTGGCCGGCGAGATCAAGATACTGGTTTCGACGACGGTGATTGAAGTCGGCGTGGACGTGCCGAATGCGTCGGTGATGATCGTCGAACACGCCGAGCGCTTCGGTTTATCGCAGCTTCATCAATTGCGCGGGCGGGTTGGTCGCGGCGCGGAGAAAAGCTATTGCGTACTGCTAACCAGTGACAAGAAAACCGCGGTGGCGGAAGAACGGCTCGGCATCATGGCGCAGACCACTGACGGATTTAAAATTGCTGAGAAAGATCTCCAGTTGCGAGGACCGGGCGAACTGCTGGGGACAAAGCAATCGGGGTTGCCGGAGTTTCGCATCGGCAACATCGTGCGCGATCAGCCACTGCTCGAAAAGGCGAAGCAGGAAGCGGAGTTCTATCTCGGCAAGCCGAAGTCGGTGATGACCGCTAGATTGATAAAACGCATCAAACAGGATCCGCGCTTTGGACTCGCCGCAATTGGATAAATTGAGAGCGGGCCAAGCCCCTCTTCCTGACTTGTTCTATTCTTTGAGAAACTGGGAGAAGAACAAGTCAGGAAAAGGGGCTTGCCCCCGCTGATTGGAGTTATGCGGATTATCGCTGGAGCTTACAAGGGAAGGAATCTGAAGAGCCCGCCATCGCTGAATGTGCGGCCGACCTCTGACAGGCTGCGCGAGACCCTTTTCAACGTGATCGCGCCGCGGATTGAAGATGCTCGCTTTCTCGATCTGTGCGCCGGGTCGGGCGCCGTGGGTATTGAGGCGGTGTCGCGTGGGGCGAGTCACGTTACGTTTGTCGATCGTTCGCGGCGGATGTGCAAGTTGATTGAAGCGAATGTCGGGTTGTGCCGGATACCTGAGGAGCAATTCGAGATCTACTGTTCTGAGGCGAATGAGTTCTTAAAGCAGTCGAAGAACGAACGCTGGGACATCGTCTTCTTCGATCCGCCTTACAAAGACGACTACCTGAAAACACTCCAGCTACTCGGCAACAACACCCTCGTAATCGCCGAACATCATCACAAAACCGAATTGCCTGAAACAGTGGGTGAGCTGCAGCGGACTCGAATCCTGAAACAGGGCGATTCCTCGCTCAGTTTTTTTAGCCACAGATGAACACGGATGAATTACGGATTTCTCCGTGTTCATCCGTGTCTTAATTTCCGTGAAAATCTGTGGTTCTGGTCTCGGCACGCGAGACCCGGGTGGGCCTTATCAACCCTCGATCGTACTCATCGCCGTTACGGCGCTCTTTTCGTACGCCGCAATGGTGGCGATGTTCTTCTTCTCGATCTCGCTCAATGAATCCTCGGTGAAGTTTGGATCGGCCTTGTACCACGCGAAGCTCGAGAAATACTTTTGCAGCCATGGCTCCTTGAACACCTTGCCGTGCCGCGCGTAGATCTCCTGCCGCATCTGGCTCGCGTCTTCGATGAACAAACCATCGAGCAGCGCCCGCGTGATCGGCTTCGTGCTCAACCCCTCGTGAATCTTGTTCTCATATTTCACGATTGTTTCGACGTTGAGCTTGTCAGTGCCGGAAAGCTCTTCGTCTTTGAAGTTCTCGTCAGGGTTGTACCACGGTTGAAAGTAGAAATACTGCTGCAACCAATCCGCGCGGAACATGCGACCGTGTCGCGCATAAATCTCATTCCGAATCAGGCGCAACTCGTGCAGGCTGAGACCCTGCAACATCTGCTCGGAGATCGATCGGTTCTCGAAAAACTGCATGTCGCCCGGCAGGAGCGCCACCTTGCGTTGACGTTTCTGCGCGCCACTCAGTATCTCGAGGTTCTTGCGCTCGATTGCCGAGAGCTTTTTCGCGTCGTACTTATCGCTCGGAAAATACCAGTAACGCTCTTCGAAATACTGTTGTAGCCACGGTTCGTCGTCGAAACGCTTGCCGTGAATGGCTTCGACTTCGGCGAGCAGGACTTTCCATTCCGCACCGCTGTGCTTGCCGAGTTTGCGTGGCGTGATCTGGCGGTCGCGCCAGTAACGCATGTCACCGGGTTGAATGAACTCGTGTTTAGCGGCTTCGGCGATGCGGATCAGATCGAGATTCTGGCGCTCGACGTCGTTGAGCATCGAGTTTTTGAATTCGGGATTCGGCTTGTACCACGTCTGCTCTTCGAGATAGACCTTGATTTCGTTGTCTCGAAAGACTCGTCCGTGGCGCCCGAAGATAATCCCACGCAGCAGTTTCAGATCTTCCGGGCTCAGCTTCTGCACCTGTGCCTGCTTGAGGGAAGTTTTTCTGAAATCGAGCTCTTTCAGCGCGTCCATCGGGTCCTGCGCAGCGGCAGGGACGGAAACGAAAGCGATCAATGCGAGTAGGACCAGGCTTCTCATGAATGCCTTTCTTTGAGCCACAGATGAACACGGATGACACGGATCAGAAAATAAATCTGTGTTATCCGTGTTATCCGTGGCTAATAATCTTTCAGCCAAAGATGTCGCGGACCTTATCGACCAACCCCTTGCTCTCCAGATCCTTGTTCTCAACTTCCGCCAACTGCTCCAGCAGACGACGCTGTTCTCTCGTCAACGTCGTCGGTGTGATCACTGTCACGGAGACGAACAAATCACCTCGACCACGTCCGCCGAGGACGGGCATCCCCTTCCCTCTGAGTCGAAACACCGTGCCCGTTTGTGTGCCCATCGGGATCTTCAGCTTCTCATCCGCGTCGAGCGTTTTGACCATGACCTCAGCCCCTAACGCCGCCTGCGCGAACGTGATCGGAATGGCCTCGTAGAGGTTGCTACCTTGTCGCTCAAACTGGTCGTGCTCCGAAACGTGGATAACCACGTAAAGGTCCCCCGGCGCGCCCCCCTGCATACCGGATTCCCCTTCACCAGATACGCGTAAACGAGAGCCGGTTTCGACCCCCGCCGGGATCTTTACTTCCATCTGTTTCTCGCGCTCGACTCTTCCAGTGCCTTTGCAGTCGGTGCAAGGGTTCTTGATCACTCGTCCCGCGCCGCGGCACACATGACAGGTCCGCGCCACGGAGAAGAATCCCTGCTGGTAACGAACCTGGCCACTGCCGCTACAGGTCGAACACGTCTCCGGTTGGCTTCCCTCTGCCGCGCCCGATCCTTTGCACGTGTCGCACGTCTCCAGTCGCGGAATCCGCAGTTGCGCAGTCATGCCGTTGGCAGCTTCTTCGAGCGTGATCTCCAGGTCGTAACGAAGATCGGCGCCGCGTTGGGCCGATGTGCGACGACCACCACGCCCGCCGCCAAACACATCACCAAAACCAAACAGGTCGCCAAGTATGTCTTCAATACCGCCAAACCCCGGCGCTCCCCACGCTCCTGCGCCGGCGGCGCTGCTGGAAACTCCCGCATGACCAAAACGGTCGTAACGCTTGCGCTGCTCGGGGTCAGAAAGCACGCTGTAAGCTTCCGCTGCTTCTTTAAACTTCTCTTCAGCACTGGCATCGTTCGGGTTCTTGTCCGGGTGATACTTCACCGCCAGGCGACGATAAGCGCTCTTGATTTCCTGGTCTGTCGCGGTGCGGCTAACAGCCAGGACCTCGTAATAATCACGTTTGTCCATACAGTTTTACTAATAACCTCTCTACGTCTATGAATAAGCTTAAACTTCGGTGGTTGCGTCGGCAGTGGAGTTCAACATTGCGGAGGTGAGTTGCCCGGCTACGCGTTCGAGCTTGTTCAGGGCGATCTTAATCTCTTCGATTTTGTCAGTCTTGATAGCTGCCTCGGTCTCGGCAAAGACTTTCTCCGCCGCATCCTGGTCGGGCTCCGGCAGCAAACCGCCAAACTTCGTAAACGACTTCTGGGTGTTCCTGAGCAACGAATCGACTTTCGTTCTCAACACCAGCAGCTCTTTCGTGGTCTTGTCGCTATCTGCAAATTGTTCCGCCTCACGAATGAGCCGATCGATCTCTTCCGGCATCAGGCCCGAGGTCGGCGTGATGCGCATCTGCTGTTCGCGCCCGGACGCCTTGTCCACCGCCGAAACTGAAACAATGCCGTTCGCGTCGACTTCAAACGAAACTTCGATCTGCGGCACACCGCGCGGATTCGGCGGAATTCCCACCAGCTCGAACTTGCCGAGCGAACGATTGCCCTGCGCTATTTCGCGCTCACCCTGAAGCACATGAATCTCGACCGACGACTGGTTGTCGACCACAGTGGTAAACGTCAAACTGTTACGCAGCGGAATGGTCGAATTGCGTTCGATGATCTTGGTGAACAGTCCGCCACGTGTTTCCAGTCCCAAACTCAACGGCAGCACGTCCAGCAGCACGATGTCTTTCACTTCACCATTCAAAACGCCGCCCTGGATCGCAGCGCCCATCGCCACCACTTCGTCCGGATTGATCTCAGACGACGGCTTGCGGCCGAAGATCCTCTCAACCGTGCGCTCGACAATCGGCGAGCGGGTCTGGCCGCCGACGAGGATCACCTTGTGAATGTCTGACGGTTGCAGCTTCGCGTCTTTCAAGGCTGACTGGCACGGTTCGATCGTCTGATCGACAAGGTCGCTTACCAGTTCTTCAAACTGCGCGCGGGTCAGCGACTTGTTGAAGTGCTTTGGTCCGGTCGCGTCGGCGGCGATGAACGGCAGGTTGATGTTGGTTTCGGTGGCGGTGGAAAGATCGCACTTGGCGCGTTCGGCAACCTCTTTCAGTCGCTGCAAAGCGAGGCGATCCTGTTTCAAGTCGATTCCGGTTTCTTCCAGGAACTGGCCTGCCATCCAGGTCATGATGCGTTCGTCGAAGTCTTCACCACCGAGGAACGTGTTGCCGGAAGTCGAAAGCACTTCGAAAACGCCGTCGTTCATTTCGAGAATCGAGATATCGAAAGTGCCACCGCCGAGATCGTAAACCGCGATCCGCTCGACGTTCGCTTTGCCCTGACCATAGGCGAGCGCTGCTGCTGTCGGCTCGTTGATGATGCGTTCGATTTTGAGACCCGCGATCTTGCCGGCGTCTTTGGTTGCTTGTCGCTGGGTGTCGTCGAAGTATGCGGGTACAGTGATGATGGCGTCAGTCACTGGTTCGCCGAGGAAATCTTCGGCCGCGGCTTTCAGGCGTTGCAGAACGATCCCCGACAACTCCGGTGGGCTGTAGTTCCGGCCCTGGACGCGGACGCGCGCGTCGCCGTTTGGAGAATCGACGATCTCGAACGAACAGGTGTCGCGCATCTTGGCGACTTCCGCCGAGTTGAACTTTCGGCCAATGAGTCGCTTGACGGCAAAGACGGTATTGGCGGCGTTCGTGACGGCCTGGCGCTTGGCGATCTGGCCCACGAGTCGTTCACCTTTTTCGGTGAAACCGACGACCGTCGGCGTCGTGCGCCCGCCTTCTTTATTCGGAACAATCTGCACCGCGCCGCCCTCGAGAACCGCGACGCAGCAGTTGGTGGTGCCTAAATCTATTCCGATCGTTTTTCCCATCGATTCTTGTTAGCCACAAAAAGGCACAAAAGGCGCAAAATTTATTTCTGATTGAGAGGCGCTCAATAGTTTGCTCTGATTGTCAGTCGCCAAATAAAGTTTCCGGTCTTCCTGTTATGAAATCTGCCGCTCTTCTTTTTATGTGCCTTTTGTGCCTTTTTGTGGCTACTCTCTTTTGGCCACTTTCACGATCGCGGGGCGAATGAGCTTGTCGCCCAGACGGTAACCGGCAACCAGCTCCTGCATCACCGTGTCGGGGTCGTATTCGTCCGTGGCTTCGGTGGCCACAGCCTCGTGAACGTGCGGATCGAACTGTTCACCAACAGCGACAATGGGCTTCACGCCCAGAGCGTCGAGCACGCCGTTAAGCTGCTTGTAGATAAGATCCACACCGCTGAGAAAATGGCGAAACTCGTCAGACTCTGACGCTTCGACCGAGGCCTCCGTCTCCAAAGCCCGTTTCAGATTGTCCACCACCGGCAACAGCTTGGCGGCGACGTCAGCCACCACGCGATTGTAAGTCTCGCTCCGTTCGCGTTCGACACGCTTGCGGTAGTTCTCAAAGTCTGCCTGGCGGCGCGCGAGTCGATCTTTGAGTTCAGCGTTCTCAGCTTCAACTCGCTTCAACTCGGCGCGGGTCGCGATCAATTCCGCCGTGACGGGTCCACCGGCAGGTTCGTCCGTCTCGCCTTCACCACCGCCAAAAAGATCCTCGGTCGTGAAGTCGTAGTCAGCGTCAGATAAAACGTCTTCGCCCTGGTTGTCGGGATCTTGCCTGTCGTCCATCTTGTTGGGTTCGTCCGCAGATCTTGCTTCTTCGTCAGCGTCCGTGAATTTGATTGGGATGCGGTGCGAACCCTTGTCGCGTCTGTCTGATGTCATTAGGAAGGATCGATCTCTAACTGACTCAACGTGCAGTCTGTTCGCCCAGGCGATGCTCAATCAAGCGCGCCATGTAGTTTACCATAGCCATTATTCGTGCATATTCTATTCTCATCGGACCAACCACACTGAGCGTGCCGATGTTGTCGTTCGATCCGACTCGATAAGGCGCGGTGATCAACGCGCAGTTCTGCATCGAACTTGCCGGATGCTCCCTCCCAATCACGACGTGTACATCGCCGGGGTAAGCCGCAGCGTCGTGAACGCATTCGTTGAGAATCTTGATCAGTCGCGACTTCTCTTCGAAGGTCCGGAACAGCTCGCGCATACGCTCGACATCGACGAAGTCGGGCTTGGTAAGAATGTTTGAAGTGCCGTCGACGTAAACGTCACCCGTCGTTTCCTCGCCTTCGAGGCTCCGCTCGCACAAAAGAATGGCATTCTGTAGCAACTTATCGTACAGCGCCTTCTCTTCCTTCATTAACTCGACTATCTCCGCGCGAATCGCGAGCAGACTCTTACCGCTGAATTCAGTGTTCAGATAGCGCGCCGTGCGATCGAGGTCGTCCTGAGTCAAATCGTCGGCCAACCTGATGACTTTGTTGTGGATGATGTTTGCGGTCGATACCAGCACCACCAGGATTCGCCTGTCCGGCAGCAACATGAACTCGATGTGATTGAGCCGGTTGTCGGCCAGCGACGGAGAAACCACGATGCCGACGTTCTGCGAGAGCGCCGAAAGGACGTGCGACGCTGTTTCCATCAATCTATCGGGAGACGAGCCGGCGTCGATGTCGCTGGCGGAGAAGAGATGGTCGATCGCTTTGAGATCGGTGCGCGAGAGCCGCGCTTCGCCGAGCATGTTGTCAACGTAGTAGCGATACCCCTTGTCAGTCGGCACGCGACCCGCGGAAGTGTGTGGCTGCTCGACCAATCCCGCTTCTTCGAGCTCGGCCATCACGTTGCGAATAGTCGCCGGACTCCAGCCGTAACCGTGTGAAAAGCGATCAGAGAGCACACGCGAACCGACCGCCTCGCCGGTGACGAGGTGTTCCTTGATCAGGGCCGCGAGTAAGACCTCCGCGCGGGAGTCTAAAGCACCCTTCTCAGTCGTTTGGAGATTTGAGGCTCTCCGGGGCATGAGTTGGCAGTATACAAAGTTATCCACAGATTGCACAGATTAGCTCCTTTTCAAGTTAACTGAGTAATCTGCGGATGGCTTAAACTGCTGAAAACAGAGAGCTTCCGAACACCCCCCGCCAAAGGTTGACTGCTCGCGCCCGCCGTCCTTAAGATTGTGTCCCCCGAACCGCTGTTTGCCTCCGAGTTACCGTAATGAATGAAGTAACAAAATATTTCGCCGACGCATTTCGTCATATGGGCGGCCACCGCGGTGTACCTGCGATTGAAGTTCGTTTTTATCCGTACGCGGGACTGCGCCACACCATCCGTTTGCGCTCGGGGCGAGTGTACGTGCGGCTCTCGGATATCTGTAAAGACTCTCCACCCGACGTATTGCGGGCGCTGGCGTGGATTCTTGTAGCGCGACTGCTCGGAAAGCGCGTACCTACGATTCACGACCGGGTTTATCGTGACTATTCGCTGACGCCGGCGGTGATGCGTTCATCGGATCTGGCGCGACGCGGCCGTGGACGCAAGATGATCTCGTCAGCACAGGGCGAGGTTTACGATCTTGATCGAATGTTTGCAAAATTGAACCGCAAGTACTTCGATGGCGCGATCCCTAAGCCGACGATCACCTGGTCGCAGCGCCGGACCAGGAGCATTCTCGGACACCACGATCATATTTACGACAGCATCACGATCAGCAAGACGCTCGATTCGGCGGATGTTCCGGAGTGGTTTGTCGAGTACATCCTGTATCACGAGATGCTGCACATTAAACATCCGGCACGTTTGATCAACGGGCGGCGCTACTATCACACCAGCGCTTTCAGGCTCGATGAACGCAAATTTCCACACTACGAGCAGGCGCAGAAATGGCTCGAGCGCCTCGCGCGGTTGCGCCGGGTCCCGCGTGCGCGAGCAGCTTAAGGTTATTGGAACTATTCGGTTCGGTTTGCGTTATTGAAAACGAGGTAGGTGGGCTCCTCAAAAAGGGCGGTCTTCTTGGACAAGTTTCAGGGAGGCCGCCCTTCTTCTTAGCCACAAAAAGGCACAAAATGCACAAAGTGTATTCTGATGGGAGACGCTCCGTAAGTTGCTCCCTGTTTGTTATGTGCCTTTTGCGCCTTTTTGTGGCTTGATCTTCTTTGTGGCGCGTGGTTAGACTACGCGTTTTGCTAAGGGCCTACCTTTTTAAACGGAGACTTCAGTTATATGGCTATTCCTGCAACACAGATTCGGCGCGGTATGGTTATCGTTTTCGAAGGCCAACCGTGCAAAGTGCTTGAATTCAGACACCACACGCCCGGCAACCTGCGGGCAATGATCCAGACCAAACTGCGAAATATTCGTACCGGGGCTTCATTTGAACATCGCTTCCGCTCCGCGGACACAGTGGATCGCGCCTCTCTCGAACAACACGAGATGGAATTTCTATACTCAGACGGCTCTCATCATCACTTCATGAACACTGAGAACTACGAACAGACCGCGCTCAGTGAAGAAGAACTCGGCGACGCCGCGCAGTGGCTGATGCCCGGCATGAGAATCCAGGCAGAGTTTTATGAAGGCTCCCCAATCGGCATCGATCTGCCACCGTCAATGGAGCTGACGGTCACCCAAACCGAACCAACACTCAAGAGCGCTACCGTCTCCAACGTCAATAAGCCTGCTACTCTCGAGAACGGGGTGACCATCACGGTGCCTCCATTCATCAACGAAGGCGATCGAATTCGGGTGGATCCTAGTGAAGGGCGGTATATCGAGCGAGCAAAGTGAGGGCCTATGTACCTGGCTTACAGCCTTCTGCTAACGCTCGGTCTCGTCGTCCTCTTCCCTTACTTCCTTTTTCAAGCGCTGGCGCACGGTAAGTACATTGCCGGATTCCGCCAGCGCCTCGGCGACGTTCCTCCAGTCAAAGGCAAGCCCGTCATCTGGCTGCATTGTGTTTCCGTTGGGGAGACGCAGGCGGCACGCCCGCTGGCGCAACGTCTGAAACAGGAGTTTCCGCAACACGCTCTCGTTGTTTCAACCATCACGCTGACCGGACAGACCCTGGCGCGCGACGTCTTTCGCGAACAAGCCGAGAGTGTCTTCTACTTTCCTTTCGACTGGCGCTGGTCAGCTCGCAGAGCACTCAAAACGATTAATCCGGCGGCGGTGCTGATCATGGAGACTGAGATCTGGCCAAACTTCCTCCGCGAGTGCAAAGCGAGACACATTCCGGTGGCGCTCGTGAACGGGAGAATCTCGCGGAAGTCGTACGGCAGGTATTCGATGATTAAGTTCTTTCTGCGGCGCGTGCTTTCGTGTCTGAGCGTCGCGGTGATGCAGTCTGAAACGGACGCGCAGCGATTGCACTCGCTCGGCATGTCTCGCGAACGGCTTTTTACGGCAGGCAATCTGAAGTTTGACGCCGAAGTCGCGAGTGAGTTGACCGGCAAGACCGAAGAACTCCAGAAGCGATTTGGTCTGGGCTCGGGTGCGCCGCTCGTCCTCGCAGCCAGCACACATGCACCGGAAGAGGAAATGATTCTCGAAAGCATCCGCCAACTTCGAACCGAACAACCCGTGCGGCTGATGATTGCGCCGCGACGCCCGGAGCGCTTCAACGAAGTCGCCGCATTGCTTCAGAAGTCGGGCTTGAGCTGGGCCAGGAAGACGAATCCCCCACAGCCGGAAGACGCAGACGCAGCGGTGATCCTTCTCGATACGATCGGCGAACTGCCCGCCACCTACTCATTGGCCGAGGTTGTTTTTGTCGGCGGCAGCATCGTCGATAAAGGTGGTCACAACGTGCTGGAACCGGCAGCGGCGGGCGCGGCGGTAGTAACCGGAGCGCACACTCATAACTTTCACGCAGTGGTCGATCTGATGGTCGAGGCAGGAGCCATCGTGCAATTACCTTCGGTTGTCGCGAGTGAAGAAATCACTCACGTTTTCGCTAAACTGCTCGCTGTTCCCGACGAGCGCGACGCCCTTGGCCGCCGCGCCAAACAACTCGTCACCGACAATCAGGGCGCGACCGACAGAACGATCGAACTCATCCTATCAACGGCAAACGCTCACACTTCATGAAATCAATCGTTCTTCCGCCACTGAGTATCCTGTACGGCGCAGTCACGCGTACGCGACTTTCCTTGTATCGTCGCGGGACCTTTCAGACCACCAAACTCGATCGCCCCGTGATCAGTATCGGCAACATCACCACTGGGGGAACGGGAAAGACGCCGCTGGTCGAGTGGGTTGCGAGAACTATCGCGGCGCACGGCAAGAAGGTCTGCATTCTCACGCGTGGTTATGGCCGCAAGGATCCGCATCTCCAGGTGATTGTGTCCGATGGTTATGGCGTGCTGGCGTCACCGGCAGAGGCTGGCGACGAGCCATATCTCCTCGCGACGAAGCTGACGGGACAGGCGGCGGTGATCAGCAGCGCCGATCGGATCGCGGCGGGTCGGGAAGCGATCAAGGATTTCGGCACCGAGTGTTTTGTGTTGGACGATGGATTCCAGCACCTGCGCCTTGCGCGCGATCTGAACATCGTGACGATTGATGCGACCAATCCATGGGGCGGCGGCAGCCTGCTTCCGTATGGGAGATTACGAGAAAAGCCGGAAGGGTTGAGCAGGGCTGATTGCGTTGTAATTACGAGATGCGATCAGGTCAGTAGTGTCGATGAGCTGCGCGAGGAGATTCTGCGGTTGGCGGGTGAACGCCCGATCTTTCGTTCGCAAATGCGCCCGGTGCGCGTGTCGTCGTTGAAGAATCCATCCGAGACACTTGCACCACCCGCGCGCGTCGCGGCTTTCTGTGCGATAGGAAATCCGTCTTCGTTTTTCGAGAACCTGCGAGGATTAGGATTTGAGCTCGCTCTGCAAAAATCATTTCCCGATCATCACGTCTATTCGCAGGACGAGATCGATTCGTTGACACAAGCAGCGAAAGACTCCGGCGCAACCAGTCTCATCACCACCGCGAAAGACGCAGTCAAACTCCGAAACCTCTCATTCTCAATTCCCTGCTACGTCCTGGAGATCGAGATCTCG
>DASVGE010000297.1:0-14347 GCA_036379695.1 Pyrinomonadaceae bacterium | reverse complement strand
GTCAGCGGGGCAAGTACTTCCTGTGTGCCCGGAAAAGATCCAAGCAGCGGCCCGATACTCGCGACGACCTGGCCCACAATAGAACCAATTCCCGAGGTGTCCAGCGAGGTTGTTGGTTGCTGCGCATCAGAAAGCTGCTGGCCACTCGCGGGGAGGGTAACACCGTTCAAATTGCCGGAGGCCGAACTCAAGCCGTTGAGCAGAGTAGTAACCAACCCGCTCGTATCCAGTTTGACGCTTAAGTCGGCTTGTAGACTCATTCGTTATCAACCTTTGTTCACAAAAAACCAGCTCTCGAAGACGCCTCCGGGAGTGTGCAGCGATGAGATCCCGGTTACTGAGTCCAGCGCCGCGGAGAAAGGACGCTCGTCCGTGGCTATCAGGTGACCACAATGGATTCGGATCAGAAGTCTGCCGCCCGTAGACAGCGAACGTTGCGCCGCTTCGGTGTTGTCACTGATAGCCCAGTTAAAGGCTTGGGCTCCGAGCTTGATCGTTCCATGCACTACCAGGATAGGCATAGGCGCGGGCTGCGCGATGAGTTGCGTTACGGCATCCGATTCGAACCATACCTGTACCATCTGAGGCCGCTGCTCGATTATGCTGGGAAGCAATTGATGCGACAGCGTAACCTGCAAGGGACTCAGAGTCTTTATCGCATCAGCAGGTGAAAGGCGCTTACCGTGGGCCCAACTTACTTCTTTTATAAACGGCCATTCCTTATCTAAACCGACACCTGGCTTCCCGGGAGCACCGGGAGCACCAGGAGCACCGGGAGCGCCAGGAGCACCAGGGGCGCCGGTGTCGCCCTTATCGCCCTTCTCTCCGGGCAAGCCTGTTAAGCCTGGACCTCCAGTGGCGCCTTGATCGCCTTTATCTCCCTTGTCCCCTTTTAATCCCTGCTCCCCGGGCTCACCCTTGTCACCCTTTTCTCCCTTTTCTCCAGTATCCCCTTTTGCCCCCGCTTTGCCCGCTAGTTTGGGACCGTCGTAATGCCAGTGCCCAGACTCATCCTGAAAGAATGTCCCCGTGTGGCTATGATTGCCCGCAGCCACGTACAAGGCGGGATCCTGTTCAAGCTTCAGCTCCGCACCTTCTTTCGTGATGGCGCCAATTACAAGCGCATCCGGGCCGACCTCAGATTTGTCGTCCTTCTCGACGGAAGGCGTCGTAATCAGAGTAATGAGAGTTGGTTTGTTTCCTACACGCAGCGATTGCCGATCGCTTTCACTCGCGCGCAGCACAACTCGCCAGGGGCCTGCGCCTGCCGGTATGTTCAGATTTGCCGGGGCATCGATATTCAGCCGGGCACCGCTGGGACTAAAAGCGACGCCTGGTTGAAGTGCGACAGCGCCATCGCTCAAGGCGACACGCAAACCCCAGGCGATGTGCTTCAGGCCGACCGTGCGGCGCAGGTCGAGCACAGCATCACGCAACCGATCCTGCAGATGTTGCATGTGATCTGCTGTGACTCGGAGTCCTTCGAGGAACTGGGTTCTGCCATCAAGCGCCATGTGGCCCTACCCTTCTCGCATCAAGTTGTTGATACAACTTCAAGATCGCGCAAAGTTACATTTCCGGAGATTCGGCTAATCACTTTCAAAACCGAAGACGACACTGGCAACGGAGAAGAAAAAACCAGCTCGGCCGCCGTACCCTTGGCTGTCGGCGTCACTTCCCTTGTGTTTACATTCGAGCCGAGGCTGACGACCAGGGGCGCGAGCGGCGAGTCTTTTGGAGCGTGCCCAATCAGACGGATGCGTCCGCGTAAAGCGCTGAGTCCTGCTCCCACTTGAAAAGCCTGCGGCAGTGGCTTCCATGGACCAGTGGGAGCGCCCCGCCGAATCACACTCTCGTTAAGCGGATCGGAACCGCCCTTACTCGCACCGAGACCCCAGCTCACAGAGCCGCGCGAAACTGATAAAGCCATCCAGGGAAGATTCTGGCTCTCAATTGGAACCGGGCGCTTGAATGAGAAGGTGGTCCAGGTTTCGGCTTCTGATTCGCCCGTCAGGGTCACCGGATCGCTTAAGCCATCAGTCATCACATCAACGGGCTCGAAACTTTCGTCCTTGTTATTCCAAAGCACAACACGCATTTCTGCTCCGCCGCTGCCAACGCTCAACGGCAAGCGAGCGCCGGTAAGTTCGGCGAGGCCGGCGGCAGGTGGGAGTTTTACGCAGACTACTCGCTCTGAATCGATCAGAAGATCAACCAGAGAGGCATCGTCAGGACCAACTGGCGGGATGACTCGCTCCGCCGGAAAAGCACCAGCAGCGGTGAAACGGATTGCTTCAATTGAGGAGTCAGGAGGCAGGCCTGCCAGTGCGACTTGCTGTTCACCCTCTTCCGAAAACGAAAGCTCCTTAGCCGTCTCGGCTCCAAACTTTACCTTGCGTATACGACTGAACGAGGGGCTCCCGGAAACCGTCATCCTCAATTTGCCGGGGACGCGGCTACTCAGAACAACCTTGAACGTCACATTGTCGGAGCTGGTTGAATCGCCGGTCAGTTTGTTGAGCGCATCAGCCAAATGCACGATACGCTCGCCATCTTTATTCCAGTCCAGATCAGACAAATCGGTGTCCGGCCCCGGTTGGGCCGGCCCCGGGAAACTGACCACTGGAGCGCCGCCATCGATGCGGACTTCAAGATCGGAAGGCGCTTCCGGCAGCAAAACCGACATCTCTGACGCCAGCTCTGCACCTGATTTCACACCCAGAATTTCAACCTGCAATCTTTCAGTGCGAACTTCTGACGGCAGAATTGCTGTCTCCGTGGCGACATCCTTCTTTACAGTGAAGATCGGGTTGCGTGCGAATGCAGTCCCCAACCAGGGATACACACGCACGATGCCCAAATCTACCGGCGCCAGCACACCGCTGACAGTGCGTAGCGTGCCGAAGTCCAGGACAACTGACATGCCTTCTTTGGCGAGGTCTGAAGCCGCCGCTTCAGTGGCGCGAACCTGCGCCACTTTTTCCACGGCTGTAGCGCTCGCGATTTGCGCTTGCACCACCACGTCGTAGGAATGAATCAGCGCATTACGAGGCAGTGTCACATCCAGAGTGAAAGACGAAATTCCGTCGGTTTGCAGTTGACTGCCATACTCGATTTTCCCTTCAAATGCTTTAAGCTGCTCCTCGACTCGCACGTCCCTGATGTCGATCACAGCACTGGTAGTTTTGCCGGCCATTGGTAGTCTCTGCTATCTGAAAGCGACCGCGCCACGAATGTTGTCAAAAGCTTTGGCAAACGTCCGTTCGGGATCGGCCTCGTTCACCGTGATTCCTTTTTTCTTGAACTCCGCAATCAGAAGCGCCTTCTCATCAGCCTTCACCTCGCTCGCAGTCTCATTATTCAAGAGAACTTCCCGCACGTTTTTGTTCTCCACCAGGTCATCGACATGACTAATAGCTGCGGCCTTGAGATCCGCGTGGAGCTCGTCAAAAATCGAAAAAGGTATCGCCTCCTTCGGGGCCAACACCAGATTGACCACTGTGCCCGGTGTGACCCTGGTACCAGCCGAGATGCTTTGCGAAATCACTCGCGGCAACTGTTGGTGAGTCACAGTGATCAGGTTATCGACTAAGAAGTCCGTCTTTTTTGGATCGAGTCCAACTTGCGGCACCTCATGTCCTTCGCGCACCACCTTCGCCTTCGCGGTCTTATCGCTGATATCGATGAATTGAGTGCCGGCCTCTTCACGCAACTTTGTACGGGCTGTATCTGTCTTTGAAGCCATAAAACAACCTCCGTTACTTCAGTGTCATTTCGACGCCTGTTTTGTTACGACCTTACCGAGCGACAGTCCGATGCCTTCGAGGGCCTTCTGTGCCTCGGAAAGCGTTAAGCCCGCCAATGATGGCATTTCGATCGAAGGCTGGACTTGCAATGCGGTTGCGATCACAAGTTGAGCACTGCCTTTGGGCGCCACCGGCTCGCCCTCGGCTGGGATCTGAGCCAGGACGGGCGAGTTGTTGTTTTCCGATCCGGGATTTGCGGGAGCAATGTCTCGTCCCGTCACATCGATAATTCGCGAGACCGCAATGTTGGAATTTTTTAGTTGCAGAAGTGCTGCCTGCAAAGTGGAGCCGAATACAGCGGGCATAAAGGAGCCATTAGGCTTCAGCGTGAGCGTGACTACCTCGTCTGTCGGCGAGATAACGTCTTTGGTGGCAGGATCGAATCCAACCGCTTCGGCCCGTATCGTATAAGCTCCTGATCTGAGTCCGGAGAAGACGAACGTTGTGGATGGTGGCACTGGCGCGACTGCCTGGAACGTGACTCCATCGGCGCGCGTTGCAGTCACGCGCGCCGAAGAAACCGCAGGGTCGCCGTTAGTCAAAGATACTTTTAAGCTCGAGGCTTCGGTGCTGTTGAGATGATTCGTCAACGCCAGAATGGCGCTGACAAATACATTCCAAGCCTCGGCAGTAACCGGCTCGCCTGCGTTCACAGTTTTTGGGATGTGGGGATTTATTGCCATACATTCCTTTCCACCAGCGCTCAGGCCGGCGCGGACCACAACAATGTGCCAGAACGAAGCTCTACAATCGGATCGGTTAAATCACCGCTGGCGAGTGTCCCTCCTCCGAGCACCCAGCGATCGTCTACGAACTCAACTCTCACCTCTACGCCTGCCGGCTGGAACCGCCGCAGCGCCTGGGCCACCCGCTGCCGGGTCTGGATTCCATCAGCATCGTCAGGCGTCCATCGAAAGCGCTTGGGAATGAGCACTCGAACACAAAAGGCCCGATGTTCGAGCCACGAAAGCGAGACGAGGGCGGCATCCGGGGAAGTTGGAAGAGCAACGGCGCGCAACCCAACGCCCCCTCCGAGCGGAGTTTCACGGACAGTAACGCCCAACGCATCCAGCAGCCCAACGGCCGCTCCGGGCGGAGTTTTAGCAGCGCCAAATACCGACGAATCCAGAAATGCGAGGACTGCAGGAGGGGCAGGGGCAAACACTGACGCATCCAGAAACCCAACGGCCGTTCGGGGCGCTACGCGCACGACGTGGGCCACGTCCGCTTCAACCTCGAGTTTGGAAAAGTGGGCTTGCTGCACAAAAAATGCAAAACGTATCTCGCCTACATCGATTCCAGGCATCGGCAGATTTTCGCCGCTGTGCGGAAAGACAAACTCCGGATCGAGCGCGCCCGCAGGCGTGGTTTCCACAAAGCGGGCCCGTCGTTCGGTGGAAACTCCAGGACCGTCGAAAACAAAATCTGTCGGTCGCGCGTCTGTGCCGGCGAAACAGGCGCCCTTCCATGCATAAGCAAACGAAGTGACATCTTCACTATCGAGTAAGGCCCTGCCTTCTTCAGTGAAAACAACTGCGCTACCTGGCGGAATGGATCTCGCATAACCCACGCCGTGACCTTCATCGCGATTAACGACCATCGGACCAATGGTAAGCGTCTCCTTTCCGGTGACGCGCACCTGAAGCAGGGTGCGTTCGAAGCCGCGTCTTAGCACACTGAACAACTCGGCGTGATAACGACCCACTTGATCCGTGTTGACTCGCTCCAGCGGGTTCTCTTCGATCCCAATCAGTTCCGTTGCAGGCTCGAATGGTTCTGTCACTTCCCGAGCGGGCCCATCATCAGACGCTGGTTCAACCTCCACAGGACGCGTCAATGTCAGTCGATCGCGAACTGTAGCGGCGTGCCAAAAACGATCTTTGCTGTGAACGACTTCTATGAGATCAAGGTCAAGCGCATTGGCTGTCCCTTTAAGTAATGCACCGATAGTCCCATTTCCAGAAGCGTGGATTCGCGCGATCGTCGCAATGCGGTTGCGTACGGCGTCAAGCAGTACACCGTTGCTGATGCTTGTATTTACATGCTGCATCAGTCGTGCTTTGGCGGCCTCGAGATCCGGAACGTCGTCGGGCGTTGGCGGAGCGAAAAGAGGCAGCCGTGGGCGTGGCAGAGCAATGGCCCATAGGTCGCAGAGCGCTTCGGCGGCTGCATCCCGCTCTGCTGACGTGGCGGCTTCGGATAACTTCAACAATAGATCTTTGGCCCGCTCGAATCTTGTAAATAGCAATGACTGTTCTGCCAGAGTGATTCCATGAAACGCGCCAATGAGCAGCAAGTCTCGTAGCTCGTCAGAGTCTTGCAGCCGGTGCGAACGCCTGATCCGAGCCATGATTGCCGATAGCTCATCCAGGTTCTTCGCCAACGCATCAGTCACGCTACTCAACTGCTTGCCGGGACGAGTGGCTTCGAGATGTGCCGGAAAGCGGCTCAGGATTTTTAGAGTGCGACCTGTCATTAGCCCTGCAGACTCACCCTTCGCACCCAAAGCTGCTCGAGTGCGGTCAGTGGAAGTTGTATGTCCTGCTGGTGAATTCTGGCGCCGGCTTCCTGGTATTCGACTTTGTAGTGGAGATCCACTACGTCGTAGCTATCAGAAGCGTTAAGTAACTTCTTCAAGGAGTTTACAGACAGCAACGGAATGTGCTCAGTTTTTAGACGAGTGCGCAGTTGTTCTTCGATCTGCTTGAGCGCATTGCCGCGCTGTGTGTTCGCATCCCCTTCCAGTCCGGCTCCTTTCAGATTGACGGTTACTACCACGTCCAACATCACGAGGGCGCCGCCTACCTCAACCGAGATCAACCCAGCGGACGGACGGCTCGCCGGATTGTCTGGGACCACATTCTTGTGGTGCGGCTGGTCCGGGTTAGCCTGTGGATACATCTCGAGCGACACATCGAGCACGCCTTCGATCGCCATTAACCGGCCGATGAGACGGTTGTAAACAAGTATCTCGCCGATCCCTGCCTCGGCCAGAAAATCGGAGACTGTCTTTCGCGCAGTCCCAATCAGATCATTTCGTTGTTGGGGCGTGAGCGAGAGTGTGGTGGGCGCGATCTGAACAACCACGTCAACCGGCATGAACATGGTTTTGGGTTTTACTGTTCCTACGGCAACGGGCGCGTCTCCTTCATCCGGCGCCGAACCGTTTCCGGGACTTCCCTCGCCAATCGGTCGCGGTGCGTCAATGTTGTGATCGATGCGGACCCCGACCGGGCGCGTTTCTTCGATCAATTCAACCGCTTGCGTGGCGACAGCCTCCAGCTTGTCATCATCCATCGGCGGCAGCGCCACGGTAAGTTTCACCACGCCTGGATGGGCCAGTGGATCCTCGGCAATCTGAATATCCTTTTCACGCAGTCCCGGAATTGTCGCCAGCGCCGCCGTCAAAGCCCCCGTCGTCGCTTGTCCCGCACCGGCGAGCGCGCGACGGGCACGGCCACGCAAGGTCTCATCGTCTTCGGCGGCTCCACTGAAGGTGGTGGGTTGCGAATTCGAGACCGTCTCGATTCCGAGAATGGGTCGGTGAATCACGCGGATGGCGTTCGCGGCGACCACACCGCCGGCTCCAGAAACTATAGCTTGCACGGGAGCCTGAACACTCAGGTTCCCACGTCGCAGCGTTTGGTTCTGCGTGGTTTCAAAAACGACGGCAGGCGGCTCCGCTGTGGAAAGCTTTGTCCCCGCTGGTATGAAGATGTCCGCAGGTGAAGGTGTCGAGCGACCGAACAGCACGGCGCCGGACGCAATCGTAACCTGGCGTCGAGTCACTCCAACGAGCATAGTGAGTTGCTCCAAATCGCGGCCGCCGGCCGTATCGAGAAACGCCGAGCGATAGACGTCTTCCAACTGCCGTGATACGACCGCAAATTCTCGGGCGAAGCTTTCGGCAAGCAGGCGCGTTATGCTTCCCGGATTGCGGTCGGTCAATAGCGGCGCCGCGCCGGCAGGCGAGAGCGATTCAAAGTTCGCATAAAAAATGGTGCCTTCGTCAGGCAATACAGCATCCGGGAGGGGCGTGCCGTCCGGGCGAACCTGCCACTGAATCGTCGAGTCGCCTACAAGATTGTAATCAGTCGGCGAAATAAATCGCCGGTAGGTTTTATCTGCTACTCCAAACACGTGTAGCGTGCTCGGAATGATCGGGTCCGGATTGGCGATGCGAAAAGGCTCGAGCTCTTTCAAGTAACGAAAATGCTGCCTGATGACGCCGCCCGTCAGCGCCATCAACAGGTCATCAACGAATTGAGCGTAAGGCTCGGAGGCGTAACTCAAAGTCCCACTCCCAGCGAAAAGGGCACTACTAAATTGAGCGGTGTTGCCTGTCCAATTACACGAACAAGCAATTCAATGCGAACCTTGTCACGCGGCGGACTATGCTCCGCCTTTACTACAGCAGACAACACGCGCTCGATTCGTGGTTCGTCCCGTAGTGCTTGCAGCACATAGAACTTGATCAGATTGCGAGTTCGATCGACGTTTGGCTCGCCGATGAGCTCATGGTGCCGAGAGCCGTAATCCGGATGGCCCAGACTCGTAAGTTCTCCCTTTCGTGTCTTCAACCGGTTTGCGATGGCTTGGGTGAGATTGTCGACACCCTCGCTAACAAGCAGATCACGTTCCCGCCGAGCGCCTTCGAATGGACGGCCGCTGGCGAGGTCGGCGTCTTCAAAAAACCCTCCGCCCAGCGCATAATCCAGGCGCAGGTCGCGCCCGAAAAGTGGAGCCAGCTTTTTCGCGTCGCGGTTAGCCATCAGGGCGCTCCCTGGTCGTTAACGAATGGTGCGGCGGGTGGTCCAAGAATCGCCAAAACTCCCGGGCCCGAAGGTATTTGATCTCCCATCCGAACCAACGCCTGCCCGTTTATGCTCACCGATCCGGATCCTCCCTGTCCGATGGGCAACGGATAAGGAACGCCGGACAAAGAGTTCACCATCTGACAAATACTGCCAACGGTAGCGAGCGGTAATCCGTTTGCGGTAGCAATCGCCTGCGTAATCGCAACGATGACGCCGCTGTCAGGCGGACCCGCCGCGCCGGGGGTGAGTACGACTGCGCATCCCATGCTTACTGGTGGTCCAGGCATCTCGAAATCCTTTCTTACGAAGCGCTAAAACTGGTCATCCCGGCGAGCGTGAGTGTTGGTCCTTTGACCTTTGCATCAGCCTGCCCTTCGATGGACGAGGAGAGTCCTTTGATCGTGACGTTCTGTTGGGCCGAGAGCTCGAGGTTTCCGCCGGCATCCATCACGATGTCGCCACTGGACTCGATGGTTACCTTGGCCGCTGATTTGATCGAGACGTCTCCGTCGCGCTGGATCATGATCTTCGTATCCCCGTTTTCGATTTGAAGCTTGTCATCGTCTATTGTCAGCGTATTGCCACTCGGAAGTTCGAGATGAAACCGGCGAATCGAAGAATCTTCATCTCCGAACGGCTGGTAAACAGTTTCAAGCGGTCCCGCCTCGGGTGATTGTTTCTCGCTGTCGTAAAGCGATCCGATCACCACCGGAGCATTGATATCGCCATTCGCAAAAGCCAGCAGCACTAAGTCTCCCACTTCCGGCAACATGGAGAACCCCATTCTTCCGACCATCACCGGCACATGCTGAAGTTCAGTTCCACTGGATCGTAGACGAACACTCGCCTCGTGATTATTCTCGGCGCCATCTCCGGGAAACACTTCAGTGACGATGCCCAGCTCGTTTCCGCGATGACGAGTCAACTCTTCGCGAACGATTGAGCGCAGAATGGTGACTACATCGATCATAGAGACAGTCCCAAGTCTGCGCCGCCGCCTTCAACCGCGAGCTGCGTTATAAAACCCGAGTCGTCAAAAGCGTGTCTGACTTCCAGGACACGCAACGCTCCAGGGTCGTCGCCGGGAAGACCATCCACAGCAACAATTTCTCCCGGTCGAACTTTCGACTCGCCTACGACTCGTAACGAGCCCCAAACTGACGCGCGTTTTACCCGCGCTTCCAGCGCTTGATTGAGATTGTCAGACGCATCGCGGCTATGAAATCCACCAACCACTTGCGATGGCTTACCCGAGGACCCGACAGGATCATGAAGGAGCCAATGCCATTTCTCCTGACCAGCTTCACTGCCGGCGCCATGTGGAGCAATAGCCAGGGGCTTTTCCGCAGACCGATTTGCCGCAATCTTCCACTCCAGGAGATCGGCGCCATGACGAAATTTCCGGGTTGCAGATCCGGAGCGAACCGGAACGAATCGCAGTCCGCCACTCGCACTCGATCCCAACTCCGCGCCTGTTAGTCGCGAGAGGTCGAGCAAGTGCCCCCAAACACTGCGACGATCGTCGACGCTATAGGCTTGGAGTCTTACATCCGAGTCGACCTCATCGATGTCCACCGGCCCCGCCAGATCCCGGACGATATCTGCAATCGACTGGCTAACGTACGTCTGGGAGCGCCGGGTTTGGCTCAACTCAGCGGTCGTGCCCAGTGCTTCCAAAACAACAGCCGCGCCTGATTGAGAGATTGAAGCAATCTTGCCGGCAAGTACGTCTTCTTCAGAGTCAACTGTGCCGAGCGCAACCGAAATGGAGGCGCCGGGTTTGACACTGGCGAATTTCGATTCGGGCCAAACCACAATCTCGGCCCAATGATGCGAGCCGTTTTGGAGCACCACGGTGAGAGCCGCTACGGCTGCCTCAGCGACGCTGAGCGCACGACCGTCGATGGTAAGAATTGCAGAGGGTCTGCCGGGTTTCATCCTTGATGCTCCTCGACGTCGATGCCGTGACGCAGTGTTTCCTGTCGCAGAAGTGACGTAAGTTGCGCAGCAAAATCGAGGCCTTCGTTGGCGGTAGGATAACTTGCTCGCGTTAAAACGTCGCTGTCCTGGTCAGGTAGTGGTGAGCTACGTTTGTTTTTGTCGACCACGACATTGGCGCTGTTTTCAGCTTCGGCAGCGAGTCGCCTCAGACCACTCAGAGGGAATGATTCGCCCGACTTTCGTTCGTGTATCCCAGGACTCCAGCTATGCTCACTTGAGCGCTGGGGAGCGACTTCTTTTGGCCGTAGGCGCTGCTGAGGTGATCGGACAAAGCGTTCCACCGCCGGACCGAGAATGTGCTCGAGTGGATTTCTCACCGGCGTGACGACTCTGTGTGTACCGCGGGAAGAAGTAGTCAGAAAAATTTCGGGATGATCGGGAGCGTTTGCCAACGGAAGCACTGGGTCGATTCTGCGAGGCGTCGACAAGTTGGTCAGCGGCAATCGCCACTGAGATTTTTGACCGGATCGCGTAGCGAATTCCGGAACGGATTGGTTCGTGTCAGGGGTAACCTGAGTGGTTTGTAGTGGCTGGTTCGACCTGACAGCTTCGCCTTGTTCGACACCGAGCGCCGGCGCCAACGCATCAGCGATCGTAACCACAGAGTTGTCCCACGCTAATCTGAGGCCGGCTTGTTCAAAACGGGTAACGAAATGATCTCGTGACTTCCAACGAGTGATCAAAGATGCCGGATTGAGAGCGGCAACTTTCTCGTCCACAGCGGCAGGGTTTGTCTTAATCGTTGGGCGACTCGATTTGCCTCGGTCAGGTTTTGGTTCGGGTCCAGTCTCTAAGGCATATATTCCGGCTTCAGTTGTTACCGTGTTTTTTTGTCTATCGTCGTCACCCTTTGTCTCTCCTGCAAAAGAGGGTGAGCCAGTGTCGGCTGCAGAATGTGGCGAAGGAATCTCTACTACGGAAACTGGCGAGCGAGTTTCTGCAGCGAAGAGTGGCGAGCGAGTCTCTGCTTGAAGCGCTGCTGCGTCTTCGTCCCTCGCGTTCAAACCCGCATGAGCCATGGCTTCAACCAGTCGAATTTCGAAAGTAGTGAACTTGACTAACGAATCAATGCTCTCTTCTGCATGAAAGATTGGCAGCTCTGAAGTCGAAACCAGTAACGAAACCCACGTCTGTTCGAGCATGGAGATCCGGCGCATGGTGTGGCTTGCAGCAGCAGCGTCAATCCAGAGTTTACGCAGCGCCGGATTTGGAGGCGGTGTCATAGCTGCACTCCTTCGGCGTCGTTGCGCGCGAGCATTTCCAGGTAGAGCAAGACCTGGCCCACGGTGAGTTCGGAACACTGCGCCGGTGTCCAGCCGAATTCCCGAGACAGGATGAAGCACGCGCGAGTTAGCGGAGCCTTAATTGCTGTCTCGAGATCGTCGCCGTCGAGGCTTAGGCCGCTCACCTTGTTCACCTGCGCCAAAAGGAATTGGACCAGCCCAGCCGGCAAGGCTCCGACTTGCTCTATTGTTAGTTTGGGGTTTACCAGTGCTTGCTGGACCATCAAGACACTCGTAAGGACTTGCTGTTCCCGGGCGGCCATGGTCACCCGCTGGACGTCCCGCACCGTCAGCGGACGCAAAACAAGTTCGCCGGCTTCAAGACCGTTAGTCTCGTTGTTCGGGTTCAGCAGATTTGCAGGAACCCGCACAGCGTGCGTGGAGGAAGCGCCTGCCAAAAGTTCTTCCGCGGTTAAGGCTTTGACCATGCGAACCTCAGATTCGGAAGTAGTTTTAAGCTGCAGCCTTGTCTTCTACTTTGACCCAGAGGGCGCGGAAGCTCAGCTTTTCCATGGCGAAATTATCTTCCGGAAGGTTGTAGACCCACTCTTCAACTTTCACGCCCATCACGGTGACTGTGGAAGTCACGCCAGGCAACGACGGATTCTCGAGACGAACGTTCAAGTTGAATGAGGGGCTTACAAAAGTGCCCGCGGGACGAGCATCCGCAGCATCGCCAAGCATGAGCTTGAGCAGCGCGCCATTGATGTAAGCTCGCTCAATAGTGCCGTATACGTTGATGTTGCCGGGACGCAGTTCAGTCGCAAAGCGCTGTCCGAGCTCATGAAAAGCCTCGACGTCGTTTGTGACACGCACGGTCACGCCGGTAACTCTGCCGATAGGCGTCAGCGAGTAGGCTTCATTGATCGCATTCGCCTTGTCGCCCTCAGGTCCTGCCTCCACCGCGAGCGAAATTGTCCCGTCGGAGCCTCGATATACAGTTGTCGCCATAATTCCTCCGTAATGGATTTCTATTCCAGATTCATGATGACCTTTACAAAATCGATCGAGAACGTAGGCCGCAAGGTCATCGTCACTACAGCCTGGCCAACTATCTCCTGCGCGCGCGTGGCCGACACATCGAGGGTGTAGCTAACCAGCATCTCATCCAGCACCATGCTGGACAGGAAACCATCGAGTGTGGCTTTCAACGCCGAACGCACTCTGGAATTATTCAATCGGCCGATGTAAGGATTAGATCCGATACGAACACCCGTTTTCGCGTAATCAACAATTCGCCGAACGGATATTTGTCTGAATGCGGCGGTATCAGTCGTGATGCCCTTCAGAACTCGGATCCCGAGGTTCTTCTGCAAAACAAGAACGCGATTGCCCAGTAGATTCTTTTGTTCGGCCCTGGTGTACTGGCGGGTCAGATCATCAGCCGCAACATCCTTATTCGTCAGACTGATATGCGGCGCGAGGGTTGACAGGCGTCCGGCTACAAGCGCCGCCGCATAGGGCGCTGTTAGTTTGACGCTCTTATTTGCGTCATCGACGCGGGCAGCATCGTCAGCAACAATTCCCGGCGCCACCAGGATGAGCCGAGGGTTGCTTCCCTTGCTAACGTCATCCGAGGCGATCTTGGCCGGCTCATTATCTGAAACGCCAAGCACGGCCAGTCGCTCGCGCCCGTCGTTTTCGGTGGCTTCGAGATGGGCCAGCACGGAGCCGGTGATGGCTTTGGCGTCGAGACCTCCAATCGCAATGATGTTCACCGGTTCACTGGCGAGCAGATTGAGTCCCTTTTCGATCTCGGTCGCCGTAGCAGTAGCTCCATCGGGGCCGCCTATGTTACCGCCGGTGGCGGCTGTCAAAGTCTTCGGCGCTTTTGCTTTGTCTGCCTCTTTCAGATCGGTCACTTTTACAAGACGACTCGCGCCGTTGATCTCGCGAACGAGGTCTCCGGCATTTGCGCCGCTGAATGTTTCTTTGGCCCGCTTGTATACCAACTCGATGGTCACCGGAGCACCAGCCGGCGTTTTCAGAGTAGCGGTTATGTCGTTGGCCCACGTGCCGGGCGAAGTTGCCGTCAATGTGAATAACGGATCTGTAGCGTCATCGACTACCCACGTCATTGCCTTTGGATTACCGTTGGCAACGCGCACTGCGTAGACCGTCGACCCACCGCCCTTGAAGATCTGTTCGAGAGTCCGGGTAAGCGTGAGCCGCGTTGCTCCGGCGTCATCAGGCCATCGGTCGTAAGAACCAAATGTGTCCAGCGCCTCGCTATAGCTGCCCAGGATCTTGACTTCGTCTATCGGGCCGCGGTTGGCGGTTCCCACCACTCCGATGTTGCCGGTAGAAATTCCGCCCACACCGATCAAACCTTCCGCTCTTACTTCGATGTAAGTTCCTGGAAGAATCATTTCGCCGATCGCTTCACTCATAAGTGCCTCCTGCTGAAGATTGAAATCCTTTTACGATTTACGCGATTGCG
>DASVGE010000296.1:0-23055 GCA_036379695.1 Pyrinomonadaceae bacterium | reverse complement strand
AGGTGAGGAAAAATTGGATCAGTGCGAGGAAATCATTTTCACGCAAAGCGCAAGAAACCCGATGAAAGGTGGTGACCTAATTTGAGGTTCTTATCCGCAGATTGCACGGATTTTATTTAATTATCTGTGTAATCTGTGGATAAAAAAGTCAAACCAGGGCACTACCAAAGAGTTCATGAGGCCGCCACCGTCGTTCGGGTACACTGGTCCACCACCCACCAGCGAGGAAACTTTATAGTAATGAACAGAAAGGGAGGTCGTAGATTATCAGAACTTGATAATACTGACTATTACAATATTGCGTCAGCTCATTAAGATTTTATGACGCGAGGATCTGCAGCGCCGGAGTTCTGTGAGGCTGGATGTTCTCACATGTCTCTCCTTTAAGGTGAGTTAGGGCAGGAGCAGGGCTGAGCCTGCATCCTGCCCCTATCGTTCTGTTAATTGGCTGCCGTCGTCGAAACTGAATTGCTTCCGAAGTTCGGCACCCAGACTCGTGAACCGTCAAAGGTCACTGAGAATGGGCTTTTGCCAGTGACATAAGTAGCGATCACGGTCCCACTTGATGGACTAACTTTCATCACGTTGCTGTCGCCGTTGTTCACTACCCAAAGACTCGTTCCGTCAAAGACTATTCCCGCTGCTCCGTCACCTACTCTGAACGTGCCGAGGTTGAATCCATCCACGGCGCGAAGTTTAGTAACGGTTTGGCTGAAATAGTTAGTAATCCAGACGTTCTCGCCGTCACCAGCGACTCCGAATGGACCTCTGCCTACCGCGTACGTACCCAACACAGCGCCGGCCAGGCTCAAGCGTGTAACCGAGTTGCCCTTGTTGTTTGCAACCCAGATGCTGTTTGCCGCGAACGCCAAACCCAACGGGCGCTTTCCGACTGCGAAAGTGCCGAGAATGGCGCCGCTGGTGCTTAGTTTGGTTACGTTGTTGCTGTGCCGGTTTGCGACCCAGAGGTTCGTACCGTCAAACGCCAATCCACCTGGACCATCCGCGACGCTGTACGTACCGGCAATTGCACCTGTTGAAGGTGTGATTTTCATCACATTATTACTCAACAGATTCGCTACCCACACATATCCACCAGCAGAGAGCAGTGCCACCGGCCGTTTACCTACTGTGAACGTTCCGGCGACGGTGCCATCGCTGACTCTAATGCGGGTTATCGAATTGTTGAACTGTGCGGCTACCCAAACATACGTGCCGTCGAAGGTTGCTGCCTCCGGACCATTGGCGCTAACGTCGTCCGTTGAGCTGCTGCCACCTCCGCCGAGTGGGATTTCGTTCATCTGGGTCTGCGCCATTACACTCGGCGTAGTTGCTGCTATTGCCAGCAACAACACCAGCTTGAAAACTCTCCCTTTAAGAAGAATCATTTGCCACCTCCATTCGCGTTCAGCTTCGCCTGGTTCTTTGGCCAATCAACCCAGCTAAGCGTTTCTGCAATCCATTCCGGCGCTGACATTCCCGGGCACCCGCCCCAGCGTTCGAGCGGTTCGTTGCCGTATTTGATCACGCCAATGTGATTGCTAAGGTCTTTATCAACTTCCGGATCGGGATCGACAAAACCGAGTTTACGCCTCAGGGTCTCCATATCGGCCGGAGATCCGGTGAGGAAAAACCAGCCTGGCTTCACTTTATGCATGTGAGCATAGTGGGCCATGGCTTTCACGGTGTCCTCTTTCGGCTTCAGCGTAAACGAATACATGAAGATTTCTTTGCCCACGCGACTGCCGAGAATGTTTTGCAGCCGCACCAGGTTCCTGGTGACGGGGCTGCAAATACCTTCGCATTTCGCGTAGAACATGTTGAAGATCACGATCTTGTCTTTGACCAGGTCGTCGTAAAACTTCACCTTGTTTCCCTCATGTGTAGTGAGTTCAAGGTTCGGAAAATACCTCTGCCTGATCCGCTCCCGCGACGGTATCTGTTTGAACTTCGGGTTGGCGTCGACTGTTTGCGACTGTCCATGCGTGAGCAACGGCACAGCCAGCGGCGCCGCTGCCAACGCTGCGACCAGATTTCTGCGTTTCAAGTCCGTCATAAGAATTCCTTTCTTCAGGTTAATGAGTCGATACCACAGCAGCGGCTACGGGTTTGTTCTGTTGTCGCCAACGTCGTCGATTAAGCCGAGCACCATCATGGCGTGGTCTTCGTGAACCACGTTGTGACAGTGCAGGGGGATTCTCCCGACGAAGTCGCGGAAACGGAAGTAAACCGTCGTTTCCATGTTGTGCTCCAACCTGAAAACATCTTTACGGCCTTTCGTAATCAGTCCCGAGTTTGCGGGTGGGTTACCGTTTATCGAAAGGGTTTGGAACTCTCCGAAGTGCATGTGGATCGGATGCTGCCAACCGCCGGAGTTGTTCTGGAAAACCCACTTCTCCACGCTGTTTCGCTTAATCCTGAAACGTGGGGCCTGATTACAGCCGCCGACGAGTTGGCCGTTGACCTGCCACTGGCCGTTGCCTCGCTCGAACCGGAAGGTGCGAGTGATGCGCGGCGCCTCGGTAGTGTTCGGGAACTGGTAGAAGTAGACACCAGCCGGGATATTCGCGGGATTGACACTGTTGTCAGGCACCACCGGACCGTCGACGACGATCTTCAGTATCTTGTTTCCCTGACCAGCGGCGAGCACGTCTCCCGTTGGTCCACGGCCGTCATCCTGCTCCAGGCGATTCTCGAGGTAGAACGTCTTGCCGGCGTCGTTGGTGAAATCGACGATCACATCAACGCGCTCGGCCACCGAGAAGCGGGAGCTGTTTACCTGAACGGGCCGCTCCATCAGGTTGCCGTCCGTCGAGATCTGCCAGAACGACTTGGTGCTGTTGTTTGGTCCCAGCACGAACATCTGGTAGAAGCGCGACGGGCCGGTGTTCAGCCAGCGGAAACGATACCGGCGCGGGCTTACGTGCAACACAGGTTGTATCTTGCCGTTGACGAGGAACTTGTCACCCAGGATTCCGTCCGTATTGAACAGATCGAACTTCAGCAATCCGGTCTGGTTGTCGAAGACCTTGTCGTTGAACACCATGTAGATATCGAAACTGGTGAGCGGGTTTTGACCGTCGCCGAAGCTCGGCAGACGGAATCCAGTGTTTTCATCGCCAGTATCGAACTCATTGAACAGGATGTAGCTGCCGGCCAGACCTTTGTAAGTATTTTCTGCGGTGTGATCGATGCGGTGGTCGTGATACCACAAAGTGTGCATCGCTTCTCTGACATCGCCAGTGCCGGGATGCGTCGAGTTGATGCCCGCATACACGTTCGGATAGTGATGATCGTAGAACTGTCCTCGTTCCATGAAGAAACATGGGAATCCGTCGCTCTCGAGCGGTGTATGGCCGTTGTGCAAGTGGGTGGTGACGGACGGAAGGCCGAAGCCGCCATTGTTTGCCGGCAGGTTGTTGCGCAAGCGCAGCAATACTGAACCATTGCCGGGACTGCCGAGATTTCCATAACGCTCGACGATTAGTGGACCAGGGGTGATGCCGTTGAAGCCCCAGATTGGTTGCGGTGGCAGCTCGCCCGCGGGAGCCATTAACACCGATCCAGCCTGTTGCGACATTTCATAGAAGCGTTGCGGCGGGAACTGTGCGAATGCCTGGTGTGAAACCGTGCGCGCTTCGCCGGCGGCTGTGTTCGGCGCGATTGTCGGCGCCGGGGTTAACGAGGCAACTGGCGCCAGCACCGGAAGTCTCGGCATCAGTTCCTGAAAAGGTGTGGTGGGGGGACTGTTGGGTTCGTCGTCATCGAACGCGCCCATGGTGTTGAGTGGGTGAGCGCTGAGACCTTTTTTCGGGATCAGCATACCGGCGCTGGTAAGCAGACCCATCTTGAGCAGATCGCGCCGTTTGAATCCGGCGGCAATCAGCTCAGCGCGATTGTTCGCTGCTGTTTGCTTGTCCTTTTCTTTTTTTCTATTCCGCTTGGAGATGTACGCCATCGGTAAACTCCTCCTATTGAGCCCCGTTTCAAAAATCTGAAGCAGGTCTCCATTACTCCGGTTGATTGTTTGAGAATTTCCGACACGTATAGCCGATCGCGCGGAAATACTCGGTATCTGTTGGTGTCTAATCTGCGACGCGTTACAGACCAATAGCTCGCGGTCTGGTAAAGCGCCCGGTGGACCTTCTGAAGAAAAAATTAGCCCGTTTGTTGTAAAACTCTTGCCGGCGGAGTTAGGTCTGGAACCTCACTAACTCGAGCCGTTAAAGCGCAGCACTCTGTGAGTGGAAGCATACTTGTCCGAGGCCTGGGCGGGGGGCATTACCATTAGACCTCTTACATATGCGACTTGAAGCGCGCGCAATGTATTATTCCTCACAGGCGAAAGTCAAGAAATAAATGCGGCAAATTTCCGCAACAATGTGGGCTAACAAATTGTGGTTTTAGGACTTCAGTTAGAACAAGTCAGGAAGAGGGGCTTGCCCCCGCTCGTGAACCCGAACAGCGGGGGCACGCCCCTCTTCCTGACTTGTTCTTTTCTAACTTGTTCTATTCTGGCTTATTTATGATACTTCAGATCAGTTGAAGTGCGACTTCATCAACTAAGGGGGAGATTTTATATGTCATCAGTTCGCATCTTGTGCGCCGCAGCCATCATCGCAGTACTTCTCGTATCAGCCATCATCACACCGGCACAGAAAAAATCGCGCACTCACGACGCCGCGCGTCATTCGAGTGATGCTGCCAAAACATTCACCGAGATCATGAACGTCAAGGACAAAGCCATTCCAAAGGAACTGCTCGACACCGCGGAAGCGATCGCAGTTTTTCCCGACGTGATCAAGGCGGCTTTTCTTGTCGGCGGACGAGGTGGACAGGGTGTGATTAGCCGCCGCGTCAAAGGAGGTTGGAGTGCGCCTGCATTCTTCAATCTGGGTGGCGGAAGCTTTGGACCACAGATCGGCGCACAACGAACTGATTACGTTCTACTCATCATGAACCAGAGTGGACTCGATGGTTTGCTCAAAGACAAGTTTGAACTCGGCGGTGAAGCAGGCATCGCTGCTGGTCCAGTAGGTCGCGAGGCAGCCGCTTCGACCAACCCGCGCCTCGATGCCGGCATTCTTTCTTACTCACGAAGTAAAGGTGTGTTCATCGGCGCTGCTTTGAAGGGAGCGGTGATCAGTCCTGACAACGATCTGAATGAAGCGATCTACGGAAAGAAAGCGGACGCTGTGCTCCAGGGACCATCGCTAACGTTTGCTCAGATGCCACCACAAGTTCGCATCTTTCCGCGCACACTCGTGCGTTATTCGATTCGCTGAAAATTGATCACGTCAAACCCTTGACGCATTGCTTTGCGCACCATAGAATGCCTCGTCACCCTTAGCGGCCGACTATCTCTCCAACAATCAAGGCGGGAACGATCGAGAGCTTCCGAATAGCAATGCTCCCACGAACGCAGCGACAAAAAGAGATTCTCGATTACATCACCCGGTTCCAGGAACGTCACGGATACATTCCCTCTTACGCACAGATCGCGCGACAGTTTGGAGTTAAATCACGCGCTACGATTGCGAAGCACATTGCCGCACTCGAGCGTCGTGGTCTATTGCTGCGCGAACACGAAGACGGATCGTTTGCGTTGAACGTCAAAGTCGAAGACAAGAGCAGCGATCAGCTTTGTGAAGTTGCGCTGCTAGGTGGGATTGCGGCAGGAGCTCCGCTTGAAGTGGTCGATTCCGACGAGCGTATACCGGTGCCACGCTTTCTGCTCGGACGAGTGAAGCCGGATCGAGTTTATGCCTTGCGTGTAAATGGCGACTCGATGATCGACGAACATATCTGCGACGGCGACATCGCGTTGATCGAGAATCGTACCGATGCGCGTGATGGTGAGATCGTCGTAGCGCTGCTCATCGAAGAGAACCGTGCCACCTTGAAGAGGATCTACCGTCGCGGCATGAACGTTGAGCTTCAGCCGGCGAATTCCCAACTCGAACCACTCACAGTTCCCGCACACCAGGTGCGCGTGCAGGGCATCTTCCGCGGTCTCCTAAGACCTAATAATTAGCCGCAAAAAGGCACAAAAGGCACAAAAAATCGAAGGAGCAATCAAGCTGTTTTTGTGCCTTTTGTGCCTTTTTGCGGCTAAATAAAGCCTTTTGGCGGCATCGCAGATCTTTGTAACCAGTTGTCGCTCGGGTAATTGGCGCGGGCGTGCATGAGGTGCAGCGTGTAGGCGTGGCGCGACTGAGGCGATCTGTTTTCGAAGCTGCGGTGTGGTAACAGTCCGTGCAGGAGAATCAGACTTCCTTTTTTAACTTCGAGTGGCACAAGTTCGTTTTCGGGCCACGGTTCGTTGTCGTAGATCTCAAACTCCATCCCCCCATTGCGTGATCGCACCCAGCGTGATTTCAAGCCGCGCTTGTGCCCGCCCGGGATGGCCCATAGACAGCCATTCTCAATCGTCGCATCTTCAAGGGCGAACCATAGACCAACGATATCGATCGGTTCTGTATAAAGAAACGTGCTGTCCTGATGACATGTTACTTCACCGCCGATGTTTGGCTGCTTGAAGATGTACATCGATTGCAGCAACAACGGGTTTTCAAATCCGAGAGCCGCGGCTAGTTCTTTTACCTTTTGATTGCGCGAGAAGCGATTGAATACGGGATCGAGATCGTGCAGTGCGTGTCCAATCTTATTGATCGACTTCTCCTTCTCATACTTGAGCGTGCCGTCAGAGTTGAAAGCATTCTCCTCAAAGAAGAAACGAATCTGATCTCCTGAGGTTAAGAAGTATTCATCGGCGATTCGATTCTGCTCGCGCGTCGTAAAGATCGAGACAACTTCCGCCGGATCAAACTCCTGGACCAGCTCCGCTGCCCGTGCTCTGAGCTGATCACATTCGACCCCCAGCGCAAACTCTTCAATGACCAGGTAACCATTGTTCCGATAACTATCCAGGTGTTTATTGGTAAGCATTAATCAGGTAAGTTAGCACAGGGGTGATGAAGCAATGAACTGTTTGAATGACGGCTCGTTCGAGCGAGACGGTTACCTCGTGGCCCGCAAAGTTTTCGAACTACATCACCTCGACATTTATGCGACGTATGCCTTGATGCTGGACGCCAACAGTTTTCGGCGACGGGAGGAGAAGCCTCTAATGCGCGACCGTTACGCCGACCCGCTGATGGAAAGTATTCTTCTTCACCTCAAGCCAACAATGGAACAGGCCACCGGCTTGACCTTATTCCCCACCTACTCTTACTTGCGAATTTACGAATCAGGCTCGGTTCTACATAGACACCAGGACCGCCATGCCTGCGAAATCAGCGCCTCGCTCACCTTAGGATACGACGCGCCGGAACCCTGGCCCCTCTGGCTCGAGACTCACCAACAGCCGCGCTCGATCACGCTGCACCGTGGCGACATGATCGTGTACAAGGGTCGTGAGCTTCCGCATTGGCGCGAGCGTTTCGACGGGAACTATTGGATACAGGCTTTCTTTCATTATGTGGACGCCAACGGCCCACTGGCTTCTTATAAGTTTGATGGCCGGCGCGGCATCGGCCTTCCACCAGAATGATCATTATGGACAACCCGCCGTCGTAAAGGTTATAAGAAGCGCCGTAGTAGCGACAGATTGTCCAGACCGCAGTCTCAAAAAATCTCACACCCAGAATTGAAAGCGTAAGACCAATCAAGTAGGCGGTGGCGTGTTTACCCTAACGACAACTTGCTCGACGTGCTCATAGCGCGACTTAAAAAGGAGGCCCCATGAAGAAGTTGTTAGTGATGTCCGCGATGCTTTTCATGTCAACGGCGTTAGTCGTGCATCATCGACCCGCTGCGCAAAACCAGTATGTTCCGAAAGCGGAACTGTGTGCCGATGGTTCTAATGTACTGTGTTCGAAACTGCCGGCTTACATCACCGGTGATCCGCCATTGCAGGTGAAGGGCGACGGCTATTCGGGACTGTTCGGCGATTTTCCAACCATGCCGGACAAAGACGTGCAAACGCCGTTCGACAATATGGCGTGGCAGATGTTCGTTGCGCTCAACTGGGCGGCGAACGCAGTTAATCAGCCACCGGCCCAGGGATTGACGGCGCCCGGTACTCGCGTTTTCCAAAAGTATCGGAAGGTTAATGAACTCTTCGGCAATTCGCCTGTCATCGCGAGTTGCAGACGAGTCGCCTTGCCGTTTTACTTCATTGGCTCAAACGGCAAGGGACAGCCAATGCCGAATAACGACGAGTATTTCCAGGCATCAACCAATCTCCCGTTGATTGATATCAATGGGAACTGGACCATCTACGAACGTCGCGTCAATGATGTTGAAGCTCAATTTTTGTTGGCGCCCAACGGAAAACCAGCCGAGACCTTAACAACCACGCAGGGGCAAACCAATTTCATCAAGAACAATCCGGACGGAGTTCAATTCACGGCGTCAGCCACAACCCCGGTTGGTCCGAATGGTTCCATTGAGATCAAAACTGCGTGGCGCATCATCAACCAGGATAAGGGCGACGACCCGTCACGCTATTACACCCAACTCGCGTACATCGCCGTTCCTGGGGATCTCGTCAATGGTGGTAGACAGATTTGCAGCCGCGTGCTGTTGGGCCTGGTAGGCATGCACATCGTGCAACGCAATCCGGTCGTGTCGTGCAATCCCCAATTGTTGCCGCAATGGATTTGGGCAACTTTCGAGCACGTGGACAACGCACCGATGGCGCAGGCGCCGTGCAATGTTCGTAATGGCTGTGGCACCAATTCGAGCACGAATTGGATCAATAAGCCGAGTTGTGGACCAGCCTCGCCTGACCCGAATGTGAAGCGCTACTCGTACTACAAACTGAACTCCGGTATTCAAGCCACTAACATCAGACCCAGTACAAATGGTTTCGGGCCTAAGAAATTCCCGTGGAATCCGACTCAGCCTTACGCCACAGGCAATACGAACCCCGCGAGCGCAATGCCGCAAGCAACCCGCTGCTTTGAAATCTACCCGACAACCGGTCAGCTCAATAAGCAGTGGCAAAGCGCTTTAGCTGCGGTCAACACACCGCTCCAGTATTACATGTTGATCGGAACGCAATGGGGTGGCACCGTCGAACCTCGAGAGGGCAATCCTTTGCCGGCGAACGCGGTGCCGGCGATGCTTTCAAACATTACCCTCGAGACGTATATACAGAACTTCACCGAGTCTATTCCCGGGCAGGGTGGACCAGGGTCGTGTGTGGGTTGTCATAACTTCGCCACCCTGGCGGTGGCCCCTAAGCCGCCGGCAGACTTTAGCTTCCTGCCATCCCTGGCCAAACCCGCAAGCGCGCGCAATTTGTTCGAGACGCCGAAATAGCCGTTCATCTTTATGAGAAGTCAGATGCTTTTGCCTCAAAAGTCAGAATCACTGTTGGGTCGGGTCAGTACCACCTCGCGGTAGCGGGTGGGTGCGTAGCCGTGCGACAACTGCATAACCTGCTTGAAGGCTGCGCCCACCCGCTACCGCAGGTGGTACTGACTGTTTCCAACCAAAAAGCGGGGGCGTCACGCTTGGCCCCCTCACCAAGGCCCACCGACGACGCTCCCGGCCCCACACTTCTGGGCGTGGTGTGAGGCAATCGAGATTGGAGGCGTTTATATCTGCCGATAAAGGAACCTCGCAAGATTCGGTAGCGAGGTGCCAACTCGAAATTCATGCCAGTCTCTTTGTAAGGCGGAATTGATCTTCACCTCACATTGAACACACATCTACCCTCCTGCCCAAAGGCAGGTTTTCTGGGCAGCAAACTAAGCAAAGTCTTTAGCGAACGAAACCGATAATCGTCAGGATGATCGTTAACACCGTATCTGATTCCTGAGGTGCACCAGTGCTATGGATTTCCCCAGGCGCTGCCGAACCGGTGGTAGGAATCTCCCCGGCGGCCGTTGTCGTGCTTGGTGGTGGTGGCGTCGGCGCACCCGTGGAAGGCATCTCACCAGCGTGAGCTGCACCAGAAAGTACGCATGCGAGGGTGATTGTTAATGCCAAACGTCTCATTTTGTCTATTTCTCCTTTGAGGATGCCAGTCAACTGGCAAGAAAACATGATAGTGTAATTACATATACGACTATTGACACGGCCTCCCGCGCTATGGCTAATATCCGGCGCTGGTAAACAAGACTTATTACACTCACTGACAAAGGGTTAATCTTCGTGAAGATGGCCTCACCTAAGTTGGAGACAGCGCACCTGAATGCGAATGACGAAGCTCTGCTCAGGTGTAAGACTGCCTTAGAACAAAAAGATAGAGGCGATTATGCGGCTGCGCAGGAAGCAGTGCGCCCCCTATGGAAGGGTGTAGGAGAATCTCCCAAAACAACAGGACTAGATTCCTCCGTCGCTGCTGAGGTCTTGTTATGCGTGGGTATTCTGACGAGTTGGATCGGAAGTAAGAATCAGATTCGCGACGCTCAGGAAGTTGCCAAAAACCTCATAACTCAGAGCATGACTTATTTCGAGTCAAGCAGAGACACAACCAAGGTCGCGGTCGCGCAATCAGAGATCGCTTTCTGTTATTGGCGAGAAGGCTCGCTGAACGAAGCACGATCATGGCTCCAGGAGGCATTGAACAAGCTGACGTTTGAGGGCGCTGCCAGAGCAAGGGCGCTTCTAAAACTGACTACCGTTGAATGGACAGCAGGACGATTTCACGAAGCCTTAGAACTTCTCAATCAAAATGAGGCCCTCTTCCGAAAGATCACCAACCCCGCCATTAAGGGCGGCTACCATAGCGAACTTGCAATTGTTCATCGAAACCTTGCCACGACAGAAAACAGAATTGAATACTTTCGCCGAGCAATCAATGAATATAAGGAAGCTGAAAAGCAATTTAGATTAGTCCACAACCAGATGTTTCGTGCTGATGTAATCAACAACGTCGGGTTCTTACTGTTTAAGCTGTCCCGCTACAAAGAAGCACACAAATATCTTAACGAGGCACGCCGTCTGACAGCTAGGTTTAAAGACAAAGCTCGCACTGCGGAGATTGATGAAAGCAGGGCTCAGGTATTGATTGCGGAAGGAAGAGTGGTTGAGGCCGAACGCTTAGTGCGTCGAGCGGTGTCCGCTCTGAAGCAAAGTGGACATTCCTGCATGATGGCGGAAGCTCTGATAACTCAAGGAGTGGCCTTAGCAAGGTTGGACCGGACGGCTCATGCTCGGTTCATCTTTCGTCAGGCGATTGAGGCTGCCCACCGGGTAAATGCTTTGAATGTTGCTGGCTTGGCAGCACTCACGCTGATCGAAGAAATTGAGGAGTTTTCACCAGAGGTATTGCAGGCTGCGTATCGACAAGCCCGCGAGTGGCTCGCAAACTCTCAAAGCCCCGACATCAAGCTCAGGTTGGCCGACGTCGCTTGCAGGGTTCTCGACAGCATAAACACAGAATTGAGCGCTGACGAGGCGACACAAATCTTATTGAACGAGCCGGGTGGACTGCGAGCACAGTTAGAGAAACATGAGCGCGTAGTAATTAAGCGGGCGTTGGCGGAAGTTGACGGCCGCGTGACTCACGCAGCCTCGCTGCTGGAGATGAGATATCAATCGTTAGCCTACATCATCGAACGCCGCCATCCTGACCTGCTTAAAAAACGCACGCCGATCAGACGTAGACAACGACAGAGGAAGAAGTGAGCAAACTGTAGGGGCGGAGGGCCACCCCTACTGTTTACGGTACAACCCTGATGGTGCCGGTATTGCTCTGGCGTGTGTGGGCAAAAATACTGACCGTGCAGGTGCCGGGCGGTACCGTATTCGGCAACCGGAAGACCACTTGTGTGAACTCGGAATCGCGTAGTGGTCGCACGTCTTCGGCCGGTATGCTGAATAACAGACCGGTGCTGGCTTGCAGTATCACCCGCACCGCTGACGGCGCCTCGCCTGGATTCAACTGTAAATTCTGAGCAAACAGCATCACCCGCGTATTCTCGTTAACCCCGGGCGTATACCACTCCGGCATGAAGAGGTTGAAAGGATCTCTAAGTCCGAGCACCGCCTCTAAAGCTGCGGCCTGACCCGGAATCGGACCCGACTCCTCGATCAGCAGGCCAAGCACGTCGTCATCGAGGATCCCACCAAAGCCCTGATTGGCGACAACGGCTGCGCCGGTAACGTTCGTTAAAGCAACGCGGAACGTTTCATTTGCTTCAGCACTTGTGTCTCCGCAAACCGTTATCGGGACCGCAAATGATGTGATGCCGGGTGTGAAGGTAAACTTGCCGGAGGCACTTACGTAATCAATGCCCGCGCTGGCGTCGCACTTGGCGCCACCGAACGCGCCGAAGTTCACTGTCGCAAAGTCGAGACTCACGGTACGGCCAGTAGCGGCTGAAAGACTGATAATAAACAGCGCTTCGGTTGTGCTGCCCGTGTTGCCTTCAGTGACAATTACATCGTTGATAAACAGAATCGGAGTTGTGGTGCGGTCATGCAGAGTGACCACCAGATTCGCCGGCGCTGCCAAAGACTCAAGCGTTGGTGTATTGCTCAACGAAACTGTGAAGGTTTCATCCTGTTCTGTCGTGGCGTCATCAACAATCGGGATCTGTATAGTCTTGCTTGTTTCACCGGCGGCGAAAGTCAACGTGCCTGAAGTGGCTGTATAGTCCTGACCCGCGATGGCCGTGCCATTGGCGGTTGCAAAATCAACAGTCAGACTACCGGAACTTCCGCCCGTGCGCAGAACAGTTATTGGAAGCGTACCAACATCTTCGATGGCTGCAATTGAATTCACGCTGAAATGCAGGCTGCCGACAGCACCCGCAGCGTCGGCTGCCGAAAACTCTGATGTGTTTCCATTGGGATCAGTCGCCGTTGCCGTGATGACACGGCCGGACGCTAAACCAATCGGGAACGTCACATTGATCGTGCCATCGCCGTTGCCATCCGTGTTTACCGACGTCGTACCGAAGAACTGAGCTCCTTCTCCATTTCCTGAAGGATCGACACTCGCATTCGAATAGAAATCGACGTCGAAAGTCGTATTCGGTATCGACTTCAAACTCCCCTGAATCGTCGTACTGTTACTCGCCGACGTCACACTCGTTATGACGGGGAAGTTTTGCAACTGGTTTGGACCAGTATCGCCATCGACGCCGTCATTCGGAGTGACACCGTTTGCTCCGAGATCGATTCCCAAGCCGTTGTTTGAAAAAATGGAATTGCGGCGAATGGTATTGCCACTGCCGGGACCGGTGGAGATCGTCAGTCCTGGACCACCGTTGAAAGCGATCTTGTTGCCGGCCTCATTCTGCGTACCGCCGATCGTGTTAGCCACGGCGCCAGTGATCGCAATACCCTGGCCCGTATTTGGTAGCGGTGCGGTTCCAGCTGCGTTCAGTCCGATATAGTTTCCCTGAATGACGTTTCCGACTGTTCCCGAGAAACCGCCGATTTGAATGCCGACGAGATTTCCCGAAATGACGTTTCGGGCGCCTTCAACAACACCACCGATAATATTGTTGCTACTTAAGATATTGATGCCTGTGGATGAGCCCCCGAGGGCGCGAGTGCCGGTGACGTCAGTACCGATGTAATTACCGCGCACCGTGGTTGCTGCTCCGGAGCCATTCAAACCCACCGCAACGTTTCCAAAACTGCTATTTGCAGAGATGATGTTTCGGGCCTCAGGCACAGTACCGCCGATCAACACACTGTCGCCGGCAACAACACCATTACCACTGTTGCCAAGAGCCAAAGTGCCGGTGATATCTGTTCCGATGAAATTGCCCTGTACTGCACTTCCGGTCCCGCGGATGGAAACACCGTCTCCCTGATTACCTGAGATGACGTTTCTGGCGCCTGCTGTGAGGCCGCCGATAAGCGTGTTCAGCCCCGAAGACTGGATACCGGACGAGTTGGGAAGTTTGAGTGTGCCGGTAACGTCTGTTCCGATCAGATTACCTTGAATCGTGGTGGCGTTGCCGCTCGTCGAGATTGCAGTTGAATTTCCCGAAATGAGATTACCTGCTCCAGCCGCAGTGCCGCCGATGAGGTTGTCCGTAAACTGCGAGTTGAAAATTACTACTCCGGTGAAGTTGCGAATCGCAGCGGTTCCGGCCGCGTTCGTTCCGATAAAGTTTCCCTGCACAACGTTGGCGTTACCGGAGAGCTCGATACCATTTGAGTTGCCGGAGACCACGTTGCGTGTGGCGCTCGTGGTTCCTCCGATGACGTTGTTTGATGAGTTGTTAAGCTGAATGCCGCGAGTGTTCGCGCGCATTGTTGTTCCGTCCGCGGCGATGCCGATGTAATTCCCCTGAATCACATTGTTGTTGCAGGCATTCAACAGGATGCCGATACCGTTGTTGAAACCACCAATCGCTAAACCACGCACTGTGCTGCCGCCCGCCTTGATAACCAGGCCGTTCCCATTGCTGCCCACCGCCGCTCCGTTAAGTTCGATAAGCGGTGTGCCCGCGTATCCGGGTTGAGTGGTCGCGTCGATAACCACGGGATCGGTAATGTCAGGCAATGAAATCACGAGATTGATCGTCTTCACTCCGGCGCCCGGGATGTTGAATGTAATCGTGTCTTTGCCGGGCGTCGCATTCGCGTTGATGATGGCGTCGCGCAAGGATCCGGCGCCGTGATTGTTATCGTTTGTGACCACAAAACTCTGGCGTGTGGCTGCGAAGTTTGCGGTTTGGTTAGCGTTCAGGCCGTTGAACGTTTGGCTCCCGGGACTAAAGTTGAAACCGACGATCGACGGAGTTACGGTGTAATTGCCGCCGATGATTTGCACGAATGAATAGTTGCCGTTGCTATCGGTAGTTCTTACGCCGGAGTGAGTTCCGGTGAGCGTCACCGTGACGCCGGGTACAGGAGCACCATTCTCGGTTATCTGTCCGCTAATAATGTAGAACTCCGCATCACTGATGAGGCCGCTAAAGTTCAAGACCTGATCGCTGTTGAGATTGTTGACGGTATGACTCGTTGGTGTCAGGGTGAAGTGAGGTATGCTCGCGCTTACCGTGTAGTTTCCTCCTTCACGCAATCTCGAGAACTGGTAAGAGCCGTCACTTTCGCTAAACACACTCGTTAAGGACGTGCCGTCGTTCAAAACAACTTCTGCCTCAAACAGTGGAGACTCGGGATTGCCTCCATTCAACACGTGACCACTGATGGTGTACGAAGTCCCAAGCTTCGAAATGAAGGCATCATTGAAACCGCGGTTGAAAGGCTGATATGAATCAGGCGTGACCGGGAATCCCAGCGACGCCGTCACTCCGGCGACGTAAGCATTACCCGAGGAGTCGACGGCGACGCCGGCAGCCTGACCGTTAGTGCTGGAGAAACTTTGAGGATTGGGAGACCCACCGATGAATGTTGAATAAACCAGGGCACTGCCGGCCGAATTAATTTTAGTGACAAACGCATCGGAACCGCTGGCTGGGGCCGACGCGAGATACAACGTGGAAGGCCGGTGCGGGACAATCGCAAGCGCTACAGCCTGAGGCGTGTTTAGTCCCTTGTTCACTGGAAACCACGTTTGCCCGTTGTCAGTGCTCTTGAGAAGTCCCTGCGGGTTAAAGGCAAACGGATTGGTTAACAAATAGAGGGTTGATGCACTGACCGGATCGAAAACGACCTTTCCTGACAGCGAAGGTATCTGGGACCAGTTGCCGCCACCATCGACACTTCTAAATAAAGCCTGGTCCGTGCCGGCGTACACTAATCCCGCGGTAAGCGGACTGACGGCAACAGAGCGTGCGGCTGAACCCGCCACTGGCAACCCGAGATTTTGCCAGGTTGTTCCTGCGTCGGGAGTTTTGTAAAGCACGCCTGGGGTCACTGAGTCGGCAACATAGACCGTCGAATGGTTCAACGGATCGATAGCGATTTGCGCCGGGGCCAAAGGCGGTGCACTCGCGATCGGCGTCCAATTATCTGCTCCATCCGTAGTCTTGTAGATGCGACTTCCGGCGGCACAACAACCCGCACCCAGGTAGAGCGTATTCGGTGTGACCGGATCGATAGCAAGAGTATTAAACGACGTATGAATGATTCCGTTGTTGCGGAGGTTCCAGGTGGCTCCGCCGTCCGTGCTTTTGTAGACGCCGCTGCCGCCACCAAAAGTACTAACCGCTACATAGAGAATATTAACTGCCCCTGGATGGATAACGAGTGCGCTCACGTTACGGCTCGTAAGACCGTTGTTCATCGGCGTCCACGTTCTGCCACCGTTCGTGCTCTTGAAAACGCCGTTACCTGATCCTGCATAAATAGTTGAAGGCACCGACGGAACAATTGCTAAAGCCGTAATCTGACTCCCTCCGAAACTGCTGGACACAGCAGCGGCTACACCGTAATTGTCGTTGGTCCAACTGGCGGCGCCGTCGGTGCTTTTGAAGAGCGGGCTCTTGGTGCGCAGTGCGCCCGCAACGAGTGGGAAATCTCCCGAATCGCTGGATCCGGCTACATAGACGTTGTTGGCTGAGTCGATAGCAATGCCGCGACCTATCTCAAATCCTGCTCCACCGAGGTAGGTCGAAAAAACCAGTGCCCCTCCGCCATCGCTCAGCTTCGTTACAAATACGTCTCCATTGGAGCTACCACCACTACTTCCTCCGTTCGTTGCTTGAATCGGACTACTCGTGGGGAAGTTCGTGGAACTGGTTGTGCCGGTGATGTAAGCGTTTCCGGAAGAGTCCGCCGTAATTGCGAAGCCAGTCTCACCACCAGAGCCACCAAGGTAAGTTGAATAAAGCAGTGAACCACTGCCCGTGAGTTTGGTGACGAAGGCATCTGAGCCGCCGAATTGTTGACCGGCGAAGTTTGGCTGAAATGCGTTTGCGATGAGGAAGTCGTTGGAAGACGTTGTGCCCGTTACATAAACATTGCCGGAGCTATCGACGGCGACGCCGTGCGCCGTATCACACTGGCTGCCGCGGAGGTACGTCGAAAAAACGTAAGCCGGAGCAGCAGGATTCAACTTCGTGACGAATCCGTTGAAGCAGTTGTCGGTAGTGGGCGGCGCCGATTGTACGGCGTTCGCAACGGGAAAATTCAAAGAGTTTGTCTGGCCTGCGACGTGGATGTTTCCGCTTGAGTCGACGGCAATGCTGTTGCCGGTCTCCTCGTTGCTTCCTCCGAGTAGCGTTGAAAACAACACGCCGGAGCCGGATGAGTTCAGTTTAGTGACGAAGGCGTCCGAGATAAAAGCTGAGCCTGTTCCCGCGTACAAGATGGATGAATCTGAAGGATGTTTGACGAGGGTTCGAATAAAGGTATTCCATAGACCGTTATTAACGTTGGACCAGTTAGCTCCTCCATTCGTGGATTTGAGAACGCCATTGCCGAGTGACACGTAAACGGCTGAAGACGTTGCCACCATCGCGATGACCGTACCTTGCGGCACCTCGTTGGTGAGCGGAGTCCACGAAGCGCCGCCGTTTGTACTCTTGTTGATGCCTCCCGAAAAATTATGGCCCGTATAAATCGTTGACGTGTTGGAGGGATCAATCGCAATGACCGTAATGTTTGTCGGATTGGAGCCGCCCATCCCAGTGTTCATCGCCGTCCAAACCCCTCCGCCATTTGTTGACTTAAAGAAACCGTTGCCAGACGTGCCGGCGTAGATCGTCAGGGGCGACGTTGGATCGATGGCGAGGGCGCGAATACCTGGAGTGCCCGGCACGCTAAAGTTGTTTTGTGCGATCCAGTTCGCGCCGCTGTTTGTGCTCTTGAACACACCATTACCGGCGCCGACATACATTGTCGAAGGCGTGACCGGGTCGAACACGATAGTACTCACGGATGAAAAGCTCAGGGGTTGAGTATTAATCGGAGTCCAGTTGTTACCACCATCAGTTGATTTTGAGAGTCCACTGAAAATGGATACGTAAAGGACTGAAGAGTTGGTGGGGTCTACTGCTAACGCGCTGGCAAATGTGGCGCTTGATAAGCCGGCGGAAGGTGTCTTGGTCCACGTCGTTCCGCCATCAGTGCTGCGATAGATTCCGTCCGAGGTTCCGGCGTAGATTGTGTTGGGTGCGCTTGGAGCGACTGCTATCACACTCACGTCACCAACGAGACCTGAATTTTGATTGTTCCAGTTGTCGGCGGCGTCACCGGTCCTAAAGAAGTTGCTGGTTGTTTTTAGGCCATTGACGATGGGAAAGTCGCGCGCCGTTGTGCTTCCGGTAATGTGAGCGTTTCCATTGGCGTCCACGGCGATGCTGGTTCCATTCGTGGACCCTTCACCGCTGAGGTACGTTGAATAGACCAGTGCGGTACCAGTCGGGTTGAGTTTTGTAACGAAGGCGCCGCTGCGAGTCGACGTTGATTTGAAAGCTCCTGGAGTAGTGGGGAAGGTCGTGCCGTCGGTCGTGCCGGTGACGTACGCGTTTCCCTGTGAATCGACTGCGATTCCGAAAGCCTGATCGTTGCTGCCGGAGCCGAGCAGGGTTGAGTATGAAAGTACCGGATCGATTATCAGTGGTTTGCTGGAGTCGAATCGCTCGAGTTTGAACCTGACTTCGTTTCCTTTAATGACATACGTGCCTTTTACTTCGTTGCGACCACCATTCTCGTTGAGCTGGTAGATCACGGGCTTGTTCAGGGTGACTTCACCGTGTTTGAGACTGAGCAGTAATCGGCCGGCCTTATCGAGGCGAGTTTGGTCTGCGCCTTCGACAGTGAATCTGATGAGTTTTGGATTCGCACCCGCGGCCACGACGAAGTCGTATTCGAGTTCGTGCTGTTTGCCGTAATAGACCACGTCGATTCCCGGATAGACGTCCTTGAAGTACGCTCTTTTGTAAGTGGGAATATTGCGGCGCCACTTCGCTGGATCGTTGCCGGTGAAGTAGTGGATCTTGCCGGGCAGTTCCTCCTGACCTTCCACCTGCGACGTGGCGTTCGCGCCGAGCATCCGCAAGCGCAACACCGTGCCTTCGCGCACATTGTCTGCTTGCTTGGCGGGTGGTTTTTGTACTTTGAGAACAGCCTCGGTGGCAGTCAGAAAGAGATCGTAACCAGGCCCGTGTGACACGAACTTCACTGATTCATCAATCTGGCCTTTATTGATCTCGAAGCTGAGCGGTAGTTTGCCAAACTGTTCGGCAATACTGGTTTTGGTGGCTGTTACCTGACTTGGTGCAGGCGATGGCGGCAAGTTGTTGTCGTCGTTTGCACTAACAATGATTACGCCTGTGAAGGTTGCGAGCAGGCAGATCACTGCGAGCAGGAACACAATTCGACCGGAGCACGCGGGAGGGGGGATACGTGTCATAATTTTTAACCTACTGTCAAACTAGACCGGCGAGGGTCTAGAAACTGGACGGTCCTGAGTTGAGTCAGAGTTCGGTGCCTGGGCTGACTGGCCCTCATTCTCCGTACAACCCCGGAGGAAGTCAATCAGAAATAACCTTAGACGTGATCAGTCTGGAGCAACACATATGCCGGGCCGAGATCGGTCCAGCCGCATCTCTGTGTTACATCATTCAGGGCCACCGGGAGCGTGGTGGCCCTGAATCGTTTCGCTCACGGCGACGGTGGCAGGATGCTGAGCTCAGGTACGAGTCTGGTGAGGGAGCGCTCAAGGTGAACAACTGTTCCGGCCGGAAGTTTTTGCATTAGTTTCTGTGCTCCCTCCTGCCCGAGAGCCTGAACGAGCACGGGCCCCTTGTCGAGTTCCGCAAACGTATCTCGCATCGTGAGCGTAATATACTCGTTGGCATTTCCTCCGAAGATCGTCTGCGACACCATGTAAGTGACACCAGCCTGCTTCATCGCTGGAACAAAATCGTTCTTCAGGTAGTTCTCGTAATCGTCATTACGATTTGGAGCAACATGGACAAAGTGGAGGACGGCCATTTTCGGTGGTCCGGTGCGCTGACCCACAAAACTCAAATCTGGTCGTGTGCGGATTATAAACCGGCGAACGCTGTTGACGAGACTGCCTGCTTTTGCTTGCCAGGCAGGAACTCCCTGCGCGCCCAGGCCCTTTTCGAGTGCACCTGGTCCATCGAACTCGGCCAATTTGCCCACCGGAGTCACTAGCACATATTCAAACGCATCTCCAGCAGCATTTGTATTCTGCCAAACCTCCCGCCACTTTAGACCTCCCTTCTTCAGTGCCGGATTAGTAGTGTTTTTCATGAAGTTCTGAAACTCAGCAATCATTTCAGGCTTGACGCTCACGACGGTGACCGAAAGAAACTCGGGCGTGGGCGCTGCTTGTGGTGATGGGGTTGGAGTTTGGGCGACGCTTTGCGGCGACAGCGCAGCCACGAATAGGAGAGCGCCCAAGGCGCGCAACAGTGTCATTGGCGTTGTGTATTTCATGATCGTTTCCTTCTTTCTGGGGAAAAAGGTTTGCGAAGTGACATGATTCAACACAGGGCAGGAAGTTCGCCGTGAACCTCGCGACGTGACGCGAGAGTGGAACCGTTGTTCAGGCTAGATCGATACCGGGTGCCTTCGCACTGGGTTGATCATGCGGACCTTTAGACGACTGTGGGACGGATGCTATACCAGCCGCGAACGACAATCAAGAACTTCGCAGGCGATTGTTGCGCCAAATTGTTGTAAGGGATTAGATTACGTGGAGCCGGCTGCCGGAATTGAACCGGCGACCTTCTAATTACGAATCAGACCAACGAGGAAAGAGCAAGTAAATTCAATTCAACAGGTTGCACAGTGGTTTTGCAGGTGTTTTTGATAATTCTATACGCAGCTTGATCGCTTCCTCGTGCGTTTATCTAAATCGCGTCACAACTACGTCACAAACGAGACTCGCATCATGTTGCTCAAACCATTCAACCTACAACAATGTCAGTTGCCGGCAGCGAATTGGTTGAGATCACGCATCGTCAAAAGGGCGCTTCGTTCTTCGGCTCAGGTTCACGCCGCAACACGAACTGCTCCTTGTTGTCCACGATCCAATCCCAACCCTCACGAGTCAAAGAATAGGCTGTTATATAGTCTCCCTCGGAATCTTGGTACGAGGTGGATTCGATAAAACCTTGGTCTTGAAGTGTCTTCAATGCGATGGTGGTCGCCATTCTCGTGAAGCCGAATCGCTCCATATCGTTCCTGATTGCACGAACATTGGCTAACCCTTCAGTTCTATCAATGTTTTCACCGATAGCAGCTAACGTCACTACTTCGTGTTGCTCTAAGCCTTCTATTTTTCTCGTGGCCGAAACATCTGCGGCACGAAACAGAGTTTCGGACTTCTGCATCAACGCCTTAAGTCGTCTGGTGATGCTGCTTTTCAAAACTTCAAAATCTCTCGGTGCGCCCGTGCTGTACTTTATGATGCTACGATGCTGTACATCGAAGGGAAACTTAGATTGGCGTTGATCGGAGCAGATTAACGCCACCTCTTTAAATGATGCGATCGCGAATCCAAGCTCAAACCAAACATTAGGGTTGTCTAAACTAATATCGGCTAGACAGAGGCGCGATTCACGAATCCCGGACTCAATGTCCTGAATGGGAATGCTTACCTTAGGATCTCTATCAACGCGATACGGCTCCAAACCCGCTTCACGAATTGCTGGGGCGATGACGTCCTCATAGCGACTGTCGAAATCACCGCCATCAAACGGCTGCATCACAAAACACTTGTCCATCTTATACTCCTGCTGCAACATACTCTGTCACGGACGCTTATCGCGGGTCTCCCATTGATCATCAAGTCCCCAATGATTCTCTTCGTCTAAATACGGCGGCGACTGTGCAACCCATAACGGTGTCGCCAGAATAACCTTTGCCGATGAAACACCGATGAATGCCTCATAGCCGTCTACCCGTCCTACGGTCAGAGTTTTTGCCACAAACTCAAGATTTTGAGTTGGCGGCTTCAGGTAATGCTGAGCTATAGCGATAGCAGCATACACGTCATCCATGTCAAACGCGGAGTCCCACTTTGGCAGGTTTGGCGGTCCACCGTGTTGAACGCCTGCCAGAAGCCATTTAACTAAAACTGGCGTAGCTGATCGCGAGTAGACGCACCTTGATGACCAGTCACGTGACGCGACGACCCACCCAGGCCGAGCACAAGAGGTCCATCTTTATTAAAGCCGCCAAAGTAAACTAGCGCTGGTTCAGTCTCCGGTCTTTCGCCCAAGTCGTCGTACAAGCCCCAACGCATTGGCATAATGCCTCGACAATACTCTTTAGGATCATCAAGGGACCCGATAAGTTTCCGATAATCTAACTCCTCTTCAACGGCCCTTAGTTTGATTCGATAGTGCCGGACGCGAAGCCAGGACCTCCGCTCGCCGACTTCCGCGTTGAGTGAGTCGATGATTCATATATTTGCTCATAGAGCATTTCGATCTTGGACGTGGACTTATATAGGTAATATCAGACACATTTCGCAGCTTCGGCATCTACTACTCCACTCCAAACAGTTTTTATTGGCCAGCATCTAGAGATAACCTGCTCCATTGCCCTTTGTTGGTACACCCGAACTGAAATGCCAGAAATCCTACCGACAATTAGTGCCAGTACACAATCAGGCATAATCTACGACACTCGGTGTTGAACTTCTTCGCCGGCTTTTTTCGCAAGTGGGCGTACATTGTACGCCCATACGTGATATGCTTGGTTCGGTTTAAGAAGGAGAAGATTTATGGCAAAGGCAAACACAATGCGGAAAGCTTCGACACAGAAGGCCTCACGTTTTAGTATTCGTGCATCAGCAACTCAAAAGAGGGTTATTGCGGAAGCGGCTCGCATTAAAGATACAACAATTAGTGACTTTGTGCTCGAACAGTCTCTCACAGCAGCGCAGCAGGTCATCGCTGATCAGGTGCAATTTAGGGTGCCCAAAAAGCAGTGGAAGGAGTTTTGTGATGCACTTGATGCGCCGCCAAAGAAGATCCCTGCACTGCGTAGACTCTTAAGTAAGCCGGGGCTATTTGATGCCAGCCACTGAAAACCTCAACCCGCGAGGGTGTAAAAAGTTTTGTGTAAATGGTCATTCAGCGACTAACCGGTTAAGGTTGGTCCAGGAGAAAAGATGACCATAGACAACGAGCTCATTGACAACCTGCTGAAAGACTACAAAAAGCCTGAGGACATCATCGGCGA
>DASVGE010000295.1:0-61619 GCA_036379695.1 Pyrinomonadaceae bacterium | reverse complement strand
CGGAAACCAAGGTTGGATACAGTCAGTACCACCTCGCGGTAGCGGGTGGGTGCGCAGCCCTCAAGCATCTGGGTAGAGTCAACCCAAAATATACGCAGCCTTGATCTAACGAGGTGTTTACGCAGTCGTCGTACGGCTGCGCACCCACCCGCTACCGCGAGGTGGTACTGACTGTTTCCAATCTTGGTTCCGACTTTTAGGGCAAAGCCGACCCACAAACATGACAGGCAGGAATTTACAGCGTATATTGCTGGCCCTGAGCTAAGAGGTTTCTAAAATGCGCGAGTTCCTCAAGAAGGTCTTCAGCCGAAGCTCCCCACAACAATTGAACCTCGAGTCGTGGTTCCGCGCAGAAGGTTGGCCCACTTGGCCCCTCGATGGCCCACTGAAGGAGACCATACATACAACTTGAGACGATACTTATTTCTGCCCTTCTTCTTGTTGATCTTCCTGCTGAGCATGCAAACGGCCGAAGCCTGCTCGTGCGGGGGGAAGCCGACGGTGCTTGAGGATTTCAATGAATCTGATGTCGTGGTTGTCGCGACGGCGGTTTCCGTTGAGAAGGCAGAGACTGAAAAGGCCGCGGCGCCTGGAGAAATGTCGGATGAAGAGGATGACATTCATCGAATCAAATCCACTTCAATGCGTGTTGAGCAGGTGTTCAAGGGAACACTCAAAGTTGGCGAGGAGATGATCTTCGCACAGGGTGGTGGAGCTGATTGCATCTGGACCTTCAACGAAGAAGTCATCGGCGAGAAGTTTCTCTTTTACCTCCGGCGGTTCAAGGACTCCACTGAGTGGGTGGCGGATTCCTGCGGCCGGTCCAGGCACATCGACTACGCCGGTGATGACCTTCTCTACCTTACCAACCTCAACAAAGTTCGTAACAAGACCCGCATATCAGGAACGCTAAGATTTGACGATGATGGAAACGAAACTCTTGCCGGTCGAAAGATTCGCATCACCGGAGGCAAGCGGAATGTAGAACTCAAAACGGATGAAAACGGCGTCTATGAAGTTTACGACTTGCCTGCCGGACGCTACTTCATCGAACCAGAAATTCCCAAAGGCTGGAAAGTCAACGAGTATCTGGTAAACCATTCACTAAGCGTGGATCGAAATGCAAAGGGAGGATCGTTACAGAAGATCCCAATCATCCTCGAAGCCAATAAGCATGCCGGCCTCGACATCGTGTTCGACATAGACAACGCCGTCCGCGGACGCATCATTGATCCGCTGGGCCAACCCATGAACGGCGTCTGCCTCGACCTGATTCCCGCCGACGGCACCGAAGGAAAGTACCTCGCCGACTGCACCGAAAAGAACGGCGCCTTCGAAATCGATGAGATTCCTCCCGGTGGCTATGTCATCGTAGTGAACAACGATGGAAAGATGACGAGTAGCGAACCCTTCGGAACGTTCTACTATCCGAAGGCGCGCAAGCGCGAAGACGCGACCGTCTTCAACATTGGTATTGGCGACATTGTCGAAAACCTCGAAATCTATCCTCCGATTGAGTTGAAAACGATCACGGTGGAAGGTGTCTTGCTCTACTCAGACGGAAAACCCGTTGCTGACGAATCGGTAGCTTTCAAATCCGCACGAAAACAGCCTGCCGGGAATGAAGAGGATGACCAGCTTGAAGAAATCCTGGTTGACGCAAGCGCCAAAACAGATCGAAAGGGTCGTTTTTCGATCAGGATTATGCAGGGAACAGACGGATCCGTATTCGGTTGGATGTACTCTTATGTGGGCCAATTTGAGAACTGCCCGAAACTGGACCGTCTCATCAAACAGGCGGGCTCCAGCGTTCCGCAGATAAAAACACCAGCAGTCGAAATTCGAGCAGCTACGAATGTCTACGGAGTCGAGCTAAAGTTTCCTTTTCCTTCGTGTAAAAAAGCCCCAACGCGGAATTAGTGCCCCTGCACCGCAGTCCTGAAAGTGTGTCGTTTCAGCTTTGGTGTTCCATCAGCAGCGAAGTTCATCAGACTGGTGTAAAAACTGAAAGGTGCCTTCCGATCGGAAAGCGCCCCCCAGTCGCCCCACCCACAACTGAAACTTGTCGACTACGTTATTGCCACGGCATTTTCGGTCCACGCGATGGAACGAAGGTGATCGACTTAGGAGAAGTCTCGTTGAAACGGGTTTCTCAAGGCTCGTAAACTCGAAAACCTTGCTGTCAGTGCTCACTACCGGTTCACTCGCCGACTGCATGAATTGTGTAATCGAAACGACGGTTGATTGTCCGTGCTGGCCGGTGCGACGACGATCCTTGATTCTTTGGTCGGGATGCTGAAACGGTCTTTGCGGAGTCCGGCGATCTGGTCGGAACTGGAGGTAGTGGCCACGGCGGTTTGATTGTCGGCAAATCCGTTTTGCGCTAACGCCGGCAGAGCTGCCAAGACAAGCATGGTGGCCGCGAATGACAAGTACGAAAGTTGTTTCTGTATCGTCATGGTCCCTTACCTCTCTCGTTCTGTTTGTTTTCCCCGACAGGAAGGAGAGTACGAAGTTGCTGAGCGCGCGAAAATTGTACGTTGGTTCCGGTGACCTGTACTTTGGTGCAGATGCTAGAGAGAGATCTCGAACCTAGGGTGGCGAGCAGTGATTCGATACTGAATGGCTTGCGCAAAAACGGCTGCCCCGGCGTTGATAGCGCCTAGTTGCGTGGCTTCATCGGCGTGGGTAGACATGAAAATTATCGGCACTTCCAGCTTCGAGGCGTTCAGACGCTGCTGCAACTCGAGTCCACTCATGCCGGACAGATTTACGTCAAGAATCAACTAACCTGCACCAAAGTACAATAAAGGCGCTGTAAAAGAACAAGTCAGGAAGAGAGGCTTGCGCACGCCGTTGGGGATCGGGCAAGCCCTATTTATGTGAAAAGTGTGTTGTTTTATTTTGCGCGGCCCTATTGCACTACCGAAAATTAGCACCTATTGTTAGCAACTAGCGGCAACTAGCACCAACTAGCACCTCAGGTAAACGAAAGGCGAGCAAACGTGGAGTTTCAGGACAATGTCCAGAAAAGGGCGCGGCTGCGAGAAGGTTTTAGCCCCGGCGTCCCTATTGATCGATACGAGTTATTCGCTGGTCGTTTGGAGCAGGCGAGAGACGTCTACGATGCGGCAGTGACGCCCGGTCGCCACGTTTTGCTGTATGGCGAACGCGGTGTAGGCAAGACGTCTATGGCGAAGGTGTTGCATGAGTTTCTGGAGGCTTCTGGTATCCATGGCTTAACAGTCAAAACTATCAACTGTGACCGCACTGATGATTACTCGACTCTGTGGCAGAAGGCCTTTCGGGAAATGGTCTCTGATGGACAAGAAAAGGACGGCCTGCTCGACGCTGTTCTGGACAAAGACGTGATTGCGCCGGACGATGTGCGTTTTGTACTTAGTCGTTTAGGTGGTAGCCGCATCGTCATCTTCGACGAGTTCGACAAATTGTACGACGAGGAAGGGCGCATCTTGTTTGCTGACACAATCAAAAATTTAGCTGATCACGCTGTCGAGACAACGTTGATGCTTGTTGGCGTGGCCGATACGGTTGAGGAATTGATCAAAGAGCATAAGTCAATCGAACGTTCTTTGGTACAGGTACGAATGCCTCGGATGGCTCGCGGTGAACTCGCGGAGATCGTGGATCGTGGGATGACCAAGGCAGGCATGGCTATTGAAGACAGAGCCAAAGATCTTATCGTGCTACTTTCGCAGGGACTGCCGTTTTACACGCACTATTTCGGGATGTACTCCGGGTTCAAGGCCTTGGATCATAATAGAACCGTTATTGAGATGCCTGACGTGGCGGATAGCACGGTCGGCATAATTGGCAAGGCGCACCACGTACGAAGTGCTTACGTTACCGCTGTAAGCAGTTCGCAGAAAAGTATCTACCCGCAAGTTTTGTTAGCTTGTGCGCTTACCGAAACGGACGAGTTGGGTTTTTTCAACGCCAGTGACGTCAGCAAGCCTCTGTCTGAACTAACGGGAAAGCGGTACGGAGTCGAGTTTTATACTCGGCACCTAAAGGCCTTTTGCGAGGCGGATCGAGGACGGATCTTAGTCAAGGTTGGACCACCTTTCAGAATCCGGTATCGCTTTGCTGACGCACTAATGCAACCGTATGTAATTATCGACGGACTAGCGAAAGGGATTTTGCCGTTAGATCTGATATTGAACCGAACACGTGACGCGGCGTCCTCGGTGCACTAAGTGCCCCTGGTCTGCGCAGTCTTTCTGGTTCGAAGTCGAGCCGGAGCCTCCCTCCGACCACAATTGCGCCGCCAGCTCACTATGAGTTTGCTGCTGATTTGCGCCAATCACTGCCAACGCAGCTTGAATATCCCATTCGGATTGATCGGGGAACTGGCATTCTGACAGGCTGGTGAGGAGGAGTGGCCGCTCCTCAAATTCAACCATCAACTACATTGGCAAGGAATCCGAAGGGCGCATGTAATTGGACGTTGGTTCGTCAACCTGTACTTTGGTGAAAGCTTTCGCTACTTGCCGTCAGTTGCTTCCTTCTTTTTCGGCAATTCCGGCGCGGTGAAGTCAGGCATCGGGTCGCCCCAGATGTAATGATTGAACCAGGAGAGATTATGCTGCATGACGGCACGCATCGATTTGGGTTTGTTAATGCCGTGACCGAAAGCTTTGTACACAACCATCTCGACTTTCACGCCGCGGTTTTCTAAACCCTGCCGCAGTTCGTAACCGTTCGCGATCGGCACGCGGCGGTCGAACTCACCATGCTGAATCAGCGTCGGCGTTCTGGCTTTTTTGATGTAACTCATCGGCGACGTCTTCAAGTAAATCTCCGGGTCTTCCGCCGGATCGTTGCCAAGATAATTTATCGTGAACGGCGTTATGTCAGTGTTGTAGTAATAGGTCGCCCAGTTTGAAATTCCGGCGCCGACTGAGATCGCCACAAATCGATCGGTGCTGGTCGTTAAGAACGCCGAGATGTATCCACCCTGGCTCCAACCCATGCAGGCGACTTTGTCTTTATCAACCCAACCCTTCGCAATCAGGAAATCGACGCCCGACACAACATCCCACGCATCGCCAACGCCGAGATTGCGAATATTCAATTTGCGAAACTTTTCGCCATAGCCGGCGCTGCCGCGATAATTGACTTTCAGGATCAACGCGCCGCGCGCCGCCCAGATGTCTGATGGATAGTAACGAGCATCAGGTGTCAGCAACACCGGACGATCGATTCCTGTCGGCCCGCCATGAATTATGCAGAGCAGCGGATATTTCCTTGCCGGATCGAAATTGGCAGGCTTGATGAGAACGCCCTCGATCGTCGTGCCATCCTGACTCGGCCACGAGATCACTTCGCGCGTGCCGAGCGTGAAAGCTTTTGCTTGCTCGTTCAGGTCAGTTAATTTGCGTGGCGCAAAACTTCGCGTGTCAGAGACGAATACTTCGTTCATGCTGGTCGTTGAAGCACTGGTGAAGGCGATCCGGTCGGCGCTACGCGTGAACGAGAACGAACCAGCCATCAGGTTATCGGGTTGCGAAACGCGAACGATCTTCGCGCTCGCCGGATCGACGTGAAATAGGTGCGAAGCTGTTTTCTGCAATCCGGCAAAATAGATTCCGTTGCGGTTCCATTCGAGTAGTCCCGGGTTCTCGTCAAAAGTATCAGTGAGCGATTTCGGTTTGCCGCCTGCAACGCCGACAATCGCGAGCCGGGAATTGCTCGCGAAGTAAAGCTTTTCGCCCATGACTGAAGAGAAAACGATCTGCTTGCCATCAGGCGAGAAGCGCGGATTGGTATCCGGTCCGGGTTGATCGACGATCTTCCTGACCGAATCATCGCTCAGCTGTAGCAGATAAATATCGCCGGTTGTGCCCTGAACCAGATCAGGATTTAGCGTGGCGCTGAAAGCTATGGTCGATCCATCGGGCGACCATGAGAATGAATCAACACTGAAATCCGTTTTCTTTGTACGCTGCTTGCCGGCCATTGGCGCATTCATCGCCTGGGCAACATCGAGAGTCCAAATGTGCACGTAGCTGTAACCCGCGCGCACCACGTCGTAGTCGCCGTAGTATTCCTTGCGATCCTTCAACGGCTGCGCGGTCGGTTCAGTTGCCGTATAGGCGATCGTCTTGCCGTCTTCGGACCACGAGAAGTTGTTAACTGCGGTTTCCGATTTGCTCAATTGTCGAGCTTCGCCGCCGGTCGGATCGATCAGGAAGATCTGGTTCTTGTCTTCAACCCGGTTGCTGAGAAACGCCAGCCACTTGCCGTCGGGTGACCAGCGCGGGTTTGTCGACGACTTATCGCCGCGCGTTAGTTGAAAACTCTGTCCGGTGTCGCTGTTCGCGAGCCAGATTTGAGTTATGAAGGCGTCCACCTTGAAATCGCCATAGCTAACGGTGTAAGCGACCCATTTACCGTCAGGCGAGATTTGCGTGCCACCGACCGATTTCAGCGTCACGAGATCATCAAGCGTGGGAACACGCGATTGCGCCGGCGCCGGAGAAACAACGAGCATGAGTGCTAACAGGGTTAGTGCTATTTTGATCATAGATGGGGCCTTTCTAAGGGATAAACAGGAATGTGGAGAATAGCTCAGGCCGCTTTTTCAGAAAAGAGTCCCGCTCGTCACCCAACCTGACCGCTTCGTCACAAACTCTTAACTTCAGTTCCGGAGTTGCTATTAAAAGAGACTCGGAAGCTTGTGTCCACCTCAACTTGCGCAGATTTTCAGAAGGAGAACTATCATGATCCTACGCCCATTTGCCCACGATTCATTCAACCGTACCTGGAAGACCCTGGCGGGAGTGTTTGCGCTCCTCGTTCTTTTCTCTTCTCCGGCTTTAGCGCAGGCGCCTCAGGGCGTTACCGCGTTCAAACTTAATTCCGCGGTGCTGGGAGAAGAGAGAACCATCCTGGTGCGAGTGCCGGTTGGTTACGAAACGAACAACGTACGTTATCCAGTGCTTTATATGACCGATGGCAATGCTCACATCGGTCACACCAGTAGCACGGTCGAGTTTCTGGCGCGAAATGGGCGGATGGCGGAAATGATCGTGGTCGGAATAAACAATACCGATCGCACGCGTGATTTGAGCCCAACGCACGTGACGACGACAGTCGCCGGCGGCAACAGCGCGCTTCAGTTTCCGACCAGCGGCGGCGCCGACAAGTTTCTGAAGTTCATCGAAACGGAACTGATTCCGGATATCGAAAAGCGCTACCGCACAAACCCATACCGCATCCTCGCGGGGCATTCGCTCGGAGGTCTGTTCGCGGTTCACGCGATGGTCTCGCGGCCCGACCTGTTTAATTCTTACGTGGCGGTCAGCCCCGCGTTGCAGTGGGACAATCAGGTGGTCGTCAAGCGCGCCGAGGATTTCTTCAAGGCTCGAAAAGAGTACGACGCGACGCTATTTTTGACCCTGGGTCACGAGCCGGGACCGATTGAAGATGGGTTCCATCAGCTAAAACAAGTACTCGAGAAAAATCAGACCAAAGGTTTCGAATGGTCAGCCCAGGTGCTTGACGACGAAGATCACGGATCGGTCGTTTTGCGTAGCCATTATCTGGCGCTGCGCAAAGTTTACGACGGCTGGCAAGTACCTCGCGATCCCGACTCAGGCCGTGTCGCCGGAAACTTCAAGAGTGTTGAAGAGCACTATCAGAAACTCTCAAAGAAGTTCAAATACAACGTTCCGGTTCCCGAACTGCTGATCAACCAGATGGGCTATCAATCGCTCTTTGCGGATCGTGTTGATGAGGCGATCGCGATCTTCAAGACAAACGTCGAACGTTATCCGGAGTCGGCGAATGTTTATGACAGTCTCGCTGAAGCTTACGAAAGAAGTGGGAAGATTGAACTGGCGGCGCCACTCTATGAGAAAGCGCAGACGTTGGGCCAGAAAAACCAGGATCCCAATCTCGCGGTTTATAAAGCAAACTTCGAGAGAGCAACCGAGAAAATAAAACAGGCTGCAGCAACGAAGAAGAGCCAGTAGGCCCGTTCATCTCAGAATTGATACCGTTCGCGTATTATTTATTGCGATCGATCACTTCACGGCCTACGATGCGCCACCAAAAAAGGAGGGCTCTATGAAACTCAGAATTCTCGCGCTCCTCTGTTGCCTGCTGTTGCCGGCAGCAGCGAGCTTTGCCCAGTCAGCGCCGGATAAGACTCCCGACGTCACGGCTGAAATGCGCAGTGGCTTCAACGAAGTCAACGGATGGGTGATGCAAGCCGCCGAAGCGGTCCCGGCCGATAAGTACAACTACCGGCCAGTGGATTCCGTGCGCACGTTCGGGCAATTGGTCGCCCACATCGCTGATTCTTACAACTATTTCTGCAACAACGCCGCCGGCAACAAAGTCGAATGGTCTACGCCAATCGAAAAGGGAAGCACCGATAAAGACACGCTGCTTCCCAAACTCAAAGAAGCTGTCGGACGATGCAACACCGCCTACAGCTCCAGCACCGCCCCGCTCAGACCATTATTCATCAACGTACACCACACCAGCCTGCACTACGGCAACATCATCACGTACATGCGGATGATGGGTCTGAAACCACCTTCAAGCTAGATCTTTAGCCACGGATCTACACGGATTTCATACACGGATTTTTCTTAAATCTGTGCATGAAATCCGTGTTAATCTGCGGCGAATATGCGGCTGATCCACGAGTTTCTCCAGGATTTGCGCTACGGCAAGCGACTGCTGATGAAGAATCCGGGCGTCAGTGTGATCGCGATCGTGACGCTCGCGCTCGGCATTGGCGCCAACACGGCGATCTTCAGCGTCGTCAATGCGTTTCTGCTGCGTCCACTGCCCTACGGCAATCCCGATCGCCTGGTCATGGTGGATTCACAACAGCAGGGTCAATCGATCGGAGTGTCGTTTCCAGACTATGACGACTGGCGCCGGCAGAATAATGTCTTTGACGACCTCGCGTTTTTTAATCTGCGCTGGAATGCGAATCTCGACTTTGGTAACGAAACTGAAACACTCAGCTTAACTTTCGGCACCGCAAACCTGTTTTCAACTCTGCAAGTGTCGCCGGCGCTCGGCGCTGGTCCAACTGCGGGAGACGCTGACACGGTCCTCCTGAGTCATGGCTTGTGGCAAAGGAGATTCGGCAGTGATCCAGGGATCGTCGGGCGTCAGCTTCGCATCGATGGGCGCAGCCTGACTGTGAGCGGAGTGATGCCGCCCGGCTTTCGCTTTCCGTTTCAGAGCGACTTATGGTGGCTGAATGATCGTTACTTCAATCGTCATACCCGCGACATGCGTATCGATCAAACGATAGGGCGTCTCAAACCCGGAGTCTCCGCGGAACAGGCGCGTGCAGAGATGCAACAGATCGCCGCTCGCCTCGCGCAAACCTATCCGGATACCAACACGGACGTGACCGCAACAGTTGTCCCGTTACGGGATTTCTGGTTTGGCAACTTACGCCGCTCATTCTGGCTACTGCTCGGCGCCTGCGGATTTGTGTTGTTGATTGCGTGTGCGAATGTCGCGAACCTGCTGATGACGCAGGCGACGGTACGTGAGCGCGAGTTGGCTTTGCGCGCAGCGCTGGGAGCGAGCCGCGGACGTTTGATCCGGCAATCATTGTCGGAAGCGTTGCTGCTTGTTTCGATCGGGTGTGCCGGTGGCATCGCGCTTGGTGCGTGGGGCCTGCGCCTGCTGGTTGCACTGGTGCCGGAAGAACTTCTGCCGTTCTTTGTCAGGATCGAACTCGACGGCCGTGCGCTTACATTCACGTTGCTGATCTCACTGGTGACTGCTCTCGTCGTCGGTTTGCTACCGGCTTTGCGGACGGCGTCTGTGAATCTGGACCAGTCACTCAAAGAAGGCGGCAGATCCGGTACCGGCTCGCGAATGCAACGTGTGCGAGGTTTGCTGGTGGTGACGGAAATCGCGCTGGCGGTCGTGTTGCTCGCAGGCGCCGGGCTCATGCTGCGCAGTTTTACGCGTTTGCAGAATACGTCTCCCGGCTTCACTGCGGATGGCGTGCTCCATCTCGAAATCAACCCGACTTACAGGCGGCAGGAAGATTACCGCGTCGAGTTTATGTCGCGACACTACCAGAAGCTGCTGCAACAGGTGGCCACAGTGCCGGGCGTTGTTGCAGTTGCGGCTAACAACGATTTGCCGTTTGTCGGTCAAAAGCCGTGGTTTCGAGGCGAGTTTGGTATCGAGGGGCAGTCGAGCGACGACCAGAAGCGGAATCCGCTGGTCAATTACCAGGCGGTTTCACCTGACTATTTTCGTGTGATGCAGATTCCGCTGCTGCGTGGCCGCGTCTTCACTGACCGCGACAACGTAAGGCCCGATGGTCACCGCGATGTTGCGATCGTTAGCAGACAGTTGGCGGAGCGGATGTGGCCCAATGCTGATCCGCTAGGCAAACGAATCAACTGCGACGACGATGGCTCGGATTGTGCTGAGATCATCGGCGTTGTCGGTGATGTGAAGCACAACAGTCTGGTTGATGAAGTCGGTTACGATCTGTACTACGCGTGTTTTCAGACTTACGCCAAGCAAACGCACTTCGTGGCGCGCACGCAAGGCGATCCGATGGTGCTTGCGAAAGAGATCCAGCGAGCCATCTGGCAGGTCGCTCCGGATACGGGCATCGTCAACGTGATGCCTGTGACCAGGTTGTCGGCGAACACGGTGTGGCAATCACGGGTTTGGGGGCTGCTGTTTGGCATCTTCTCGGGCATCGCGCTGGTGCTGGCGACCGCGGGCATCTATGGCGTGATGGCTTACTTCGTGACTCAACGCACGCGCGAGATTGGTGTTCGCATCGCACTGGGCGCGCAGTGGCGTGACGTGCTGAAGCTGGTCCTGAAGAGTGGGATGACGCTCGTGATCGCCGGTCTGACAATCGGGGTCGCTGGCGCATTAGCCTTAACACGCCTGATGAACACTTTGTTGTTTGAAGTCTCTCCTACCGATCCGATCACATTCGGCGCCGTGGCCATTTCTGTGATCCTCGCCACGCTGCTCGCGTGCTACATTCCGGCAAGGCGTGCAACTAAAGTCGATCCGCTGGTTGCGCTACGGTACGAGTGATGTAGGTTCGTCTTTGGGTTTCGGTCTTGTTGATGGTCGCCTGGCTCCTGCTAGGCGGGGTGAGGGTGACGGAGATGGCAACGATTTCACGTTCGGCGCGTTTGTGACATATCGAGCGATCGCCTGATCTACCCAGGTTCTGAAAGTCTTGTCTTTATAGTCCGGAGTGTCGCGTAACTCTGTCAGTTTTTGAAACTGATCAGATGTGCCTTCCCAGTTAGGTTCAATCAGTCCCAACGTGCGTGCGATGTAGAGATTCACGCGATAACTGTCAGGCCCGGAGCTAAGAATCGCATTGATCAGCGCTTCAACTACCCCAGTCTTGTTCTGCGAATACATCCCGACCAATTGGTCGCTGGCGTTGCGCCGGTTATCGCCCGTGAATTGTGCGATTAGACTGGGAATCTTTTTGAACTCAGGAGTAGCTGGAGCAGGAAGATAAGAGGAAAGCGGCTCCATATTCATGCGAAAGCGCCTCGGATTCTCTCCCACAATCGCCGCCGCGAAAAATTCTGGTACTCGGTTCGATGCAAGCTGGGCAGTGTAATAAACCTTATCGAGCAGAGACCACGGATTGGGATCTTCCTTCATCAACCCAAGAACGGTTCGCATCTCGTTAGGTTCAATGTGAAAACATTGAATTACGAAGATCATACCAGCCGAGTCTGAACCGAAGACTCTAGCGCATGATGCTTCGCGTTCAGCTGCCCATTCGGCGGACCTTGAGAGCTTGTAGCTGTTCTCGACGCCGGTACCTTGGCCGAACAGATCGTAATGTCCGGAAAAATAGTACTCTGAATTGATCATTGCCAGGTAGAGTCCCAGAATCGGAGGAAGGTTCTGGTTTTGAAATGCCTGGTTAATGGTTGGGGCAAACGGAACAGCACGTCCGAACACCTCGGCAAGAGGCCTTGAGTCACCAAACCGATCGGCATACAGATCGACGTATCGCTTAATTGTGTCCAAGCCGCGATCGGAAATAATCGTGGTTCCACTCCCCAACCTCGCCGAGATCTCTTGCGCTCGTTCCTTAACAAATTGCTTCTGCTGTTCCGCTGACATTTGAACATAAAAAACCGGTGGGTCTGGATTTGGCTGCTTTGCTGCCGTTCTGTACCTGCTCATGACAAACAGGGACAGCGATATTGCAATCGCCACCGCCAACAAACTCGCGGGCCGCAATCCCAGCGCCCGCTGCCCTTCCGGGAAAACAAACTTCTGAATCGAATCCGGCAAACTCACCGTCAGCTTCCTCGGCGTGCGCCCGGACATGAAACTCAAAAACACGTAATCGCGGAGCGGACTCTCCGGCGGCTCATCCTTCGCCAACTGCCGGAACCATCGTTTGAACTTCCAACTCCTGACACGTCGCTTCAAACGATCGCGAAGACCCAATTCCTTTTCTTCTGACGCAATATCAAGCCGTATCCCGTCCGCAGGTTGTTGCATCGCGGTTTGCAGCAGTTCCTCCAACGCCTTGCGGACAGAGGCTTCGTCCTTCGGAGACAGATCGGAAATCAGTCTGAGGCGCAACCAGTCGGGAATCGACCCATAGCGAAACCACGGCAACCGGACCAGGGAAAGCAACCGATCCTCGATCTGACTCCGATCACGGAACAGCTTGAAACCGAGATACAAGGTCAGGTCCCAGTAAAGCATTGGATAAATGGCACACGCGCTTAGCCACTGGTAACCCTTCGTGCCGAGAAACACCTTCAACTGATCGCAGAGCCTTTGCAGGTTTGCAGGCTGCGGCTCGTGATTCTCCAGCCAGCGCATCGTCCGGTCGCGCAGCATCGACGGATAAGGTCGCGTGCGACGATCGGCTTCTAGACTCACTCTGGCGCCGCCACCGAGCAATTCCGTGAGTGCGGCCAGTCCTTCCTTCGTTGCCGGTAAAACGATGAAATCCAATTCGGCCAACGCACGCTCGCGATCTCCCCACTGCGCGGGTGATTCCGGCGTCAAAAGCGCCCTGCTGGTCCACGACGAAAACATCTCCACCCAACGCTCCGTCTCTCCCGTCAGTGGATTGATGAACGAGGAACCGTCGCTAAAAATTAGCAGGTGATGATCCGGGTGCACCGCGGAGATTTCGTGCAACGAAAAGTAAGGCGAATTCGCGTCCTGCTTGCGACAATGACGAGGATCGCCCTGAAAGTGGTAGGTGTCGACAAACACGTGATCCTGGACCAGCCGCCGCACGATCTCGTCGTCGAGACGTGCCTGCTGATCGGCAAAGCTCGCACGGTCGATCAGGACCAGGTACTCCGGCAGTGTCTGGCGCGATCCGTACGCAGGTGTAAACAAGCCACCTCGCTGGATAGTTCTTGCGACGGTGCGTTGTGCGTCCAGGTCACTGGCGCCGCGTTGTCGATGGCGACGCAGTTCCTGAATGGTGCGCCGGAAGGATGGGCCTTGAAAGAGCTGGCTGGCGCCTCCTTTCACCACGAGTTGCTCGAGTCGGGGTTCCGTAACGCGCTGGATTTTTTGCAACAACGCGCGATTGAACGTGAGCTTCCACATCCACCAACCGCCAAATAGAAACAGTGGCAATATCGCGATGCCATAACCGGTCCACGCGCGGCGTGTTTCCAAAACGTACTCTGAAGGCAACGGGAGCACTTCAATTTTGACAGGAGAAGGAAGTGGAGTCGGCCTTGGAGTGGCTTCTGGAATGACCGACGGTACCGGCGAAGCAGCAGGAGTAGGAGTGGGAGTAGGTACCGGCACCAGGCGGACCGCAAACGGCGACGTCGTGTTAGCGTCTATAACTTCTTTTCCGGTCTCATAATTCGCACTCTCAACATCAATGGCTATCGGCAGGTCTCTCTTACGGTAAGTGATCGCGAACTTACCGTCGCCGTCGCTGGAGACAGTCGTCTGCGAATACGAAATAGTTGCGCCACTAAGTGGACGATTGTTGTCTGCATCAACAACGCTTCCCGTGAGCGTCAGTGTTCGCGCCGAAACCACATACGCGATGCCCGCAATCAGTCCCACCAACAGAACCAGTGAACCCGCTACGAAAGCCGGCTTCCGAAACAAGTCAGTCCAACGACGCTTTACGGGAGCTTCAGTTGCAGTATTCACCGCAACATCCGCCTGCACCGGTTTTGCCGCTTGAGGATTTCGTTTGATCCAACGATCGAAATACCGGTAGAAATTCTCCTGTTCTCGCGGCGACGAGCAAACAACCGGCCCCAGCAAAGTACGCAGCGAGCGCGGGTCCTCCGGCAAATTTCCGTTCGCGGCCAGCGCAATCAGCAGATCCTGCGCAGCAATGTAGCGTTGCGTGCTGACGTCAAAACCGGCGGCACGCAATTCATTCAAAAAGTCGATCAAATATTTGAGATCGATTGTTACCGGCATTGCTGGTTATTTACTTGAACCAATCGGCGAGTATGGTCCTCGCGATGCTTTGATCTTCCACACTCTTGACGAGGGCGCTGAGGGTCGAGCGTGCCGTGTCCGGATCTTTCCTGAGTGGACTCTTCGGATCCATGCCCTGTTCGCGCAGCGAAATAAGCCACGAGAGAAGTTCAGCGGTAGCTGGTCGCTTGCGCAGGCCGCTGTTTGGCTCACGCAATTTGGAAAAGAAGTTCAGCGAATCCGCGAGCAACACCTCACCGTCAAACGATCCGATCCGCGTGAGTATGATCTCCGCCAGACGATCGTTTTCCGGAAACGGAATGTTGTAATAAACACAACGCCGCAGGAACGCATCCGGCAAGTGCTTTTCCGAGTTGCTGGTGATGATCAGTATGGGACGCATGTCGTCGCTGGCCGAGATACGCGCGTTCCCCAGTTCCGGTACTTTGAAATACATGTTCTCGACTTCGTTGAGCAGATCGTTTGGGAAATCGCGTGGAGCTTTATCGACTTCGTCAATCAAAACTACGGAACGACGACGCCCACCATGCTCGAAGTCGTTTGGCAACCACTGCTTCACGTCCGCTTCGTCGTTCGAACGCAGAATCGCGATGCCGAGCGCGTTGTAAGTGATGTAATCGATACTTTGCTGGCTTCCCTCGCCTGTTTGTGCTGCATGAAAACGGCTCAGCGTGTCGTAAGTGTAAAAAAGGTCGCGAGCGGTGTTTGTCGACTTTGTCTCAAACATCAACGGCGGATCGAAACCGAGTTCCCACGCCACGCTGTTGGCCAGTTGAGTCTTGCCCGTGCCCGGCTCACCCGTAAGCAGCAGCGGCTGGCCCAGAAGAAGCGCAACGTTGACCGCGTCGATCAAGCCGCGATCAGCTTTGTAACCGGCCGGATCTGTTTGTGCGGCTCGCCTAGAACCGGGAAGTGTTGCCGCGCCGTCAACGCGACGGTTGTTTCCATTTCCTGTGTAGTAAGGGAAGGTCATACTGTTAGTCCCTCTGTCGCTGAGATTTACTGATCAGCTTTCGTAACTGTTCGGCTAACGACTCCATTGAGATCAGGCCGTCAGCGGAAACCACTTCGGCTTGCTGATACAGTGCGCGGATATCTTTTTCCTCGATGTGATAACGCTGTCGCACTTCCTTGATCCTGCTCCAGGCCTCGACGTCCGTTCGACGAATGGCTTTCAACTCCGTGAGCACCACTCCGCCGAGTGCTTCATATGACGAAAACTCGGGGTCGTTGATGTAATCGAATAGCTCTGCGTGACAACGTTTCATCTTCAACTTCTGAAGCAAGTGAAGAATGCCCATGTGATCGAGCCGTTGATGTTTGACGCAAACGCAATTGATAACTGTTCGGCCCGGCGGCAAATCGGGCCACGTATTCCAAAAATTCAGAAACTCCCGAAACAGCGGCGAACCTACTCCCAGAAAATCCTCCGTGAGCAGATGAGAAACCAGGAACACAGGCTTTTCATGAGTGGCTATGTACTTAATAACGTCCTGTGGAAGCGCAGCGCTGTTCTGCAACAACGCAATCCCCAGATTACTCGCGAACACTTTGGCGTAACGATTAATGGGCACCGTGCGTGATGGCCAGGGAAGCTGGTATTCCTCGAGCGAGACTTGTCTTGCTTCGAGGTTCAACGTGCGGGGAATCACCGTGTAACCCATGCGATACAGAAACTCTGAGTGACACTCGAATTCATCGCCATGAATGACACACACGAAGGGCCGGCGAGGCATGGTTGATTGATGCTGCTGTAACGCGGCGGTTAACTCCGCTTCCTGTTCGCTGCGATCGCACAAGTATGGCAGCAACCGCGGAATGTCGACGTCGCGATCAGACGGCGCGCTAACTTCATCGTCCGCACAATCGGTCATCGTCGCCATTCGCTCGACTACTACCCGGATGCCGCGCGCAATGTCTGCGAAAGCTTCATCCTTGTTTGACCAACTCGTCACCGGTAAAGCATTTTTGGGGAGCGCCTGAAGCTTGGCGAACGGAGCTCCAGCCCAGTCAACGTCGCGCAGGATAATCGGAATAACACGGGCCAGCCCGGCCCGGTGACGCTGCATCGCTCTGGGTGCTTCAATCTCGTAGGCGTAATCCGAGAAGAGGAAGTCGGCGCTAATCAGCAGCAGGATAATGTCGGCCTCGTCCAGATGGGTGCTGATTTCGTTGCCCCAGTCAGTGCCCGGCTCAATCTTGCGGTCGTGCCACGTACTGATAACCTGCTCCCGCCTCAAAAGCGTGAGCTGCTTTTCCAGTTCATTACGCAGATCTTCGTCTTTGTGCGAATAGGAATAGAAGACTTTGACGGGTTTTGCGGGAGGCACAGAACAACTCTCCGGTGCTGTGTACGAGTAAGCAGTTTTATATATATGCCCCTAAACCTTAAAACATTTCTCCGGTCTATTGAGATATATGCTTTTATTCAGGCGAACAGCCGTGTGAGGACGCCGCGGAAATCGTGCTGAAAGAAGGAGGAAAAATGAATAGCGGAAAGTTAATCATTCTATTAATCACAATCGCACTCGGAGCAACGTCTGCCGCAGCGCAACAAGACTCTGTAACGTTTACAGATCATTCAAAGCAGAGTATTACCATCAGCCGCTTCGGAACGGTGCTCAACTTTAAAAATAGTAAGGGCAAGGAAACTGTGCCGGGCAATGTTTACCGCGTCTGTCCCTGCGGTCAAAAAGCGTCGTGCATCGAGTCAACCAGCATCCCGTCTGATAAAACCAGTTCGCAGTTGGATGTGATGTTTCCGAAGAAAGGAACCACACTTAAGAAAGGAGAGACGCTGGTGGTCAAGGCAACGTTTCGATATGAGGAGCTAACAGTGAGGCGGAGCCTTAAGTGGACGGCCGGTTCCACCTTATTCGAGAGTGAAGAGGTTATCTCGGGATCGAAACCGCTTTGTTCAAGCACCTTCGAAGATGAGGGGTTGCTGCGTTTTGAGATGAAGATGTGTCCCAGGCCACCAGGCGCACCGCTCGCGCTCTATTGGACCTGTCCACCGGAAATCGATCCATCGGCTTTGCAGAAGGCGATGACTGTTACCGCCCTTCGCGATCTGGAGAAGTAACTGTAAAAGCCATGACAAGGACTTTTAAGTGGTCGTTGTTAGCAGTGCTCCTGCTTTTCAGCGGCCACTTACCGGCTCGCGCGCAGCAACCACCGGCTTCATCGGATCGCTATCTCAACATCCTGAGTGCGCTTGGTAAGAAAGATTACGTGCGGGCAATTGCAGACAGTGAGTCTCTCATCCGTGACGACCCGGCCTTTCCTCTCGTTTATGAAAAGCTGGTTAACGCGACGCAACGTGCGGGCGATCTGGATCGGGCGCGAATCTTTTTCACGTCACAACTCAAACCGCCAACCAACAACTGGCGCGCCCATTTCGGCATAGGTTTGATTCACAACGAGCAAAGCGATCTGGCCGCGGCAATCGAACAGTACCGGCAGTGCTTGCAGATGGTCCCGGATTTTGTTCCCGCATATACAGCACTGGTGAATGCATCGCTGGCTCTCAATCGACTCGCGGAAGTTGACGCATTTATCGAGTCGATGCCGCGCACTGCCGCTGCACTCTACGGGTTGAGCTATCTTCGTTTCACGCAGCGTCGTTATTCAGATGCGCTCGAATTGAGCGAGCAGGTGCTGCGTTTGGATCCGAATTTGTCAGAAGCCTACAGAACCCGAGCGCAGAGTTTCTTTGCTTTGGGACGTTATGCTGACGCGCGTAAGGCTGCGCAAATACTGCTGCAGGAAGTTACCGCCCCGGAGAAGATCGAACTTCGACTCCGTGGCACGATCATCGGAGCGAGGTCTGCAGCGGTGATGGGCAATCGCTCGGACGCAATCACCGAATTAAATGCTGCCTATCGCAGTATTGTCGAAGTGGGCAATCTGGAGTTGGAAGAGAACGTACACAGTCAACTGGCGTACGTCTACGACCTTCAGAATGAATGTGCGCAATCGCTGCAACACGCGAAGGCAGTCCTGGCTTTGGGAAAGGAACGGAAGTCGGCTTATCTCGGAAGGGACACCGGCAACGTCGGAGGAGCCTACGCTTGCCTTGGCGATATGACCGAGGCAATCAACTACTACAATCAGGCACTGGAAATCTCCGCTGATCCGCAAAACCCTGATCCCGCCAATCTGGCTTCGCTGTTGATTAATATTGCTGAGGCCAAAGTCTCAAACTACGCCGAAGCATTGCCGTTGCTCGAGCGAGCATCGACGCTCTCGGAAAGTATTGCCAACCCCACGATGAAGATGCGAGTGCTCTTAGGGCTGGGAGCGTTGCATCAGGAAAACGGCAACCACGCCAAGGCCCTTGAACTGACGAAGGCGGCACTGAAGATCGCGCAACAAACAGGCGTCGCCGTTCTGGAGGGCAACTCGTGGAACCTATTGGGCAGGATTCACTTCTCAATGTCTGGCGTCGCTCAGGCAGCGGAAGCTCATCGTCGCGCGCTGGACCTTGGCGAGCGCACGAATACGCCGCAAGTTGTCTGGCATGCATTGGCGGGGCTGGCAGCAGTCTTTGAGAAGCAAGGCAAAGTCGAACAGGCGGTGCAGCATTATCAGCGGGCAATTGAAACGATCGAGGACGTGCGAAGCCGGATCGGGATTTCGGAAGATCGTGCCAGCTTCCTCGCCGACAAGGTAGGAATTTATAAAAAGCTGATCGATTTGCTGGTCGCGTCAGAAGGAAAACAACCTGCTGCTGTCGAAGCGTTTCGCTATGTCGAACGTGCCCGCGCTCGCGCCTTCCTCGATTCACTTGCCGAAGCCCGGGTCGACGTCGAAAACGCCGCTCCCGAGCTAACGAAGCGCCAACAGGAGTTGCAGCAACGCATCTCGCAGTTAACTACGCAATTGATCAAAGAGCGGGCGCAGGAAACAAGCAAGCAGGACAAGACAAAGATCGCGGAGTTGGAAAAAGGGTTGAGCCAGGCCGATACTGAGTTGGCGGATTGGTTGCGAGAGTTGCGCCGGCGCAATCCACGCTATGCAGCATTGAAATATCCTGAACCGATCACGCTGGCCGCGGCGCAGCGACTACTGGATGACGAAACGATACTACTCAGTTACTCCCTCGCGGAACCACAATCGTTTCTATTCGCCGTGACTCGCAACAGCTTCCAGGTCAAGCGTCTGCCATCCGAGGCAACGCTGCGCGAGTCAGTTCACAAATTCCTGACGGCGATTACTGACAGAAACAATCCTGCTCCAGTGGAATATCGTCACCAGGTTGCGCGCTTGTCACAATATTTGTTGCAACCGGTAAGTGCGATGCTTGCGGGGAAGAAAAGATTGGTGGTGGTTGCTGATGGAGCGTTGCACCGTTTGCCGTTTGAGGCTTTGCTCCTTCCGGGCGCACCGGCGCATGGCGATTTGCGAAAACTGCCTTACCTCATCAGACGCTTTGCCATCAGCTATGCGCCGTCGGCGAGTGTGTTGGCTGAGCTGCAAGACGAGCAGCGAGCCGCCGCATCTCGCGGGTTCATCGGGTTTGGTGATCCCGTTTACGAGCAACGTGCTGACAGTGGGATTGCGTCCGCTTTACGTGGTGGGGGTGTGGGGCGAGTCAACCTTCAGCCGCTGCCGCATAGTCGCGAAGAAATCAACGGTATTGCCAAATTATTTGCTGATGACGAGCGCGCAGTCTTTTTTGCTGAAGACGCGAGCGAAGAGAACGTCAAAGCGCCGGAAAGACTGAGCCGCTACCGGATGGTCCACTTCTCAACACATGGTTACGTCAATGAAGCGAGGCCACGCTTTTCCGGTCTGCTGCTCTCGTCACCGCAGACTAACCGACAGTTGGAAGACGGGCTGCTGTCGGCTTACGAGGTTTTCAACTTGAAGCTGCAAGCTGATTTGGTCGTGCTCTCGGCGTGCGAGACGGGATTAGGCAAGGAGGTAAAAGGAGAAGGGTTGATGAGTTTGATGCGCGCGTTTATGTACGCGGGCGCGTCGTCGGTTGTGATCAGCTTGTGGAACGTCAACGATGAGAGTGCGTCAGATCTGATGATTCGCTTTTATCGGAATTTGAAGACGGGGATGAGTAAGGGCGAAGCGCTGCGGCAGGCTCAGTTGGAAACGATCAACGACAACGGTTTTCCGTTTTTCTGGGCGCCCTTCATCCTGGTTGGAAAATCGTGAGCCACAGATAAACACGGATTTCATTCACGGATTTTAATAAGATCCGTGAATGAAATCCGTGTTTATCTGTGGCTAAAACACCAATACTCCATACTCTCCGAGTTGCTTCTTTTCCTTACCGCCGAACAATCGCAACCTGTACTTACCCGCGTTCAATCGATTGACTCGAAAACTCAACGCGCCATCATCTCCCGTCGGTCGCAAACCTGAAGCTCTCGACACGATCTTTCCACTCTCGTCCACTATCTCAACCGCATACTCCGGGAATTCGTAGGGCTTGCTAATGAGCAACTTCAGTGTCGCCGCCTTCGTCGCACCAGGGAAACGCAGTCGTACGTCGTCCTCGGCGCCGCGGATAGATGAGAGTATGGCGGTATAAATCGGGATGTCCTGACTGCCTTGCCGGGAAAGACGTTCCTGAAGTCGATCGCGTTCTGCTTCCGCTGCGAGGCGCTGGTCGCGCTCCTGCTTGAGTTGCTCACTTCCCTGTTGTTCGACTTGCGAAAGCCGCTGTTCGAGCTCGCGTTGTCGATTCTCCAGTTGCATTGCAATCTCCTGTGATTGCCGGCGCGACTCTCGTTCACTCAGCAAACGCCAGGTCACCCACGCAAGCGCCGCAAACGAGATCAACAAACTTGCCGCGAGAGCGAGCGTGACAGGCGAGAGCTTTCTCTTGTTGCGCGCGCGCTGAAAATCAACCGGCACGACTGCTCCATCACTCTGAACTCGCTGCCAAAGCGATCCCCACGCTTCGTCAGTCTCAGCGGCAGTGATCTCTTGCTTATCATCGCCGCCCGGCTCAAGGAAATCGCGCGCGTTCCGAAAGAGCGCAATGCACTGCTCGCACGAAACCAGATGAGCCTCAGCCGCATCGTGCTCCGCTGCTGACATCTCATCGCGGCAAAATGCGATTACCTCTGCCTCGGTTAAGTGACGGCCAGCGTTACTGTCCGATGTGCGGTTGGCGGCTTTCATATAGACGCGAAACTCTTCGCCGTTCGTCATAAAATCCCCGGGCTTCAGACTATGATCTCTTCAAAGTAAGAGCTCAACTGCGTGCGTAGTGCCTTCTGTGCCTGATGCAGATGCGCTTTTACAGTGTTGACCGAAATACCCATCAACGCCGCGATCTCTACGTACGACAGATCATGCACAACTCTTAACTGCGCACAACGACGCATCTGCTGAGGCAAGTGTTGCAACGCCTCACGGAGTTTCTCCAGCTTTTCCTTTTCCAATGCCACGGTGAGCGGATCTGCGCTCTGGTCGGCGAGCCGCGAGGCGATCGGCAGTCGATCGTCACTTTCCTCTTCGCCGTCCAGAGACAGCACCATCGCCGAACGTTTCTGCGCGCTCCGGCTTTCAATCAGGCTGCACCAGACATTGTGCGCGATCGCAAAGAGCCAGCTTTCAAACTGTTCCTCCTGGCGCAGGTCCTTCAAACCTTTATAGACGGAAACAAAAGTGTCCTGGGTTAGATCGCGGCAAGCTTCCGGGTCAAATCCCTTGCGCCTGAAGAATCGCAATATCTGAGCGTGATGACGACTAAACAGCCAGTGAAAATTAGATTCGACATTTAGCCCCTGCTTGATCTCGCGAATTACCGCAACTGGATCTCGGTCCGGGGCGTTCACAGCCGCGAATTATACGCCCCGCGCAAAAATTTCTCTCTTCGCAGCTAAACCTTTCGCCGCTGATTCCGACTTCACCTGTGGCCACGATGATTCAGCCGAAGGAGTAAAGAAATGACTAACGCATTGTTCATAAATCGCAATCTACGTCGGGTTTTACCGCTCGTCGCGATGTTGGTAGTTGGACTGCTGACACCTGCCGTGACGGCGCAGCCCTTTCGGGAGTTTCCTCCCCATCTTCCACCCACCTTCAGCAACGTGCCGCTGAATGGAGGTCGAGTTCATTCCATCGCGGTGAGTCCAACCGACCGCGATCACATCATTGCTTCGCACCAGTTCGGTGGACTCTGGCAGACCGTGAACGGCGGACGCACCTGGTATCACCTGAACGGGCTCCAGGGCGTGTTCATTACTGACGTGGCTTACGCGTCTGACGGCCGGACCGTCATCGCCACGGTCCAGCGCGATACGAAAACTGTTAACGGCGGCGGTATCTGGGTGAGTCGCAATGAAGGCGAGACGTGGGAACAAGCAAGCGACGGCAGCGGAACTGTACCTGTCACCGTCGGCGGAATGACGCGCACCGGCGCGTGGGGCATCAGCTACGCTCCAGACGACCCCAACAGAATTTACGTCGGGACCGACTACGGCGTCGCCATCAGCACGAATAACGGAGCAAGCTGGTCGCACAGGCTACTTGAATCTACAGGTCCCGCAGCATTCTCGATACAAGGGCTGCCGCGAAACCGCGCTATCACCGTAACTCGCCAGGCAATCTATCTCAAAGAAGCCGATGACGTTTGGAGAGTTATTCGACGAGGCTGGTTCTCCGCCGGATGGCAGTACATTGACGACGGATTCAAGAACATTGACGTTTCACCGTATGACTACGACAAGGTCTTTATCTTACAAAACTACAACACGCTGCTCCTCTATGAAGTGACTGCCGACAGTTGGACAGAGATTCCGTTGCCGGGAGGCGGATCGCGAGGACCGTTTGTTCGTGCCGCACGAGGCACCACCGGCCCTCAGTCGATTGATCTCTTCGTTGGTCTGGGAGTTGCGCTCTACAAAGCCAGTTGCGCGGACATGACGTGTGTTCGCAGTTTACGATGTGGCTCAGCTCCGTCGTCCTGCGATTGGCGACCAATCGGACGAACCGAGGGAGTGCATGATGATTCTGGTCACTTAGGACTGGATGCTCAGAAACGACCAGTGATGTACGGCAGCGACGGCGGCCTCTTCAAACCGCAGAACGCTGAAGCTACGAGTTGGACGCTCGCCTCCCCCGGTGGTAGCGGAATGAACTCGTATCAAATGACCAGCCTCGCAGGCACTAACTATCCTCGAGGCATGAGCGGCCCTTCACTCTACTTTGCCACGCAGGACAATGCTATCTGGGCCTCGCCCGATGGTGGACGCACATGGCCCAATTCAGATTGCGCCGAAGGTTGGCATATGCAGACGTGGCACCAGGCTACGTCGGCTGCTGATCCCGTAGCACGCGTTGGTTATGGAAGTACGGGTTGTTGGGCTGGTCCTCGAATAAGTGATGCCAACCTGCTCAACCAGCGGGACTCTGTTGCGTGGCGCAGCACTACCGGAGGCGCCGCTTACGTCACGTACGAATCTTTTCTGCTGTCGCCGCTTAACTGGATGCGCTTTGAAGATGGACGCTACTTTTCTATAGATCGGACTGTGGGTAACTGGTCGCTGGCTATGTCAACCGACAATCTCGAACGATGGCGCGAAGTCGGAACAACGCTACTCAATCCCAACAGCAGCGTCTTGAAGTCGGGCGCAAGCGGCGGAGCTGTAACCACCTATGCGACATTTGAAGGTTCGCTGCGCGATCCAAGCGACAATCCACGGATTGCGTTCCACCGCATGCGGGACGTGTTGCGTACCAGCCCCGGAACGATTATCGAGGACAATCTCCTGTACCTGCCGGATCGCGGTAACCTGGGCATACGCGCAACCGAGTTCGACTGGCATCCGATTTACGGTGTCGACCCTAACAACCCCAACTTTCTGATTGCGCCTGACGTGGTTAACGGACGCGTCTGGAAGTCGATAAGCGGCGGAGACACGTGGTTCCCCGACGATGCGCTGACTGACCTTGCAACGCAGGGAGGACGTTTACTGCTTTATGACGGTCACCCGTATCGCCTTCAAGTCACCGAGATCGCATTCAGCCCTTACGAACGAAACCTGATCATGGTGGGTACGCGTGATGCCGGCGTCATCTACTCCGACAACGGCGGCAATACCTGGCAGCCCATAGTCGGTTCCGAAGCCATGCGCTATGTCACAGGTTTCTTCTTCACGCCCAATGGACAGGTCTACGTTTCAACGTACGGGCGAGGGTTGTGGAAGATAGATATGTGGTGGCGCTGGCAAGAGGTTCCGATCATTCCCATCTGCGGTTTCAGCTACGGCGATTGCATTGTGCGATTACGCCCTGAAGCCGGCGTGAATGTGATCCGCGACTTTCCCTGGAAGGAGCACAACGTTCTGATCGTCCGCGGTGGTCGGGTCAACGGTCTTGTGCGTTCGGGCGATCAGGTTAAGTCGATCACTGTGACGCCGGGCTCTTTCTACAAGTTCTACGCCGTAGAAAAACAGGCGTTGCCTGAAATCACCGAGAGCCAGCAGGGCGCGGGATTCCAGGACGATCCGGCAGCGGAGTTTGCGTTGAAGAACGGAGAGGTGATTACCGGCGTTATTTTCAAAGGTGGTGTGGCGGTCGGTTATCTAACGAACAAAGTGGAATTCAAGCCGGACGAAGAACCGATCGCGCCTAAGCCGGGCAAAGAAGTTCCGGGCGATAAGCCTGGTTCGGGGTTACCGTACCTGTCCATCAGCACACAATCTCATATCGGTCCGGGAGTAGTGCAAACCGGCGGCGTGGTCCATCTCGTTGGCAGAGGCTTCATCCAGGGAACGCCGGCGGAAGTACTGCTGGATGGTCAGACGCTTGCACAAGTTACCGCAGACAAGGATGGACACGTTGCTTATACGGTCAAGGTCGACGACAAACTCTCATTGGGCCAACATCGCGTTGAAGTCGTACAAAAGACTCAGCAGGGTGAGCGGAAGGCACTGGCAACGTTTGTTAAGGTTCGCGGTCAAGATCGATTCGACCGGCAGTAGCGATCGTTCAATGGTAGTGTCCTACCCTGACAACTTAGGACACTACCACCTCACTCTCAACTGTTGTATACTCCGCGCATGTCAATAAAGAAACAAACAAAAACTCACACCTCATCAGGTAAAAAAACTCAAACCTCAACTCGCAAGAAAACTTCGTCTCTCTCGGCAACCTCGTCTCGCTCGAAAAAGACTGCGGCAAAAAGGCCCACATCCACGATCGAGAACAAGCCAAGGAAAAAGAAGCTTAGCGAACGAGAGTGGCGCAAGCTGCGGGAAATGACCCTCAAAATGTTCCAAATGGCTTACGAGTGTAATCAACGGGGCGAATTCCAGCGCCTTTAGTACTGCTAGCTTTTAAATCAGCAATACCATGGCGTACTTCACCTACGACACCTCTGTCATTATTTCACGGAAGCTAAACGACTTTCGTGAGATGCCACCAAGTTTCTTGCTGTCTGCTGTGGTGCTAATGGAACTCAGTGGCAGTTCTCGCGATGAGTCGGAGCGAAAATTCTATGAACGAATGTTTTGGCAATACAAAAAGAACGACTTACTGATTGTACCTACGTTTGATGACTGGCTCCTCGCCTCGAAGATTCTGTTTCTTCTAGCTCACGCGCGGCGACGCTCACAAGGAGGAAAGCTACGAGCACTCCCGCCCGGCGCCTCGCAGCGTCTGGCGCTCGACGTTTTGATCGCCGTCAGCGCCCGGAGGTGGAAAGCACAAGTGGTTACCGAAAACTGGGCGGACTTCAAAGCCATCCAACGTTACTGCAATACGACAATCATTAAGGCCAAAAACTTTTTCGAAAGTAGCTAGCTTGATAAATAAAGTAGTAGAATCCAACCACCTAATTCATCAGAGAAACTGTGATGAAGAAGATCACCTCAACTCCTCCGTCGTCAGTATTAACCAACGAACAAACTCGCCTGCAAACACTGCACCTTCAGTTTCAAGCAGAAATGGAGGATCGCAAACGCTTCGAAGAAGCAGTGAAGACAAACGAAGCTTTGCTGCGGCTGTTTATCAAACACACACCCGCCGCCATCGCAATGTTCGACACGGAGATGCGCTATCTCCAGGTCAGCGATCGTTTTCTCACTGACTACGATCTCGAGGGACAAGACATCATCGGCAAGTCGCACTACGAGGTCTTCCCAAATATCCCTGAGCGCTGGAAGGAAGTTCACAAACGAATCCTCGCGGGCGCAGTCGAGCGATGCGAAGAGGAGCCATACATCACTGCGGACGGGAGCACCGGCTGGCTGCAATGGGAGAGTCTTCCCTGGCGCAAAGGTAACGGTGAGATCGGCGGTCTGATCCTGTTCACGCAAGTAATCACTGAACGAAAGAGAGCGGAGGAAGCATTGCGCGCCTCCGAAGAACGATTCTCCAAAATCTTTAATCTCAGCCCATTCCGTATGGGCATCCTGCGCATCCGCGACGGAGTGGTGTTGGAAGTCAATGACGCCTGGACGAGAGACACCGGGTTCTCACGTAACGAGATCATCAACCAGCCAATTTTTGCTTTGTCGTCAATGATGGACGACAGCCTGGCAGAGAGGATCCGGGACGTGCTGACAACACGCCAGCCGGTGAGCAATATGGAGGTTCGCTTTACGGCGAAGGATGGTCGCGCCGTGATAGCGAATACTTCGGCGGTGATCATCGATCTCGACGGTGAACCCTGCTATCTCTGGGTGGCAAACGACATCACTGAACGCAAGCACGCCGAAGAGGCATTGAAGGCTTCCGAAAGCAGGTTCTCGATTGCTTTCAATTCAAACCCGATGCTGGCATCCATCTCGATGCTTGAAGGCGGCCGCTTCCTGGCAGTGAACGACAGCTTTGTTGCGCTCACCGGGTACTCGCGCGAAGAGGCGGTCGGCCATACAGCCCTGGAACTAAACCTCTGGCCCAATCCCGAAGATCGCCGCCGGGTTATGGAGAAGTTGAAAAAAGAGACACGCGTGCGCGACTTCGAAGCGGCCATTCGCTTGAAAAGCGGCGAAGAGCGAGTCTTGCTTCTCTCCATCGAGAAGATCGAACTCGACGGCCAGCTTTGTTTGCTGCACGTCGCCGACGACATCACGTTGCGCAAACGCGCCGAGGAAGCATTGCGAGCACTTTCGGCGAGACTGCGCTCGGCCCGCGAAGAAGAAGGCGCACGCATCGCCCGCGAAATACATGACGAACTCGGCGGCGCCCTCACCGGATTGAAATGGGATCTCGAAAAAATAGATACGACTCTCAACAGCCTCACCGATGGTTTACAGCTCGCCGAACTCCGTAACCGCATCGGCAGCATGACCACCTTAATCGAAACGACCATAAACACTGTGCGCCGGATCGCCGCGGAACTGCGGCCCGGAGTGCTGGACGATTTAGGTCTCGTTGCGGCAATCGAATGGCAGATAGAGCAATTTCAATCGCGTTCCGGTCTCAAGTGTCACTGGACCAACAACGCAAAGGAAATCGAACTGGATCGCGAAAAAGCCACGGCGGTTTTTCGCATTCTCCAGGAGATCCTGACAAACGTGTTGCGTCACGCTGAGGCCACTAATCTCTACGTCAAACTGGGACGAAACAAACACTACTTCGAGGTCGAAGTTAAAGACGATGGACGAGGAATTACCGAGAGTCAAAGAATGAACCCCCGCTCACTCGGCTTGCTCGGAATGAAGGAACGGGCGCTGCTCGTTGGCGGTGAAGTTCGCGTGACCGGCAAGGAAGGCGCCGGTACCACTGTCGTCGTGCGCGTTCCTATCTAGTTACTATGCTGAGAATCCTTACGATCGACGATCACGAAGTGGTGCGGCGCGGAATCAAAGAGATGTTCACCGAAGAAAGCGCGACGTTTGGTGAGGCTCGTTCCGGGGCAGAGGCTTTGACTCTCATTCGCAAGCAACAATGGGACGTCGCGGTGCTCGATATTTCCTTAGGTGGTCGCAGCGGGCTGGAGGTGCTGACAGAGCTTAAGCAACTTCGGCCACGAATGCCCGTCCTGATACTCAGCATGCACGCGGAAGAACAATACGCAGTGCGCGCCTTCAAAGCCGGTGCTTCGGGTTACATCAACAAGGCGAGCTCTGGTGAAGAGTTGCGCCGGGCGATCCTGAAGGTCGTCAACGGCGGCCAATACGTTGGTCCATCATTGGCTGAAAAGATGGTGCACCAGCTTTCACACCCGGCCAAAGTACCGCATGAAAGCCTCTCGAATCGTGAACTCGAAGTGTTGTGCTCGATCGCTTCGGGTAAGACGGTCAAGGAAATTGCACTGAACCTATCGCTCAGCGACAAGACCATCAGCACGTATCGTCGCCGCATTCTCGACAAGATGGATATGAGGACCAATGCCGAGTTGACCCACTACGCTATCCGCAATGGCCTGGTTCAGTAAGCCACAAAAAGGCACAAAAGGCACATAAAGAAATTCTCAGATTGGCAATTGAGCGACTGACAATCGGAAATTTCTTTATGTGCCTTTTGTGCCTTTTTGTGGCTGATAATTTTGTGCCTTTTTCTGGCCTTGTAGGACAAATACCTACAAAACAATCAGAAGTCAGCCGATACCGCTCAAGTTATCCTTCTTTTATATTCACCATTTCCGATCGTTGGTCGGCAGTCGCGCGTGGGTGCCGATCAACGCTAGCGCACGTGGGAGACAGAAACCCGTTAGGGCTGTGTGCGCGGTTGAGGCGTGGACGTCATTTTGACAACGGATGACGCCACGCTCTCTTCCTGTTCACGAAAATGTTAACCATGGAAACGGAGTCACAAAAGCTGGAGGCCATCGGACAACTTGCCTGCGTTGTAGCGCACGACCTGAACGACATGCTGACGGCAATCATCGGCTATACCGATTTATCGCTCAGACGAGTTGGCCCGGAGAATCCCATTCACCGGAATCTCGAAGAGACAAAGAGAGCCGCCGAACGCGCGGCTGCATTAGTGCGCCAACTACAGATCAAAAGTTCGTCAATATCTCGTCCGATTTGAAGCCCATTTTCCCCAGGCGCTCGCGCGTCTGCTCGATCATCTCGCGCGAGCCGCAGATTAACGCAACGGGTGATGAAAGATTGGGAAGAACGTGGTCCAACAACGACTGCACGTATCCAGTCGGTCCAGACCAGTCGTGACCGTCTGGACGTGAGATGACCTGACGCAGCTCAACGCCGGCGGTGCCCCACAATTCAGTTTCGTCGCGATAACAAAAATCATCCGGAGTGCGCGCGCCGTAAAGCACGACCAGTTGCCCAAACTCACTTTTGCGTTTCAACACATGACGCAAAGCCGATCGCAACGGCGCGACTCCCGTTCCCATTGCTACAAATACCAGATCGCGACCCTTCATCTCGTCGAGCCTGAACCCGTGTCCGGCAATACCAACCAGTTCGATCTCCTCACCCACACACATGTCGTAGATCACGTTGCTCGCGCCTGCTTTCTGCTTCACGAGTACTTCCAGATCCCGATCTTCCGGCGCGGACGCGAAAGCAAAGTAAGCCGGGTCCTGATCTTTGACGCGCAGGATCGCCACCTGCCCCGGCGTGAAATCGATCGACTTGTGGGCGCGAAGATCGAACGAACGCGTGATTCGCGCCTGGTCACGAACACCTGTAATCTGCAGCGTTTGAGCTTCCATCGCTCGGCAGTGTAACAAATCAATCTTCCGTTTCTCACCGCGAGTGTTTACAATTCCCGCGCACATGAGGTATCGCCGTTTCGCAGCTATGTTGATAATCGCGCTTTGCGCCTTGTCAGTTCAGGCGCAGTCAGGGCGCCGCCGCACAACGCCGCCTCCCGCTGCTCCGATACCCACGCCAACTCCCGAACCGACACCCACGCCGAAAAAGACGGATACAGAAGACGAATTGTTGTTCTTCATGGGAGCCGACCGCAACTCTTCGTTCTCGAGTCTGCCTGGTGGTTTGCCTTATGGTTACTTCGACGCGGTGTTGCGTGGCTGTTCCGAACGGTTGCAGGCAAGTTCTTCTGCCATTGTTGACATGACGGACAAGGACCTCTCGAGAGGCGAGGCAATCAAGAGAGCGAAGTCAGAAACAAAGTCGTTCGTGATCCACCTAACGTTAACACTCGACGACGCAGCTCGTTCATATGACGACCTTGTACTCGAATTCATTGTCTTTGCTCCGGGTACCGCGAAGAAGGTAGCGGGCGGAAGAAGTTATATGTCGGGGCGACGCGCCGGGCCGATCGTCGTTGGACCACCAAATACAGGGACGGGCGGGATGTACCGCGAAGAGATGTTGAGACGAATGGGTGAAGACGCCGGCGAGAGGATCCTCAAAGCGATGCACCTGAACGTGCCGGCTCGTGTTAATTGATCTGCGTCACTCCTCGTAAAGCTTTTCAATCACATTCCGGTACTTTTGATCGATAACTCTACGCTTCACTTTCAAAGTAGGCGTAAGCTCACCACCCTCGATCGTGAACTCATTTTCCAGCAACGCCACTTTCTTGATCTTTTCATACTTCGCCAGGTTTGGCGTTAAGCCATCGATCTGTCGCTGAATCAGATCGACGATGCGCGGATGCTTGCACAGTTCACTCCGGCTGTTGACTTCAATGCCTTTCAATTTGCAGTACGACTCGAGCTGTTCCCAGACAGGGACGATCAACGCGGCCGGAAACTTGCGCTCCGCTCCAATCAAAACCACCTGATTCACGAATCGCGATCCCTTGATCGCCTGTTCGATCGGCTGCGGTGAAATGTACTTGCCGCCCGACGTCTTGAACAACTCTTTCTTGCGATCGGTGATGCGCAGGAAGCCATCGTCGTCGATCGTGCCGATGTCGCCAGTCTTAAACCAACCATCGCTGGTGAACACGGCGCTTGTTTCTTCAGGCTTATTGTAATAGCCGCGCATCACATTCGGACCACGAACTTCGATCTCGCCGTCTTCCGCGATGCGAATCTCGACGTTGGCAATGGCCTTGCCCACGGTGCCGACGCGATTGTCTTCGATTCGGCCGGCGGTAATAACCGGCGACGTCTCCGTCAGTCCGTAACCCTGCACGATGGGAATGCCCGCGCCGATGTAGATGTACGTCAGATCCTCGGGCAGTGCAGCGCCACCCGAAACCAGCAATCGCATGCGCCCGCCAAAAGCATCTTTCCACTTTGAAAATACGAGCTTCGAAGCAATCGCGTGTTTTAGTTTGAGAAACGCGGGAATCGGCTCGTGGGCGACCTCGTGTTTCGCATACTCGCGCGCCACGGAAACAGACCAGTCCAGCAACAACGCCGCTACGCGACCAGCCTCAGCAGCACGCTCACGAATGCGCGCGTAAATCTTTTCGAAGATGCGCGGCACGCCCACCATCACCGTCGGACGCACCTCGCGCAAGTTTGGTCCAATCGTTAGCAACGACTCGGCAAAGTAAACGGCCATGCCTTTGTGCAAATACATGTACATCGCCTCGCGCTCGAAAACGTGAGACAGCGGCAGCACCGACAACACCGTGTCGTGCTCTCCGAAAGACAGATGTCCGGATGAGTCGATCAGGTTTGAGACGAGATTCGAGTGCGTGAGCATCACGCCCTTTGGTTCACCGGTGGTGCCCGAGGTGTAGATGATCGTCGCCAGAGCGTCGGGCGTGATTTGCGCCGCGATGCGATCGACGTAGCCAGGTTCGCCTTGTTCGAGTTCGCGGCCTCGTTCCTCGAGTTGGGCCAACGTCAATCCGTCAGTACTTGTAACTCCATCCGAGTCGAAAAAGATGACGTGCTTAACCGCAGGACACTCGCCGAGAGCGTCCTTCAGTTCGACAAACTTTTCGCGATTGGCGAGAAAGAGAACGGTGGCGCCCGAGTCGTTCAAGATGTAACGGACTTGAGGCGGGGTTAACGTCGGATAGATCGGAACGTCGATCGTGCCCGCGAAAATCGAACCAGCGTCAGTCAGCGTCCACTCAACACGGCTGTCCGAAAGCAACGCCACGCGATCGCCGGGACGCACTCCGAGCGCGTGCAATCCGGCGGCAATGCGCTTCGCGCGCGCCAGCATTTCGTCGGACGAGATCGGAATCCAGCGACCACCACTTTTGTAATTCAACGTGTCGGGACGTTTGTGCTGGCGAGCGACTTCCTCGAAGACCTCAACAAGCGTGGTGGGTTCGTCCGCGGCAGCCGGCCGGCGGACTGGAGTGGTCACTTGCAGATCCGTGTACTCAATTGCCCGTTTCACGGTGTCTTCACTCCGTTCAAAAAAATATCGAGCACCTGGTCGGCCATCGGCGCTAATTTGTAGCGGCGCTTGGAGAGGATCCAGTTGGTAGCCATTTCATCCAGCGCTCCGAACAGGACCTTCGCCACGACTTTAGAATTGAGATCCGCGCGAAAGACGCCTGCTCGTTGTCCTTCCTCGAAAGTGGAACGGATCAAAGAGAGGTACTCGGCAAAACCCGAGGCTGAAAACTCTTCCATAAACTTCGTCGAGCCGCGCAGCTCAACCTGGAAAACCACCGCGAGGTCGCGATCGGCGCCTAATCCTTCTAGATGCAAAAGCGCAATCTGGCGCAGCTTTTCTCTCGGATCCGCCACCGTTTCAATCTGTTTTCTGGCCGCGCCGAGGACGTCTTCGACGCTGCGATCGAAAATGGAATGCAGTATGTCTTCCTTGTTCTTGAAGTAAAGGTAGACGGTGCCATCGGCGACGCCTGCCTCGCGGGCGATATCGGCGACCTTGGAGTTGAAGTAACCATTGTGCGCGAAGACACTGATAGCAGCGCGCAAAATCGCCTCGCGCTTATCGCCTCCCGCGACGCGGACACCATTGAGTGAACGAGCAGAGCGCATCCAGACTGAATGATGCCTCACTCATTTTTGTTTCGCAAGATGGGCCACCAAGAAGCACAAAAGTTTTACACACAGGCAGCACTAAGGGCGCCTCCCTGGAGTGCGGTAGCTTGCTACCGCTTTAACCTATGCATACCAAAGCGGTAGCAAGCTACCGCACTCCAGGGAGGCGCCCGATTCTACCGATGGCGTGGCTGGGTGACGCGTTCGGAATCGTCGCTGTCGCGAAGGAGACTCGGTTCAATATCCCTTGTATCGACGTTTTGCAGCCTCAGTTCCTGCGTAGGTGTTGACAGTTTTATCGAGCGCTCGCGGAAGAGTCGGGCGATGCGGTAGTTGATGTCACTGCGGATCTGCACGTGACGCCGCGGCTGATTGGTCCATACCAGCAGGCGGAAATCGAGTGAATAGTCGCCAAACTTCAGGAACTGCACGCTCGGCGCAGGCTCCTGCAACACGTTGTCCACACCCCTTCCTGCTTGAATCAGCGTGTCCGTAACAAGCGCAATATCCTGATCGTCCGCCACACTTACCGGGATGGCAATACGCGCCCGAGGATCGCCGTACGACCAGTTGACCACGTGTTGGCTTACCAGTTTCGAGTTCGGCACGATGATCGCGATCCGATCGTTCGTAGTGATAATCGTCGTGCGCAAATTGATGCTGTGCACGTCGCCTTCATCTTCACCGATGCTGACGCGATCGCCGATTCGTATTGGACGTTCGAAAAGCAGGATAAAACCCGACGCGATGTCCGCAGCAATGTATTGCAGGCCAAAGCCGATGCCGACCGAGAGCGCGGTAAAGATCACGGCAATGGACGTGAGGTCGATCGCAAACGCCTGTTTGAGTGCTACCAGCGATCCGACGGCGATGACGACATATTTGACGAGCCGGCAGATCGTGTAGCGCAAACCCGCGTCGATATGACGGCGGTTCGCCATGCGTCGCTCGATCAGGGCGCTAGACCAGCGCGCAATGAAAATTGTCAGCATTACGACAACGACGCCGACAAGGACACTCGATACCGAAACCGTAATCCGTCCAAAGGTGAACTGCCGCGTCAGATAGCTCCAGATCTGCGCGATTATCGCCGTCGTCTCCTGCAATGCGAATAGTAAGTTCCCGGCGTGAATGTCCATCACGACAGCATAACGATTCAACTGTTACAAAAGCGTTGTAACCATCAGAAAGTTTCATTGACACGCTATCGCGGTCTAACTAAGATGACCTCACCAAACTGACCCGAACACACAAAAACACCATATTCAAAACACATACAACAGGAGAACACTATGCGGACCCCCGTACTCGGCACATTCCCCCGGATCCAGTGTTTGGCAGCGGCGTTTATTCTGACGCTGCTGATTGTTCCCGCAACCTTTGCCCAGACCCAGAGCACGACCGGAACGATCCAGGGCAGCGTTGTTGACGCGAATGGCGCCGTGGTTCCCGGCGCGAATGTTGAGATCAACAATCTCAGCACCAACGTCACTCGTAGCCTGACAACAGATAACGAAGGACGATTTACAGCGCCCCAGCTTCAGCCGGGTAACTATAAGGTCACCGTCTCAAAGCAGGGCTTCGGCACCGCCATAGTTCAGATGGCCACGTTAACAGTTGGCCAGGCACTCGCCCTTACCATCCCTTTATCTGTTTCGGGAGTGGAAGGACAAGTCACCATCACCAGCACTCCCACCGTGGACACAGCGAAGACTGAAGCCAGCACGACAATCAACGAAACAGCAGTAAGCACCACGCCAATTCTCGGAAGAAAGTTTGAAGACCTGCTGACACTCACGCCCAACGTCAGCATCACGCAGGGTCCCGACGGCGACGAGATCAATTTCGCGGGACAACGCGGAATCTTCAATAACGTGAGTCTTGACGGCGGCGACTACAACAACGGCTTCTTCGGCGAACAACTCGGCGGTCAACGCGCCGCCATCGACATCACGCTCGAAGCGGTGAAAGAGTTTCAGGTGGTCGCGACTGGGGCCAGCGCTGAGTTTGGACGCACTGCCGGCGGTGTTATCAACGTCATCACCAAATCAGGCGCCAACGATGTTCACGGTAGTCTCTTTTATTTCCAGCGTCTCGAAGCGTTAACGGCAGACACTTCAGACGGCAAATCGCTCGAGGGTTTTAATCGTAAGCAATACGGCGGGACGGTTGGTGGTCCATTCAAGAAAGAGAAGGCTTTTTACTTCTTCGCCTTTGAGGGCATTCGCGAAAACCTGGACCGCGCAAATCTGAGTGAACAGATCGGCGCTACGCCGTGTCCGATTCCAGCGCCTACGATTTTCGCGAATGAAGCCGCAATTAACGCTAACGAAGACTGCCAGCGCCTGGCCCTGATCAATTTCTTCAGGACAAGTCGCAATCAGGAAGAGGGTCTGCCCGTCTCACACAAGATCAATAACCAGGCATTCTTCTCGAAAGTAGACTTCCACTTCAACAGTGCGAACCATCTTTCGTTGTCGTATAACTTCGACTATTCGAAGAACGAGAACCAAACGTTTGACGTCCCCACTTACGGAAATTCCGCTAACGGTATCGAAGGTCCATCAAAGATCAACGTGGTGCGCGCCAATTTCTTCACCACGATTTCACCGACAAAACTGAATGAAGCTCACTTCTCTTACAGTCGTGAGCTGCGGCCTCGCTCTGCGATCCCTTCAAACGTCCCGGCAGATACGGCCATGGGGTTCGCAACAACTTTCAGATTTGGTTTTCCGTTTTTCCTCGAACCAAATGTCGACGAACTGCTTTGGCGGACGCACGTCAAAGACAACTTCTCGATCATCAAAGGTGATCACAACATTAAACTCGGCGGCGAATGGCTCCACACCCTGAACGATCAGGTGTTCCGCGGCTTCTTCACGGGCCGTTACATCTTCGACAGCGTTACGGGCTTTCTGCGTTACGCATCAGCGCCCGCGGCAAATGGCTTTGGACCAACTGTTGGTGAGTGTTTTAACGGCGCCGGCGTCTTTACCGGCTGGGTCACTCAAGGCGCACCGTTTAATCAAACGTGCGGCGCCGGCAGTAGTGTAGGTGGACCACTGCTTCTTTATTTGCAGAACGGTATCCCGACCGGAATCCCGGGACCTCCGCCGCCGGGTGCGTCAAACATCAAGAATGAAGACTTCGGTTTATTCATTCAGGACAGATGGCAGATTAGATCAAACTTCACTTTGAACTACGGCCTGCGTTGGGAAGCCCAGATTTTCCCAGAGCCGGTGATACCACCCAATCAAACCGTCTATGCTTCGTTGCTATCAAATCCAAACTTCCCCTCCGATGGCACCCTGCATAGTCCGAAGAAACAATTTCAACCGCGTCTCGGCTTTGCATGGGACATATCCAAGCAAGGCAAATCAGTGTTGCGTGCTAACGCCGGTATTTATTACGGGCGGCAGAATATGTTGTCGCAGGTCGGTTCGATCACTGACAACGGCGTGCAACAGTTTGGTATCGCGTGCGGTTCGTCTTTCGGATGCAGCAACGGTCAGGGCTTGCCGGTGTGGCCCAATATCGTGAACGTCCCACCACTCGGTGGCCTTCCCGCATTCGCATCCATCCGCGTGTTTAGCAAGGACTACGCTAATCCCAGGATCTACACCGCAAACGTTCAATTCGAGCAGCAACTGACTGAAGATCTGTCGATGTATCTCGACTTCACTCACTCGAAAGGCGTGCATCTCACACGCTTCATCAACCTGAATCGAGTGGGACTGTTTCCGGGATTCGGAGACGTGTTCGTCACCAGTGCTGTCGGCCGGTCGGTCTTCGACGGTTTTACAGTAGGCATGAGAAAGCGCTTCGCTCAGCGATATCAGTTTGAATGGAACTACGCGTTTTCAAGAGACAAAGACGACGACTCGAACGAACGCGATCCATTCACCGATCGTTCGTTCAATCCGCTGAACCTGAGTCTCGACTACGCTTACTCCGATCGCGACATCCGTCACAAGTTTAATTTCTTCAGCTTCATCGAGCTCGGTTGGGGATTTGATGGAAACTTCCGCGTGCAGGCACGTTCGGCTCAACCGATTACGCCGGGAGCTCGGACCGCCACTAATCGCAACACGGATCGCAAAGACAACGAGTACTTCTCGTTTGACTGGCGCATCCAGCGACCCATCAGGCTCAACGAACGCTTCTCGATCATTCCCATCATCGAGATGTTCAATACTTTCAACAACACCAACAACGTCAACCCACTGACCACACCAGGGCTCTTCAACTTCGACGGGTTCCTGCGACAGGGCGTTGGCGATCCACGTCAGGTGCAGTTGGCCGTGAAGTTTACTTTTTAGCCACGGATATACACGGATTGGATACGGATAAAATCTGTATTCAATCCGTGTTGATCTGTGTTGAGGCTACTCTGAGCAACCTCACTGCATCTTAGGTCCAGCTTTACCGACGAGATCACACCTGGGTCTCAATTAGAACCAAAGTGCGGGCTGATTTTTGTGGCGCCTTCGCCGCATGTCTCGAAGTGTGCCCGCACCATGCAAAGGAGATTTCCCATGAATCGACTGCGTCTCTCGTTCGCGTCAATCCTGTTCATCGTTTTTTGCGTCGCTTCCAGTTCGGCCCAAACCGGAACGCCGACTCCCGATGGTTGGGTGGTGCTTCAAGTGAGCGATTACACCGCGCTGAAGCGCGATGCGTACCCTGATGATCCACAACCTGCCGCGCCTCCCGTCGAAGCAACACTCAGCCGCATCGACTACGCTTTGAAAGTTGACGGCGATCTCGCCACCGGCGAGGCGCGCCTGACTGTAGACGTGATCAAGAACGGTTGGGTACGCATTGGCCTGCCCGATGGTCTGATGGTCCGCGACGCGAAGCTCGATGGACAACCAGTAAACCTCGCGATGAACCCGACAAATAAAGGACCAGGACGCGCAGATCTATTGTTGTCAAAAACGGGACGCTCTGTATTGACGTTGCAGATCGTGGCCCCGGTAACCACTGTCGCCGGCACAGACATCCTGCACCTTCCCGTCAGCAATTCAGCGGTCTCACACGCGACCGTCGAACTGGCGCGACAAGGCGTCGACGTGCGAATCACCGGCGGACTGCTGCTCGAACATTCCGAAGCAGCCACCGGTAGTCGCTGGGTCGCAAACGGACGTGGCGGCGAGCCACTCACTTTCGCGTGGCGAAGAAGAGTTGACGATGTGCGCGCCAACCAACCGCTGCGGCTGCGCGGTTCGATCACGCAGTTAGTCGGATTGGGCGAAGACGCAACCCAAATCAATGCTGAAGTTCAGATCGACGTGGTCCAGGGACTCGCCAACGAAGCCCGCGTACAACTTCCAGCAAACCTAACCGTCAACCAGGTTTCCGGCGCGATGGTAGCCGACTGGGACGTCGCCAACAACGAGCTCAAAGTGATGTTCATCGAGCCGGTGCAGAACACTGCGCGCTTCGTTTTGAATGGTGAGTTGCGCGTCGCGCGTGCCGGAAAGATCGACATCCCCTTGCTTCGCTTGCCGAGCGCGGAACGCGAAACCGGCGGCGTTGGTATCGAAGTACTCGGCGCCGGCGAGATAAAAGAACGGCAACCGAACGGACTCGAAGATGCCGAGGCGGGCGAGTTGGGCCAACTGATCGCCAACCGGCAATCACCTTCGTTGATCGCCTTCAGGTTCCAACCCGGCAATGGAAAGTCGGAGAGAACGCTATCACTCAACGTTGCCCGTTACACACCGCAGGCAGTGCTCACTGCCAACATCGAAGAAGCTGAGTACAACACGCTGATGGCGGCTGACGGAAAGATACTGGTACAGTCGCGCTTTGCGGTTCGCAACAACCAGCGCAACTTCCTGAAACTCACCCTGCCGCCCACCGCAGTGCTTTGGAGCGCAACGGTAGCGGGTCGGCCCATCAGACCGGGACGCGCGCCCGATGGTTCACTCTTGCTCCCACTCGAAAAAAATCGTTCCGGCGAAGAGGCGCCGGCGTTTGTCGTCGAAGTTTCTTACATCGATCGTGCCGTCTCGTGGGCCGATCGCGGACGAACCCGCGTATCGCTCGTCGCGGTTGATCTTCCGATCTCGAAATCGCATCTCCTGCTGCACCATCCGCCGTTGTTTCGCGTGACGCCGGCCGCGGGAAGTTTCCGCGTTGCGACATACGCACCACCGGAATCCTCGGCGCTTCGCTCCAACACCTCTGCAACCACAACTGAGCAGCAGCGCGCGGAAGACGAGATTCCTGCCGACCAGAAGGAAACAAAACAACTCGTCGCGAAAGCGCGCGATGCGAAACCCGGCACGAGACCCGCACGGAATCGCCCGCTGCGAGTTGTCTTCCCACACTTCGGTCCGTCGATCTTCCTGGTTTCGGAGTTGACCGGCGAGAACCAAACACCTGCGATTGAGTTTGATTTTCAACGTGACAGAAAGCGAGGCGACCGATGAAAGCCCTAATCCTGATTCTCCTGATCACCACTGTGGCCGCCGGCCAGCAACGCAACACCATTACCCACGCGCCGCTACCAGCTCCCGGCCCGACCGGCACGGTGACGCTTTCACTCAGCGAATACAACCGTCTGGTCGAACTCGCTTCGCGCAAAAAGACGCCGGACGGTGTGCCTCTTCCTTTCGTTTTGTCACACGCCGTGTTCAAGCTTCGTGTCGAGAAACAAACACTAGTCGGCACGGTTGAGATCGACGGCGCCCTGCTCGCATCCGGACCGGTAAAGACTCCCCTGACAACGGGCTTGACGATTCTGGAAGCGAAGCAGTCGAGCCACCCGTTGCCGTTGTTACAGGAAGGTTCGAGCCATGCCGCTATCTTGATTGGACCAGGTCCGTTTGCGGTTTCACTCGGCGTCGCAGCGCCCCTGACCATCGAAGCGGGGCGTGCTTCGTTCGTGTTGCCGGTGCCGCTCGCGAGTAGTGCCACCTTGAGTTTGGAACTGCCGGGTAGCCACGCCAACGTTCGCGTCGAACCCGGTTTGGTGACAACTCGCGCGACGGCTAACGGCCGCACTGTGATCGAAGCAGCGCTCGAACCGGGCAAGCCCGCGCGTATCTGGTGGACCACGCGCGAGATCGCCGCGCCCGTAGCACAACGCGAGGTACGCTTTTTATCCGACGTCAAAACCGTCGTCTCTGTTGGTGATTCGCAGTTGCGGCTCACGGCTCTTTGCGATCTCACCGTGATCCAGGGTGAAGCCGCCGAGTTCAAACTTCCGTTACCATCTGGATTCGACGTCACGACGGTTTCAGGCAACACGCTCGAAGGTCACGATGTTTCGGGAGATACGTTGACACTGCGCGTTCACGATCCGGCACGTCGTACGCACCAGTTTTTGATCGCCATCGAACGGTCGAATCGCGAAACGAAAGTCGATGCGCCGTTGCTGGCGTTTACCGGTGCGCAGCGAGAAACGGGTGAAGTGCTCGTCGAAGGCGCGGGCGCGATGGAGTTAATCGCCACCGAGGCGGGCGGGCTTCGTCGCATGGATCTGCGCGAAGCGAGTGCGATCACCAGATCGCTTTCCCATTTTCCGTTGCAGGCGGCGTTTCGTTTCAACCGTCGCGCGGCTGATGCCCCGAAGCTCCAACTGGAGTGGCGGCAGTTTTCTGATGCGGACGTGTTGTCGGCAGTCGCCGAGCGCGCGACCGTAACCACATTGGCAAACGTCGAAGGAAGAACCCTCACTGAAATCTCTTTGCGTGTGCGCAATCACGCCAAGCCGTTCATGAAAGTTGACCTGCCTGCGGGAGCGCAACTCGTAACGGCTGAAGTTGAAGGCGAGCGCGTGAAGCCGGTTGAGGGCGCGGACGGCAGGCGTGTTCCGCTACTGCGCAACGGACTGGATTCGTCGCGACCTTACACCGTGTCGTTCGTCTATCTCAGCAATGGTGCGCGCTTCGCGAAGAATGGCTCGTACGACATGGGCCTGCCGAAGCTGGATATCCCCGTCAACCTGTTGACGTGGGAAGTGTCGCTGCCCGATCGGCTCGAAGTGAAGCAGTTTGGCGGCAACGCGCTCGCGGCCGAACTGTTTCCCGTAGCGGCTGCGAACGACTTCCTGTTGGACGGTGTGGACAATAATAACTACGACGCGAACTTCTGGAAAAACAACGATCTCAGCACACTCGAAGCCGGACAGATCGGCGGCATCATCGTCGATCCCAACGGCGCTGTAGTTGCCGGCGCTCAAGTAACGGTTACCAACACGCAGACCGGCTCCAGTCAAACGACGACCACAAACGGCGACGGTAATTGGGTGATCTCCGGGATGCAGCCTGGACCAGTGAAAGTAGTTATCTCCCAACCGGGTTTCAAAAACATGCAATACGATCTTGAGTTGCAAGCCTCGAAACCGGCGCGGATGGGAACTACACTGGAAGTTGGCGCGGTCGCGGAGTCGGTGACAGTCACAGGCGCTGATAGAGGTCACTCAACCGACGAGCGTCAGATCCAGGAAATGGTGAAGAAGTCACAACAGACCTCGAACTTGTACAGCCTTTCGGCAAACGTGCAGAACCTGCAGCGCCGTGTAGCCGGCATTCTTCCGGTGCCGGTTGAGGTGCCACGCAGCGGTAAATCATATCGCTTCGTGCGGCCACTCGTTTTGGAAGAGGAGACGAGGATTACGTTCCAGTACAGATCGAGATAGGCCACAAGAGACAAGAAAAGCATAAGAATCTTAACTCCATTTTTGTGCTTTTCTGTGCCTTTTTGTGGCTAATAATTCGGGCACTTACGCCGCGTACCAGAGCACTGCGAAGAAGTGGCAGGTCGTGCCCGTCAGCACAAACAGGTGCCAGATGAAATGGTTGTACCGGATGCGTTGAGCAGCAAAGAACGCGAGGCCACCGGTGTAGGCAAGACCGCCGGCGAATATCAGAAGAATTCCGGGAACGGGGATCAGCATCACCATCGGCTTGACGGCTACCACCGCCAGCCAGCCCATGATCACGTAAAGCACGATCGAGATTCGCGAATGACGCGTGCGCCTGTTGATCTTCAGCGTGATGCCGATGATCGCCAGCGTCCAAACGATCGCCAGCAACGACCATCCCCAGGGACCGCGCAACACGCCCAGGGCGAACGGCGTGTACGTGCCTGCAATCAGCAGAAAGATCGCCGTGTGATCGAAGACGCGACAAATTTGCTTCGCAGCTTCGTGACTGATCGAGTGATAAAGCGTCGAAGCGAGATAGAGCAGCACCATCGTTCCGCCAAACACGCTCACGCCCACGAGGAAGCGAACATTGCCCATCTCGATCGCCGCCAGCACCAGGACCGGAAAGGCCACCAGCGCCAGCAACAGTCCCAACCCATGACTGATACTGTTGGCGACTTCTTCACGAAATGAATACGGCGGCAGCTGCATAGCGGCGACCATTGTACATTAAATCCCGTATTTGATCCGCGAAGATCTGCGGCCTGTCTTTGTGCTATTGTCGCCGCTGATGGATGAACTCTTTGGCGTGTTCATCGTTTTATTGCTCGTTGCAGTGGTCGTTACTGCAATCGTTCTGCCTATTGTCGCCTTCGTAATCTCACTAAATTCCAGAAGGAAACTTTCTCGGCTCGAGGCTCGATTGGATGCGATCGAGGCAACACTCTCAGGTCGTCCGGAAATCCCAGCCGAACCATCACCTGTTGCTCCCACACCTTCATTCAAGGCCGCAACACTCGAATCAGTGATCGGGCGTCGCTGGGTCGGTTGGATCGCAATCGCACTGATCCTCTTTGCGACCGCTTTCTTTCTGAAGTATGCGTTTGATAATCGCTGGATCGGAGAACTCGGCCGCGTTGCCATCGTTATCACCTTCGGCATTGCCATGTGCCTCGCCGGTTACAGGTATCAGCAACGAGGCTGGCGCGTGTTCGCCCAGATCCTGACCGCCGGCGGTATCGTGTTGCTCTACCTCTCGACTTATGCCGCGTTTGCTTACTACCACCTCGTCGGCCAGAAAACCGCGTTCGTCTTTCTCATGCTTTTGATCGCAGAAGCCGCGGTGCTTTCGCTCCGTTACAACGCGCCCGCGATTGCCACGATGGCGTTGGTGGGTGGCTTTCTGACGCCGCTGCTGCTGCGTTCTGATCGCGATCAATATCGGTCGTTCTTTGCTTACATCGTCGCGCTCGACGCCGGCGCCCTCGCGCTACTCAAACACTGGCGCGGTCTCAGATCGGTCGCTTACTTCGGCACACAACTACTCTTCTGGCTCTGGTACGCCGAAAACTACCACGACCAGAAACGTAGCGCCGTCCTCGTGTTTCACACCGCCATTTTTCTGCTTTTCGTGCTGGCTCATTTTGCGAGGGCGCTGCTCCGCCGCGATTCAGCCACGGGCGAAGACGTGACGTTGCTGCTGATCAATCCTTTCGTTTTCTTCGCCACCGTTTACTACTTGTTCAATGCGACTCATAACGCCTGGATGGGTGCATTTGCGATCGTCATGGCGCTGCTCTACGGCTTCGCAGCGAAACTGATGCAGACACGCGTGGACGGCAGCCGGCGTGAGGTGCTGCTACTCGTAGCGGTGGCGCTCACGTTCGTCAGCGTCGCGATTCCGATCCAGTTGCAATCAAACTGGATCGCGATTGCGTGGGCGGTTGAAGGGCTGGCTATTCTCTATGCGGGTCTCGAAGTTCGTTCTGCAAGATTACGCGCGCACGCGTTCGTTCTCTTCGTGCTGGCTTTCGGCAAGTTTCTTTTGTGGGACACTCCTTACGGCGCTCGGCCACCCTTCACCCCGGTTTTTAATAGTTACTTTCTTTCGTCGCTCACCGTTATCGCCTGTTTTCTCGGCGCGGTTTATCTCTATGAAAGAGCGACCGAACGAAAGTTGATCGAACCATCGATGACAAAGCTGGTACTCGGTTTCGGTGCTGCGGTTGCGTTCTGGTTACTAATCTCGATCGAGACACACACGTTCTTCATCAGTCGCGCACTGGCGGATCCGGCAGACGCAGCGAACCAGCGCTGGCTGGGCCAGACGACGCTTTCCGTTCTCTGGGCCGCCTACGCCGCCACCCTTGCAGCGCTCGGCTTCATGCGCCGGATAGCAGCCATCCGCTGGGCCTCACTAGCACTCTTCGCCCTCACCATAGTTAAGGCCATGCTGGTCGACATCGCGCAATTAGCGCAACTCTATCGCATCATCGTCTTCTTTGTGCTCGGCGTTTTACTGCTGCTCGTGGCATGGCGCTACCACAAAGCATTTCACGCTTCCCCCGCAGATCGATCCGTGTAAATCTGCCTTCTAGAATCCGTCCGATCCGTGGCTACGATTTATGGCAACGCTGTGAATCCCTTCAATGGATTGCCGTAGAAAGCTTCTGTCTGCCAGGCGGTCTTGTTCCACATGCCGTCCTGGTCGCCGATGATTTGTACTGGAACAATGACGCGATCGCTGCCGAGTTGGTTGTTCGTCGCGATGCCGTTGTCGAATTTTCCGCCCGGCTGAACGGTAAACTTAATCGAGCGCGCCAGCTTGTTGTTCCACAGGATCTTGACCTCGTATTCGCCGGGATTCGCAGCGAGTGTAAATAGGTCGGCGGTCGTGGAGTCACCGGTCGTGTTGCTGCCTTTGATGTTGTAGAAGGTGCATTCAACGCGCCCCCACTTCGCTTTCTGCGGGATAGAGTCTTCGACGTAATGCGTCGTGTTGATCTCGACTGCATTGTTGCAACCGGCCCTGCCGACTTCGGTACCATCGAGAAACTTCTTCCCGACTTCTTTGCCCTGGTAGAAGAGATGCGGATCAAAACGCGTTGCCTCGCCGCGCACCCAGAAGGCCACGTGAAAGTCTGGCAGTTTCCAACCAAAGATATCGCTGGCGGTCAGGTAAACGTAGCCGATCGGAAGGTTCCAATCGTGGTCTACCCAGTAGACAAACTTCTGCGCGGCTTTTGGTCCAACTTCGTTTGACTTGGCTTTAGCGACTTTCATCTTGCCGCTGAAGAGTGTTGAGTCGGTGCCCTGGAGTTCGTTGCGCATCTTGATCGTAAAGCTCACCGGGCCGGTGTAGAGACTGCCTTTATCTTCGGGGATCTGCCGGCCGCCACACTCGGTCCTCCACCAGTAACCCTTTTGGGTGTTGTTCGTCTCGCAATCAAACTTCACCCACGCGCCGGTGGGCAGCATGAATTCGACGTAAAGCTGGCTGCCACTCTCGATCGGACCATTGACCCGAAACTTCATTTCCGGCACCCAACTCCACACATCGTAGTTGCCCTTGTAAACATTGAATGTGAACGCTCTGATCTGAATCGAATCCTTCGCGATGGTTGGCTGATCCTGATTACTTGCAGTCCCGGCCACGGGAACCATCAGGAACGCGAGTAAAAAGACACAACTGAGCCGCAGCAAATTTTTCACTGGAACCTCCGATGTTCGACGTATTTTTCTGGGCAAAGCGACGGAGAGTTTACTACGGCGCAAGACGATTCGTTAAGGTTTTCACGCCATCAAAAGCTTGCGCGCAACGGCTGTGCAGTGGCATAAGAAGCGATCATGACTCACCAATTCTCCTATGATGTTTTCCTCAGTCACAGCAACAAAGACAAACACATCGTCCGTCCTCTTGCTGAGCGACTGAAGAACGACGGACTAAAAGTTTGGTTCGACGAATGGTCGATCAGAGCTGGAGACGACATCCCACAGAAAATCGAGGAGGGTCTTGAGCAATCGCGTGTGCTCGTGCTTTGCATGTCAGAGAACGCATTCGGCTCGGATTGGACACAGTTAGAGAATCAGACATTTCGCTTTCGCGATCCTCAGAACAAAGCGCGGCACTTTGTGGCTCTACGACTTGATGATTCTCCGATTAAGAGTTCGTTAGGGCAGGTGCTTTATGTCAACTGGTATGTGGAAAATCGTGAGCTAAACTATCAAACCCTTCTCGAAGCATGCCGCACTCCGAAGATCTTGGTAAAAGACGCGGAAAAAACCGAAGACTTGGTCAAATGGAAAATTCGCCTTGCGGAACCTTACGTCAATACTTATGCCTTTAGTCGTGATGGAAAGCACGTCCTCACCGGAAGTGAGGAGGGGAAAGTAACGTTGTGGGATTTGTTAACCGGGAAAAAAATCGGAAATTTTAAAGGCCACTCGTCCCATGTCTGGATCATCGATTGGAGCAACAATCAGCGCCAAGCGATCACATGTTCAGAAGACGCTACGGTCCGGCTGTGGGACATTGAGACAGGAAAATGCAAGCGAGTTCTTTATCATGATAAAGCGACGGCAGTTTGGGGGGTGGCGATGAGCCACGACCGCAACTATGCACTCTCCGGCTCAACAGACGGCGACGTAAAGCTATGGAACCTTAAAACAGGATATCGCTTAAAGGTGCTTCAAGGCCACACGGGCAGTGTCCTGTGGGTCGGTTTTAGGCGTGACAATACCAAAGCTATATCTGCTGCTGAGGATGCTACGATCCGACTTTGGAATTTGGATACTGGCAGATGCATTCGGCTTTTAGGCCATACTAAGGGGGTTTATAGCGTGGCTTTAAGCCCGGATGATAGGTTCGCAGTTTCGGGCAGTCGGGACAGCACTTTGCGATTGTGGGATTTGGGTAAGGGTGTGTGTTTACAGGTGCTCGAAGGTCACAGATCTGCTGTTTTCAGCGTGGCTTGGAGTGCAAATGGGCAGTATGTGATTTCGGGGTCCTATGATAGTTCAGTGCGCCTATGGGAAATCAAATCCGGTCGTTGCCTGGGCGTTCTCGAAGGAGACATAGGCATTCAAACTGTGTACTGGAACTCCGACTTTGAAATTTCGTCGGGGGATAGTGCAGGTGAGGTGCGGCGATGGGATCTCTCGAAATTCTTGACTAAGTCATCAGAGACACTTGGAAGTTCGCGGTCGCAAACCGCCCTGGGCCAGGTCCATTACACAAACGCAAAAGTTCTCCTAGTCGGAGAGAGCGGAGCGGGCAAGACGGGGTTGACTGAACGGTTATCGCAAGACACGTTTACCCCGACTTATTCCACTTCAGGCACTTGGTCGACTCAGTGGTTAATGCAGGACTTACCGGCTGAGCCTGGTTGGGAAAGAGAGGTTTGGCTGTGGGATTTTGGCGGCCAAGCAGACCAACGTTTAATCCATCAACTTTATTTAGATAAAACTGCACTGATACTCCTTGTCTTCAACTCCGACCGCGACACTGTTTTGCCGGGATTGCGAGAATGGCAGCAGGCATTACAACGCTCGATCCCTTCAAACGCAGAAACCTTCCTGATTGCAGGTCGAACTGACGCGGGGATGCGGTTTGATCGTGAGAAAGTAACGCAGTTCGCCAAGCAAAACGGCTACAGATTTTTTGAAACCAGCGCGCAAAGCGGGACTGGCTGTGATGAACTTCGGAAAGCGATCCAAACAGGTATTCAATGGAAGCTATTGGAGAGGCGCACATCGCCCGTTGTCTTCAAACTCCTGAAAGATGAAATTATCGAACTGCGAGACAAAGGAAACTCTTTACTGACTTTCAAGGAATTGCGCGAGTTGTTACGCCAGCGATTACCTGGTGACGTGCAGTTCACGGATGCCGATCTCGAAACAGTCGTTAACTTGCTCGACGGACCAGGTGTCGTTAAGGACCTACACTTCGGCACTTACATTCTGCTGCGACCGGAGTGGCTTAATATTTACGCGCAAGCGGTGATTCGCACATTAAAAGCTTCACGAACCAGCCTTGGCTGCCTTCCCGTACAAAGCATTGCTAAAGGAGAACTGATTTTTCAGACCACGCAGGCCGACGGCAAAGTGGTAGATGAGAAACGTCTCAAGGCGCACGAAGAAACCATTGTCTTGCAGGCGATGGAACAAGTGCTCATAGAAAGAAAGTTGTGCCTGCGACAGGAAGGACAATTGGTTTTTCCAAGTTATTACGGTTTGGAGCAACCTTCCGGCCCAATGCCGCCGAAGTACTTTATCAGTTACACCTTCGGTGGGTTTCTCGACGATGTTTACGCCACGCTTGTTGTGAGACTCGCTTATTGCGGGGCTTTCAAACTGAAGGAGCTTTGGCGTGATGCCGCCGACTTCGAAACGCTCGCAGAAGAAAAGAAAATGGGCGTTAAGCTGCTTCGCAAGGAAGATGGCAGCGGAGAGTTGCTGGTCCATTTCGAGAAAGGCGTCGCCTCTCAGGAGCAAGTAATCTTCGCTACCTACATTCACGAACATTTAAAAGAGAAGGCTGCTGATGTGACCCGGCTGCGCTTCTATGTGTGCGCGCACTGCGATACGCCGGTAAAGAACCGCGAAGTCGCAATGCAGCGCCTGGAAGACCACGGAGAGAAGGCGAAGATCATTTGTGTCTGTTGCGAAAAATACGTCTCACTCTGGGACGATCTGGAAAAACGATTTGCCAGTGAATCTGTGCAAAAGAAAGTCGCTCTTTTGCGCGCACAGGAAAACCTGGAACTCGATTCACGCCGCAAGGGCAAACTACTCGCGCTTGAAGTCATGGCTAGAATTACAAGCGCGGATCAGAAGTGCTTTGAGATTCCAGGAGTGGAAGATGAGGGACTTGATATCGAAGTCGAGTTCACGGATAACGATGGCCGCGGCACAGGCAAGCGTCTCTACCTGCAATTGAAAGCCGGCAATTCATACCTGCAGACCAGAAAAGGTGACGGCGCCGAGATCTTCAAGATCAAGAAACAAAGCTGGGTAAAGTATTGGTTAAAGCAAGAATGCCCAGTATTGCTGGTGATTGGCACATTTCCCGAACAGATGGATGAACGGCGCGGAAGCAAAGAGCGCTTCCGTAACATTCGGTGGATGGAGATCAGCGATCTTCTTCGCCGTGAAAGCAAGAATGGCACTCAACAAGTACGACAGATCGTTTTCAAAGGCGAGCGGCTCGACACCTTGAGCGTCCGTGGCTGGCGAGCAAAAGCTCTTGGCCTGAGTTGAAAGATCAATCCGCGCACAACACTCTGAGTCGCGCTTGCAGGCCGTGACATGAGTTGGCCTGGGTCAGCAGTAGCGTATCAAGTTGACGAAGCCGGGCAGCATCCGGGCTGTCAGGTCTGCTTCGCGCCAATAGGGTTCGGGCTTTCGTCAAGCGTGGCTGAATGATGACAACCTGTCGCTCGTAGCCGGCGCCAATTTTGTCCAGAGCGTCAAGCATTCCTTTCCTACCTCCTTTGACTTCCCGGCGGTTGTACCAGACCAACTTCCCAACTGACTTATCCATACCGTCGCGCAAACCTACCTCCAATATTGCGCGGTCCAGACTACGGAGATTCTTCACGGCCTGAGATGTAACCACTTCATACTTCGAAACCGAAATCCCACGCGTGGGGGTGTCGTCATCCGAAGCCTTGACGTGAATCAGCGAGAGCTTTGGCGGATCACTCTTGTCGTCCAGATGAATGAAATCTGCTATCTCCATCGCCCCGTCATCACAGGCAAGCCAACCACCTTGAGGTGTGCCGAGTGCTCGAAGCGGCCAGTGATTCTTCACCCAGCAGAATAGAGATTTGTCATCTCCAAGCATGTTTAAGTCCAACACACGCGGTTTCTCTTTCGTTACGTCGTAGCCTTTGAAATTTACCCATGAGAAATCCGTAAATGGAACGTCGCGGTGTCGCAGTTCAAATACTTGACCGTCAGAGATGGTGTGGCCGGAGTCGTACCAGATCTTTACCCAGTTGGGCCGGCGAAGAACGCTGAGCGCACGATCGAGATCTTCACGGGTTTTATGAGACGAAGCCGTACCGTCAACTTCCCACGTCACCTGCTGTGGATCGCGCACGTCGACCGCGAAGTCTACAGTACCGAGAGGAGTTCCCTTTAAAACTACTTCAGCCCTGAGATCCGGGCCATCGCATTTAAGCACTCGAAAGGTCGCATGGTAAGCCCACTCTTCCATCTCTACTCGTTCGTCGGTCGTGATGGCCGGATCGTCGGATAAGAGTTCGGGCGGTATCACGCCCAGATCGAACGCGGCGTCTACCGACTTACCATCAACAGATGAAACGGCAACGACAGGAAGTGGCGCTCGAACTGGTTTGCGGATTCCTTCGAGGTGTTTCAGTATGGCTGTTACAGCTTTTCGGACTTCGTTCCAGTCGCGGCTCGTACTGACCCAGATGCGCGATCCTCTTGGCGAAGTACCGACCGCCAGCACGGTAGGATCGAGTTCCAGTGCACATCTAGCTGCCGTGAAGTAGTAGGTTTGATCACCAACCGGATCTAAGGCATCCTGTAGCTCAATTCCAGAAAGGATCTTGTTGTCGGCCTTGATCGACGTTCGTGCGTGAGTGCCGGAGAGCCAGAGAGTGCGAGCCGGGCCTTTAACAAAAGCGGCATTTAGAAAGCCGGGGTCGATCTTCCGCAGCAGTCCCAATCCCTTGCCGCCATTCTGATCGAAGCGCTTTACGATCGGTGACCGCCATTTTGGATCCGAGACGTAGACGGCAACATGGCGCTTCAACCTGCAAACCACCACCAGTTGATTAGTCTCATCCACGACGCTGGGGTTCGTGGTCCATGGTGCCTGTTGTTCCTCAACGTAGTGAAGATAGCCGGCAAAAAGTTCACCGGTCTTGGTTTCATCTCCTCTGGAAACCAGACGGCGATTTTCATCAGCGTCGAGCGAGAGCACTTCACTCAACTCGTCGAGCAACGCATCGATCACACCTCGCCCTGGAGGCTTACCTTGAATTCGACCTAAAAGAAACGACTTGTAAGGTTTCAACTCTGAAAGTTTTTTTATCATGGGCTGGCTCCGTGCATGTATCGCAGACAACTTCGGCGTCCGGTCTCGGACCAGAAGTAGCTGCGGGGGATTTTGGGATTTGAGGCTGTTTATGCAATAGAGCTTACTTTTTGAAAGTCGCTTACGCGGGCTTTTACGCTGTGAGTCACGCGTAAACGGGGACCTTGAGAACTGCGCGCCCGACTATATGCCTCACATTTGGGGCTGTCAATAGTTTCACTTAACCGCTGGCGGTTCAACCGACGCAAAGGTGGCACGAGGTTCGTTGGATGGCGCTGGCGGATGTTTCCTCAGTTGGGCTGCGGAGGAAAATTTTGTGTTTTTTATGCCCTTTTGTGGCAATCTCTTCAGGATGATGAGAAAGCCCCCAACTCACGAAGCTTTCGACAGACTGTTAGAGTGGCTTGACCCGGACCGGGAACAGGCCGGGAAGAAATATCAGGAGACTCATGCCAGGTTGGTTGGGATTTTTTCCAACCACGGCTGCTCTGACCCGGAGAAACTCGCCGACGAAACAATCGATCGGGTCACGGTGAAGACCGAATGGCTCCTGGAGAACTACGAGGGCGACCCCACGCGTTACTTTTGCGGTGTCGCCCGTAACATTCTCAAGGAGGATTTGAAGCGCAGAAACACTCACGAACCACTCGCCGAGCATCAGCAAACCGAATCCGACGACGACCCAACGAGATATGACTGTCTCGACAAGTGTATGGCAGAATTGCCGCCGCAAAGCCAATCAGTCATTTTGGCTTATTACGAAGAACAGGGACTGGCGAAAATTCGGCAGCGCAAAAAGATGGCTGAAGACCTGGGTATTACGGTGACAGCGTTGAGGTTAAGAGTCTTTCACATGCGCGTGCAGTTGACCCGATGCCTTGAGGAGTGTCTCCAGCAGGCTTCGTGAGATTGAAACGGTTCCGGCGCTAGAACCATAGAGATAAAGGTCTCCCGACCAAAAGGGGGTGCATGAATGCCGCTCAGTGAGCATGATCACGACATAACGAGACGATACCTGTTGGGTCAACTCACGGATGACGAGGAACAGAACTTAGAAGAACGACTATTGAGCGAAGACGACTTTTTTCAGGAAGTCGAACTCACCAAAGATGAACTCGCGCAGGAATACGCCAGCGGTGAACTAACCGCAAAAGAGCGTAAGTGGTTACAGGAGAATTTCCTGGCCTCACCACAAGGAAAACAAAGGCATGAGTTTGCGAAGACTTTCGATCACTACGTCAGAAAACATCGCACGCAACGGAAAAGCCCGAACCTGATTGAGCGACTGCGAACGCTCTGGAATACTCAACCGCAACTTCTTACCGCCGCCAGTACCGCTGCCGTCCTGGTAATCGCAATCGGTCTCTATTGGGTAATACCAACGTCCACCCCACGAAGCTTCGCCAACCTAACCATAACGCACAGTCAGGCGACGCGTTCAACTGCTGATCCGGGTTCAATACAAAACGTCAGTTTAAGAGACAAAGACGCATTGAAACTCACGCTGATACTGCCGCAAGCTGCATCACCGGGTTCTACTTTTCGTGTTGAAGTGAGGTTGAGCGATGCGAATGCAGGCCAAACGTTCCCTGCTCGCGCAGAGGATACTCAATCGATCTCCGTTGAAATTCCCGCTGCTCAACTACCGCCAAATCTATATGTAGCGGAAGTGTCAATAGTCGATGCCAACGGCAACGCACAGAAGATCCCAGGCGCTTATCCTTTCAAAGTTGAATGAGACCGTGAGAAGGAAGAACAAGTCAGGAAGAGGGGCTTGCCCCCGCTGTTCCGCGAGCGGGGCCAGCCCCTCTTCCTGACTTGTTCTTTTATTACGTACTCGAACTTCGACGGCGGTAATACCACGCACCGATCCCAAGCAGCAGCAACAGAGCACCAGCCGAGAACGCAATCACATAATTTCGATTGCTTTGTCTAACAGCAAGAACTTGCCGGGAGTCGCCCTGCAATGTAAACCCGGCCCAGTAGTAGGGTGCGCTCCAACTCGGGTGCTGACGAAAACTGTTCTGTGCTTCACGCAGTGCGGTTGCCGGCGTCATTCCTTCTTCCAACATGTTCTTATAAAAACGTTTCATCAGTTCAGCCGTCGCTTCATCGTCCACCTTCCAGAGGCTCGCTACCACGCTTGAAGCTCCCGCGTACATGAATCCACGAGTCAGTCCTATCAAACCTTCTCCTCGCACGTCCTTGCCCAAACCTGTTTCGCAGGCGCTGAGAACGACAACCGCCGGAGCGCGAAGCTGATAGACATCCTGCAGACTGACAAACCCATTTTGAGCTTTGCCGTCACGCGTCATGGTTGAAAGGACCAGTCCGGAGTTCTCGGGTCGTTTGCGATCGAGAAAGCCATGCGTTGCGAAGTGAAGAATCGAGAATTCCGTTAGGTCAGTCGTAAACAGTTTGTCGCGAGAAGCGTCGAAATCGACCGCGATCATCGATTGCCCTTCGCCGACGACCTCGCGAAGATTTGCGAGTTCGCGTCCGGCAAAGAAAAGCGGCTGAATACGCGAAGGTTCGTAAGCATCTCCGTCGCTTCCTATATCGCGGACTGCCTGGCGCCAGCGACCGTGGTCGACGCTTTGCAGTGATGCAACATCAACCGGTGCATTGTTAGCCTTCACGGAATAGTTAGACTCAAAGACGGGAGAGCCAAACGCGGCGAGCACTCTGCCAGGGCTTCGGCGTCGTCCTTCATCGCTAAGGCCGGCCAAAATAGAAGCAGACGGCGCATTTACTACATCGTGGCTTGCGATCAACGGCTCATTGTTTTTCGGGTTCGACAAAACCTGAAACGGAATGAAATTGAGGGCCCGGTGTGCGACGACGATAAGGCGCTGCTTGTTCAAGTCTGACGCTACTGGAGCCAGGATCATCTGGGCGAACTCGCGCGTCGCAGTGTTTATTGCTTCCGCTGATTGATTGGGCTCTGGTTGTGTTTTGAGAAGTTTGTAGAGCTTATCAGACTGCTCGGCAATCCGGGCCGCGGCAGGAAGCTTGTAGCTCGTGAGGTTATTTCGAGTGACGGCCCAAACGTAGCTCTCATTCTCACCCAGACTAAATTCCAACATCAGGGTGTTGTCGTCGGTGATTACCTGTTCTTGTATTTTGCGCAGGCTCAGTGATTGCGGATGAGTGATTTGCTTGAAAGCCGGGTAGCTGGACTGAATAGTCTCGACTATCTGGGTGTGCTCCTTCTCGAGTTGCGCTATTTCCGCATTCAAAGCAACTAACTGTTCAGGTTTGTCTTCACTGGCCAGCAATTTGACTTTGTAGTCTTCTTTGACCCGACGAGATTTTCGTAACGCCAGCTCTCTTTCCATAAGGGCGGCGTCGACACCGGGTGCAAAGTTTCCCCCGGTGGCTCTTAGCATTTCCGCCAGCGCCCGTCCGCGGGATGATTCACTCGCCTCAAAAGCGCGCACATTGAAACCTTTATCCGGCTGTGCATCGTGTTGGCGCATCAGACACTCAACGTAAGTTTGGTATCTGTCGTCAACTGCTGCCGAAAGTGATGTGGTAAGGTCGTCACTGGTCGAGACACGGCGTATGTCTTCAGTCGCCTCAATGGAACGGCGGAGATAATCTTCCGCGGCTGGAAGGTTGTTTTCTTTCAACTCCAGTTTTCCCAAAGTGTAAAGAGTTGCGGATCCGTTGACGCGGTCGGCGAGTTTCTCGAAGGTATTGAGGGCGGAATTGAGGCGTTCCCTTGCCGGTTGAAGTTTGCCTTGTTGCAGGTATTCCTGCCCGATCAAAGCGCTGGTGCGCGCGGCTTCCATTATCTTGCCGCGCTTGCCGCGCCCGCTGTAAAGATCCAACGCGCTCTGCAAATACTGAAGAGCGGTTTCGCTATCGCCCATCGCGCTGTAAGTTCTGCCTAAGTATTCGTTGCAGAGTGCTTCGCGGTAGCGGTCACGGAACATCTGAAAATCTGTGAGCGCCTGATTCAGATTGGTTAAAGCATCTGAGTATTTGCCCTGTGCGAGATAGACCTTTCCCAGATCCCAACGCATCACACTGACGGAACGATAATCCTTTGCGTCAAGAAAGTATTCGGTGGCACGTTCGATCTTTCTAAGCGCCTCTTCCGGTAAACCATTTTCAAGAAACGCTTCCCCGATCGTGCTGACAATCTGCCCCATTTTGTAAGGCTCGGCTCGCTCATCAAGCATCTGCTGTGCTTGAGTAAGAAGGGACAGGCAGTCGTCCCATGCGCCCTGGCGGTATGCCACGAAACCGAGGTTGATTAAAGCCTCAGCCTGTTCTGAGACAACATTGAGCTCGCGAAAAATTTTCAGCGACTCTTCATGGTTTTTGGTGGCTTCTGCAAGGTTCGTTTGTCCGAATTCATAATGTCCGATTGCTTCGTACGCTCTCGCCATCCCCAGACGATCGTTTTCGGATTGCCAAAGAGCGAGAGATTCCCGTGCCGTGCTGATCGCCAGAGACGGGTTATCGTAATTCTGGCAATCGCTTAATTGGAGTAAGGCTTCGGCTTTGCCGCCGATGTAGTTGCTACGCTCGCTCAGTTCGCGAGCCTGGGTGATTAACTCCACGGCATCCTCGCATTTGCTCGCAAGGGTGTGTACCGCGGCGCTTCCATTGAGGCTATCGATGTAGGCGGGGGATTCGGGTGAATTGTTGAGTATCACCCGAACCTCCGCAAAGCTGGCTAAAGCAGGTTCCGGTTGGTGCAACCAGATCTGTAGACGTCCCGCCCGGTTCAGGAAGCCGGCGGCCCTGGTCCAGTCAGAGGCATCGCGAGCTTCCCGAGCGGCGTTCGACACTTCAGCGAGTACTCGTTCTCTTTCTTCCTTAGTGCTGAGTTGCCGGTCCTGGACGCGGATGAGTGCATCCGCGTCCTGCGCCTGCAGCGCGGCTCCGGACCCTAACAAGATTGCAGCGACGAGTAACAGAGCAAGGGCTCTAATCGTCAATTGAAATCTCATGGAGTTCTTGCTTGCGCATAGACCAGGTGTTTGGGCTGGACTTCTTGTTGGTCCCCCCTGAACTCCTGACTGATTGCCAGCCCCCTCATCCGGCATTTCTTCCCTTTGATCGTTCGTTTTACAGTCGGGAAATTCTTTATCGAGATACAACTACAACTCGACCCACTTGCGCCCGACGTCTTATGATCACGCCCCTCGAGCATGCTCAACTGACCCACACCATATCCCACGTACGCGAGAGTGATGTTTTCATCGGTGCTTTCATATTTGTGCCGGGCTTCCCGTTCCGTCTTTTTGAGATAAAGCTTGAGGAAACTCCGCCATGAGTTTTCCTTTTGGAACTCCCTGGTGAATTTGTACTTCTTATACCGTTTAAGAACGGAGCCTTTCTCATCACCAAGCGGCTGAGTCCACGGAAAGTAAACCGACAATCCATGCGAGTGTTGGTAGAGTGAGCCAAAGTTTGTCGAGCGTACGACGAGTTTGCTGAAGCGTGCGCCAATGGTTGTTGAATTGTCAGTCTCCAGCTCCGCCATTACTGCTTCACACGCCTGTTTCAAGCACTTCAGCTTGTCTGAATTGCAGTTCCTCGAGAGGCACAAGCAGAAGTCGTAGAGATCCGTGTAGCTTTCGTTGAAGTAGCTCTGCGACTCCAGGTGCGCCAACTGAATCAACTGCGTGGCGTCTACACAGCATTCGTCGTTCATAGCCCGCTTCAACTGCGATACCAGCTCTTCGATAGCAGCAGTCAGCGGCGGGAAGTTACCGGGATCGAGATTGATCAGCGACAGATCCTGAGAATAGCCGGAGAGCGTGAAGTCCAACCCGTTCGAGGAAGCCAGTGAATACAGCCCCTCCAGCAGATGTCGAACATCCACAGGCTCGGACTGAGTGTTCGCGCTCCCGTTGTGGCCATTGTGACCGTTGTGGTTGTTATGACCATTTGATTCATTTAGAAACCCGAACAGTTTCTGTAGTAACTTCCGGTACGGCCAGCCTTGAACATATGACGGCCCCTCCGAGGCGATCATGTATTTCGCCTTGCCTTTGAGTTCATACGCTACTTCGACTGCACTCATTGAGCAGCTGTGCAGGCCCAACAACTCCAGGTTCCCACCGAACCCGTCGATATTTTTGCCCAGGCCCCTTAGCGTGATGGAACTTAACGGAAACTCGTCCGGCAAGAATGCGTCGTTAGCCACAATCATCCCGTGTCCGACCAGGACAAGCGCGAAGTGTTTCGCGGGATACTGTTCGCGGCAAAACTTGAGAAAGGCCGACAATGCTTCTTCAGCTTCTTTCTCGAAGGGGTCGTCCAGTATTTCCCATAACTTCCTGGCCGCCGGGCCCGCTTCGGGATTTATTTTGACGTTGTCGGACGCCAGGTTATCGACATAGGTATAGCTACGTTGTGAATGACAGTTACGGCCATTCTGGTTAATGCGGTATACCCGTGTCGGAACTCCTTTTTCGTTGGCGTCGAAATAGACCAGGACGTTGACATCCTTATGATGCCCCGCATCTTTGAGATCTTTGAGCTGAGAGACGATTATCGGTGAGAGTTCATTATCGCCCGCACAGAAGACCATGATGGTCCATTCCTTGGATGGTTTCTTTTCGCAGTTTTGTGCATGTTGCAGTGCATCACTGGGCATCGTAGTTCTCCTAGAGAGTAAAAACCGTTAATTCGACAGGGTCGTGCTTACGCACTTCCGGGTGCTGGCAAACGACCCAGAGATCTTTGAAGAGTTGAGAGGTGGGGAAAAAGCTAGCCCGAAGCTACGTTATTGTCAACAAAAACACCGCGCCAACCTACCACTCAAAATACTCTTCGATATGTATGGATTACGGCGGCGAACTGTTTCTGAAGTGATTTTTTCGAGGTTACTGGAGCGTGGTTATCCTCTCATTACCACGACCGGCGACTTTTTTTAATTGAATTCACGTTTGCGGCTGCTTTATTGTCGTCGAGATGCTTTGCCTCAAAACTCAGAATCACTGTTGGGTCGGGTCAGTACCACCTCGCGGTAGCGGGTGGGTGCGCAGCCGTGCGACGACTGCGTAAACACCTCGTGAGATCAATGTTGCTTATATTTTTGCGTTGACACCACCGACCTGCTTGAGGGCTGCGCACCCACCCGCTACCGCGAGGTGGTACTGACCCGACCCAACAGTGATTCTGAGTTTTGAGGCAAGCCTCGTCGTGGCTATTTCTTCTGACTTATGCCCCCTTTTGAGGTCGAACTCGCGATCATTTTGCGCACCTTTGATGACGATGCGCATATTGCCGAAGCGCTGTTTTTCCCGGAAGTCTCGCGCTACGGAGATAGTCCCGAAACACTCAAGCGGGCGATCGTCAAAAACTGTATCCAGTTACTGGAAGCGGAAAGTCCGGCGCAGTTCTTCAGGCGAACGCTTCCGCCCACCATCGAGACTACCAACCTCACTTTGCGTCTTGCACCACCAGCCCGGCGTTTGACGTGGCGCGAGGTGATTGACTTGCGTCTCGACGTCGTGCGCTGGCGTCATCTGGAACATGCGCACGTCGCGTTTATTCCCGCTCTTGGTATCGAAGTTGTCGGCAACAAGGTTGATGAATCGTTGTTGGAGCAACACGCTCGCGCGGAGTTGATGCGCCGCGGTGTGACCGGCAGTCTCAAAGAATTGATCATGCTGGACCGCACGCGCGAATTAAGTGTTATGCGACTTCGTTCGATGGCAACGATTCGCCATCCAAAACAGATCGTGGCCCGCGCCGGCCAGCCCGAAGAAAAGAAAGCGTCACCGCTTGAACAGACAGCCAACGACCTCACTAAACAAAAACTTTCACCCGCTTACGAAGTTGAAGATGTCGTTGCACGACTTGCCGAAGCACTCACCGGCAAAGCCGCACGCAGCGTTCTCCTGGTTGGCAAAGCCGGCGTGGGTAAGACAGCGATCTTTAATCAACTCGTGCGCCGGCGCGCCGACTTCAACCTTGCTTCAACGTCGTTCTGGGCGACGAGTGGCTCGCGTCTCGTCGCCGGCATGACTGGTTTTGGCATGTGGCAGGAGCGCTGTGATGCAGTCTGGCGCGAAGCTGAGAAGACGAATGCCGTGGTCCATTTCGGCAACCTGGTCGAGTTAATGGACACCGGCAAGTACGAGGGCAACACGCAGGGAGTGGCAAGTTTCTTTCGCCAGCGGTTTATGAGTAACCAGGCTCTCGCCGTAGTTGAATGCACGCCGGAGCAGCTATCACTCATCGAACGCGAAGACCCGGCGCTCCTGAAAGTGTTTCTACAGTTCAAGATCGAAGAACCATCCCCCGAAACCGGCCGGAGCATTCTCACGCAGTACGCGGAGCACTATCCGACCCTGAGCGCGATCTCCCATCGCCGGGAATTGAGACGACAAGCGCGATTGGTTCGATCGAACCCTCCACTCATAAACGAAGCTGGACTCGACACGCTCGATCGGTTGCACCGGCGTTATGCGGGATATTCGGCTTATCCGGGCCGTCCACTGCGTTTCCTGCGCGGGTTGCTGCAGGACCGAGTCATCGCCCACGCACAGGAGCCGCTCGGCGCGCACGAAGTGACTGAAACCTTCGCGAAAGAAACCGGGCTGCCGCTGTTCCTGCTCGACGAAACTGCGGCATACGACAGCCGGCAGACGTTCGCGTGGTTTGCAGAGCGTGTGATCGGACAGGACCAGGCTATCGGGCTGATTACCGATCTGCTCGCAACGGTCAAAGCAGGTCTGACGCGCCCACGCCGGCCGATCGCGTCGCTGCTTTTTGTGGGACCAACAGGCGTCGGCAAAACGATGATGGCGAAATCGCTCGCCCGGTTTTTCTTTGGAGACGAGGCGAGGATCGCGCGCTTCGACATGAGCGAGTATGCCGACGCGCTTGCGGTAACACGTCTCGCCGGCAGCGCGTTTGGCGGTGAAGGTACGTTGACGGCACGGGTTCGCGAGCAACCTTTCTCGGTGGTTCTTTTCGATGAGTTTGAAAAGGCTGACATGTCGTTCTTCGATCTGTTGTTGCAAACACTGGGCGAGGGACGTTTGACAGACGGGCGCGGTCGACTTGCGGACTTTTCCAACTCCATTGTCATCATGACCTCCAACCTTGGAGCGGAGCGCTTTCGCCGTTCACGCCTCGGCTTTCACGATCATCTGGAGGCTGAGCAGAAGTATTTTCGTGCGGCACAGAAACACTTCACCCGAGCCGTGCAGGACTTTTTACGCCCGGAGATTCTCAATCGCATAGACCACATCGTGCCGTTTCTGCCGCTTGCTCGTGACATGGTCGAACACATAGCGGAGCGTGAGTTGAGTCTGATCGAGCAGCGTGACGGCGTGCGCTTGCGCGGTGTTAGTTTGCGAGTTGAGAAAGCAGTCGTCGAAAGCCTCGCCCGGCGCGGTTACGATAGCCGTTATGGCGCGCGGCCACTGACGCGCATGATTGAGCGCGAGTTGCTGCTACCGCTCGCGACGCAACTCAACTCGCGTCCGCCAACTAAGAAAGCAGAGCAAATATCCGCGGATGTTCGCGTCGAAGGTACGCAGCTTTGTGTTCACCTCGTAGAGCACACTGGGAAGAAGCGCGGCACTTCGGTTTCGCATTACGACGAATCCAACCAGGCTGCGCAGGTAAAACGCCTGGAAGAGATACGACGCCGTGTTCACGGTTTGGAGCGCAGCCCATCGGTAGTAGAGTTGCACAATTCGATCTGGCGACTAGTGCAAATCGAACGGCGCATTGCACGCGCAGCACGCCGTGCGAAGCTATCTAATCGCGCGGCCAGAACACGCCACAGCTTGCAGCAACCATGGGAAGCCGTGGCCTTAGAGCGTTTGCCTGAATACCAGAAGATTGCACGCGCTCTGAAAGAACTCGAAACAGCGACGGCCGCGGCAGAAGACGAAGCGCTACTCAACCTTTACGGCGGTGCTACACAAGCAACGTCTCTCGCGTCGCAATTCGAAGCTGACCTCCGCACCTTGCTCCGCCAGTTGCTCGACCTGCGCCACTCTCATCCGAATCGCATCACGCTCGCGATTTACAGTGAGAATAAGCGTTCTCTTTTTGAACTGGCGCGTGGGTATTTCGGCGCCGCAACGTCAGCCAAAATGCGTATGGAGCTTGCGTATTACACCGCCAACTTACCTACAGGGTTGAAAAGTGTGGATCTGAAAGAAAAGATGTTCGAGATGTTTGATCGACTGGTTATTCGGCTCGAAGCAAAAAATCCGGCGACGTTCCTTTCCACAGCCCCCGACGCGACGACGGGAATCATATTCAACATCGAGGGTCAGAGCGCTTATGCAACCTACGAGAGCGAACACGGCCTGCACGTATTCCTCGAAAGACAGGCGGCGGTCCACAATCTGCTGGTAGACACGAGCGAACTGAGTTTCAAAGAATACAAGCCACCCTCATCGCTCGAGCGCCGCGGCTCAATTACCCCGGCCAGTCACGGTGAACGTCGCCGCTCGTACTATCGCATCGAAGGCTACCTCGACGATCGAATGCTCAACGATCGTAGAGAGTGGCAGAGCAACTCCGGCGACGGTCTTTCGACACCGCTCAAAGACCTCATCGACATCATGCACGAGCGCAACGCTGAGAAGTTAATCGTCGAGTGAATCTGATGGTAATGATGCAGTTTCAATCTGGCGCCTCCTTGGAGT
>DASVGE010000294.1:0-7341 GCA_036379695.1 Pyrinomonadaceae bacterium | reverse complement strand
CAGTACAGCGAGCGGTAGCGACCTGGTCAGTGATGGCACGCAATCTACCTAATGCTTTTGACTCCCTCGTTCGACCAGGTCGCTACCGCTCGCTGTACTGACCCGGCCCAAGCAGGTCGCCGCTACCTGTACTGCCCCGGTCCAACCAGGTCGCTGCTACCTGTACTGACCGGTCCAACCAGGTCGCGGCTACCTGTACTGACCTGGTCCAACCAGGTCGCCGCTACCTGTACTGACCCGGTCCAGGCAGGTCGCTGCTACAGGTACTGACCCGGCCCAAGCAGTCGCTGCTACCTGTACTGACCCGGTACAACCAGGTCGCCGCTACCTGTACTGACCCGGTCCAAGCAGGTCGCTGCTACCTGTACTGACCGGTCCAACAATGATCTCTGACTTCCGGGCAAACGCTTACGAGGCCACCAGCCGTAGTCCTTCGTGGGCGATGGTCAATTCTTCGATCGCGACTTCACCAGTCTTGGCGTTCAACTCCGGGCCGCGGATCTTCGTCGGTAGACCACGATCAAAGACCCACGTGGCCGAGACGTTTTCACCTGAGCTCATCACTTTGATCATTCCGTCGTAACGAGCCACCGGTCGTTGGCCCGCGACGATTCCCTGGATCCAGTTCCACAAGTCTCGATTTGCGCCGCCGCCCGAGGGATAAAACATGCCGCGCTTCAGAATGATCGGCGTGTACTTGGCACGGCCCACCTGCTTGATCACTCCGTCGTTGCGCCCGCCTTCCAAATACTCACTCACGTCCATCTCGACTTCGAGACCCGAACATTCCTGAAACGCGCCATCGCCAAGCTCTGAGCCCGTTGGCGAATCGCCGGGCGTTTGTGTGCCCGATTCAACCGCGGCGCTCTTGCGCAGCTTCACCTGAAACCGAAACGACCTGAGTAGTAGATCAGCCATCAGTTCATTTTTCCCTGAGCGACAGAGTCCCATCTCCGTCGCGTGCCAATCGCAAAACGATGAACTCGAGCGGCTCCGCTGGAGCAACGCCGATCTCCGCGATCAACTTTCCCTCATCCATCGTGATTCGCGTGTTGTTTGTGTCATCGCAGGTAACGAAGAACGCCTCCACTTCAGTCGCGCCACGAAAAGCGCCGATGCGAAACAGTTGTCGCAGATAACTCTCGAGCGCCAGGCGCACTTCGGATCGCAACGCCGAGTTGTTTGGCTCAAACACAACCCACTGCATCTGCTGTTCGAGCGCGCGTTTGATCATCGTGATCAGACGGCGCACACTTAGTTGTCTGAAGGAAGGATCGCGGCTTAACGTGCGCGCGGCAGTGAGACGAATCCCGCTTTGTTCGCGCAGGTAGACGTTGATGCCTTGCGGGTGCAGCACATCGTGACGCGCGGATGAAACCAGATCGTCAACAGAGATAACCTCCGCGGCCAGCACGTTCGCTGGTCCATGCGGAACGCCGAACGCGAGTTCCTGACGCGCAATAACGCCCGCCGCAACTGCGGAAGGTGGAACTTTCAAGAGAGCGTCGCGGCTGTCGTCACGACGCGAAACCTTTAGCCACGGATGATAGGCGGCGGCGAAAGCGGAATCGAATCGCCCACGCCACGCGAGTATCTGGTTCTGATTCAAACCGGGCGGCACATCGATGAGAACAATGAACGATCGAAGAACGTCCGCGAGACTGACCAGCCGTTGCTGGATTTCGATGATCTTTTCGCGGTCTTCCGGGAGACGCGGATCCAGACGCAAACCTTCCAGATCGTATTCATGTTTAGCCTGTTTGCCCTTGATTGGAAGATCCGCACACGTCGCAAACTCAGGCCCGGCTAAAGAGACCGGATCGATCACGTCCTGGTCCTTGGCGAGTGGAGACGGCGAGTAGAGATCCGGGACGACAACGAGCGAAAGATCGGAAATGTTTGTTAGTGCGTGTACTCCATCACCCGGCTCGTCGTTACCCAACGTCCACTTAGGATCGAAGAAATCTGCCGGAGTAATGTCTTCGTAGCGATCCTCGCCGCCTTTGAACGATTCGCTTTTGCCGCCGCTTACGAGATCAGAACTGGCCGGCATTAACGAGTCGGAACTCCAATCCGCGTCCGGGTAGACCAGTTGCGATTCATAACAAAGCACTGTCGCCATCCAGCGTGGATGCAACGCGGAAAAGCCGAGCCGTTCGTGACGTTCGATTCGATCGTCGCCGTCGTCGATGGTGAGTATGCCTTCGACTGTTTCAACAGCGACAACGTCCTTCGGAACAACAGCCTGATCGAGCGTCGCGTGCAGCACGAAGCCGGGCGACGATTCGCGCTGAAGTCGCGTTATGTTCACCACCAAACGCAAAACCCGCTGCGCATCGTTGAGTGTTAAGCGCAGCAAAGTGCCCGGTGCGATGCCGACGTTCTGGTCAAACTTCAATTCGGTATCGCTATCCGCCGGCTTTTCAAAAATTAGTGGCGCTGATGTGAACTCGAGCCCCGCCTGAAGCAGGTTGCCCCACGAGCCTTCGCTCCGCGCATGAAGTTTCAAAGGCTTGGACAAAGGTGAGATGCCGGGCACCTTGCCGCTCGCAACAGCAGCATTGTTCTCTAGCGGATCCGGATAGTCAGCGACAATGCGCGACACGTAAGCACGACGTCCGCCCTGCTCAAAGAACGCGGCCACCGAATAAGGCAACAAGCCCGGTCCTTCGAAACCACCGAACACGCGACGATAGTCGTCGAAACTTTCGAGCGGCACTGCAACCGTGCGACGACGCGGTCGCCCTGGCTCGACGCACGGCACATCATCAAGCCACTTTTCGTTGACTACCGGAACGCGAACCGGCCCCCGCGGAGCAACGCCTACGAAAGCGCACACGTCCATTCGCACACCCGTGAGTGCGCGAAGCGGAGAGTCGGGTAGCTTATAGATTCCCGGAGCTCCAAGAGGTATGCGAATAGGTATGGCCATGAGTGATTATTTGTATTCAATACCTTCATGGACCAGGTGCAGTTCTTCCATCGCGACCTCGCCACCACCTTTGGCGGCCAGTGTTGGACCAGACCACTTCTTGGGTTGCGCGTTGCGCAGGACCCAGGTCGCAACCGGTTGGCGTGCTTCGTCCAGAAGTGTGACCGTAACGTTGGTTGGCGCGTACGCTCCGTCGGCGACTGCCTTGATCCACTCGAAGAGTTTGGTCTTTCCAACCAGGCCTCGCTTGAGCGTCACGTCATCGACCTTGTGAGTGTTTGGAATCTTGCGCGCGGTGTTGAACTTCTCGTTGCCGTTGCGATACTCCGAGTAGTTCACATCCATTCCCAGCCCGCTGACGTCCGAGAATCCTCCGAAGACATCGGCGGGATCGTCGTTTTTGTCGTTTAGCGACACCATGTAGTTGAATGCGCCGTAGGGATTTGCACGTTCAGTCGGCATTGTTTTCTCCTCCTATATGCGGTGCGCTACACCTTCGCATCACCCGTCCACTGACCGATGCGGAAGATGACGAATTCAGCAGGCTTCACCGGCGCGACGCCCACCAGACAGATCATGCGACCGTTGTCGAGATCGTTCTGCGTCATGGTCGTGCGATCGCAGCGGACGAAATAAGCCTGTTCGGGTTTGTCGCCGAGCAGCGCGCCATCGCGCCAGAGCACGAGCAGAAAGTCTTCCACTGTCTGGCGAATGTTGGCCCAGAGTCGCGGACCGTTTGGCTCAAACACCGCCCACTGCGTGCCCTTGTCGATCGAGTGTTCGATGTAGATGAACAGTCGCCGCACGTTGACGTACTTCCACTCCGGATCGGAGCTCATCGTGCGTGCGCCCCAAACTCGATTGCCACGACCTTCGAAGAACCTGAGCGCGTTGATGCCTTCGGGGTTGAGCACGTCCTGGCGGGCTTTGTTGATGTTGGCTTCGAAACGAGTCAGACCACGCACGACTTCATTCGCAGGCGCTTTGTGTACGCCGCGTTCAATGTCCGAGCGGGCGTAAATTCCGCTGACGAAACCTGACGGCGGCAGCAGTAAACGTGACGGCGGTCTCCCCTGCGCGGGCCGTTCGGTGGGATCCAGAATCTCGATCCACGGGTGATAAAGCGCCGCATACTTGCTGTCAAACTTACCGCGGAACCGCCGGATCTCGTTCATCGAACTCGCCTGTGGACCATCAACCACTGCGATCCGGTAACGAAGTTTTTCTGCGTGAGTTATGAGCGATTGCGTGGCGGTGAAGATCTCGGCTTCAGTTCCGAGGGTGGCGGCATCCGGCATGGCAACGATGGCGATGTCGTCGATGTCACCTAAAGCGGCGAGCCCGGTGGCGGTCTTGAGTGGATCGTCCGGAGCAGCTTCTTCGCCAGCGAAATCAGTAGCGGCGGGTAGCTCGCCGTCGTTTCCGTTGGTAAGTCGCCCGGCAGCGGTGTTCGACGTCAGCAATGCCATCAGGCTGGCGGCGGTTGCGCCCGGCGCTGCGGTGTTCCATTCGAGATAGATCATCGCATTTTCATCTGCGGGATCGTCTTTCTGGAGCACGGTGCCGATGTAGCGTGTTTGTGCAGGATCGCCGGCGAGTTCGTTGTACTCATCGACGCGATCGTTCCCGGACCGCACGATCACCGTCAGTTCGATCAGGTGGACCACGTTCGCGGCGGCCGGCGCTGCGCCTCCACTGAAAGTTTGATTGCCGTCCTGATCGATCGAAACGATCCGCAGATTGGCTGCCGTGATCGGATCGTTCGACGCCGGTGGAGTTGTGCCGCCAGGCAATACTTCTATCACTGCACCGTTTTTGACGCGTTGCACTCTGCCCGCGCTCGAAACAGCCACTCGTGTACGGACGGGAATGGTTTGGACCAGCACGTTTCCGAGCGCGCCCGGCCAACGTGCTCTCCAGGTCGCCGTCACTGTGCCATCGGTAATCGCGCGGCTGGCTACGCCGAGATTGACGTCCGCCGCGCGTGGCTTGAAGATGCGCGACACGTAGAGACGTTTACCGCCATTGTCGAAGAAGGCGCGCGCGGCGTGCGCCATGAACGCGGGCCGTCCCGAGCCAATCTCCAGTTCATTCAGCGAACCGTAGACGCTTTCGAATTCGGTGAAGCTAGTGATCAAACGGGGCTCCGGGTTTTTTGGACCACCCGTATATCGAACCGGGCCGTAGTGAGCTACGCCGGCAAAACCGGTCGTACTCGTGGGCACTCCTTCGATCGACTTCGAGCGAAAGCTGACTTCCTCGACGTAAACTCCAGGTGCTAGATATTCGGGCATGAAGGAACTCCTTTTTTGCAGCGCTCGATGGCGCTAGGTGATCACAAAATCTGCTGTTCCGCTAAGGCATTTGCCCAGGGTGAATTCGACTGTTCGCGTGACACTCGCCGTGTAGTTTTGCGCGGGCGGCTGATTGGGAGGCTGTTCACCGATCGCAACCGGATCGTTAGCTGTTCCCGGCGCCGCCAGAAACTCCAATGGCAAGTCCCACAATGGATCGAGACTCGGTAAATCAGGTGAAGAAGGCGCCGGCGCTGTCGCTGGCCCCATCACCTTCACTTCAATGTTGAGTGGTTTTGGTAAAGTGCTGCCGGTTGTAACTCTCGAACTGATCAGCAGCAAAAACTCGCCGCGATCGTCGCCATGCGCCCGGCCCACGATGAGACTCGTGCCGTTCAATCTGGCTTCAACTCTGGCCCAGCGCATCGGTTTACCACCACGCGTGACACGTCCACGCAAACCGGTGGCGGTGGTGTTGAAGGCGTAAGCAGCGCCCGGAAAGAACAGCGGGCGCCTGATACGGCGCTTGAAGTCTTTTGCATTCGTGTTGGCTGCTTGCGCGTCAGTTTGTTCGGCGGTTTCGACGTCAGTGAGACTAAGAATCGGAATGCGCAAACGACGTGGAACGATGCGTCGTCGATCGTTCTGTGGTGTATAAAAGCGGTCGCTCAGATCGAAGAAACGGAGATCTACTGAGGTAGGCAGATTTGGTTGGTAGCGCAGCGCGTAACGGTTTGACGTGTGATGTTCGATCGGCGGGCGGCGCAGGCCGAGATGCGCGCCGTCGTGTTCGACGCGCAACGGATAACTCAACTGCCTGGCATGTATGGCGTCCATTGGTTCGATACCAAGCGCGAGTCGCTTGACCAGTTCTACATAGCGGCTGGGAAGAAACTCGTTCATATCGTCGTCGTCGGTGTTATGCCGGTGATGGCCGTGATCACCGGACCTGCCGGAGCGGGAATGCGGCTATCTAAACGCATCACGCGCGCGATGTACGGAACGCTCAAGCGGTAGTCGGTCGGCAATGAGTCGAACATGCGCATCACCGCTTCGTTTGAAACTTCTTCAAGCACCACCTGGATCGACTCGCCTGCGTCCCACTCGCCGGAGGAGTGGAGCAGTGGTCCGGTCAGGATCGGCGTTGACTCGAGACATTGCATGGCGCGTCCGAGAATGCGTTGTTCCTCTTCCGCGTTTCCGGCCCAGGGCGTCAGGAGATAGTGAAGATCGAGTGCGAGGTGTGCGCGTCCGTCGCGCTCGCTCGTTGCGGACCATGCAGCTCGCATCACTTTGTTGAAGTCAACGCGGTAAAGAAAGATCGATAAAGCGGGCGATCCGATTTTGGTGTTGACGTTGGCAGACTCGAAGTCGGACGTGCGCACCAACACTGCTTTGGTTTTGTTTCCCGGTGGTTCCGGCGGCGGCGGATCCAACGGCTGCAATTCCTCGAAACATGCGTTGAGCAGCATCTCGATGCTTCGTCCAGCCGCCGCAATCCCAGCAAATCCCGCCACCGCGTCCTCCTACGACCTCCACCAACGACGAACCTGCGAAACAAACGTTGTGTCACTGTTGCCCATGTAAGACTTAATAAAGGCGACGATGTCCTGAAGCTCCTTTAAATAGCGACGTTCACCGCTCGGGACATGCGTGACGTAGCCATGCCACGTACTGCCGCCCTTCTGCTCGCCCTGGTCTTCTAACCAAAGCTTGACGATGAATGAGTGCACTTTTGAATCAGGCATTTCGACACGGAACTCGGTTTTAACAGGCCGGTCGCCGCCGGTGGGTCTGTTGGGCGTCTGTGGAAACGTCTGTAGAGAGGAAACGTTGGTTGTGAGGGAAATGTCTGTTGTGAGAGGAACGTCTGTTGTGAGAGGAAACGTCTGTTGTGAAAGGAAACGTCTGTTGTGAAAGGAAGCGTCTGTTGTGAGAGGAAACGTCTGTCGTGAGAGGAAACGTCTGTCGTCAGAGGAAACGTCTGTTGTGAGAGGAAACGCCTGTCGTGAGAGACGGCCTTAAAGCTCAAGTGCCCATCATGAATTTGGTGCATTTCCTCCGGCTTCGCCGCCGGATGTGAGGCGAGGCTCTGCCTCGCCGTCATTTTTGAAG
>DASVGE010000293.1:0-10500 GCA_036379695.1 Pyrinomonadaceae bacterium | reverse complement strand
CACCCCAACCTCCAAAAAAACAAATCACCGGCGAGGCAAAGCCTCGCCTCACATCCGGCGGCGTAGCCGTTGCAACATTTGTCACACTTTTCGCACTTTCGCGCGTTCCGCGTTCGTGCGGCTTCCGTGCTACAGTTGATGCGAAAGTTATCTTAGTTTGGAGGAGTTGATCATGAATAAGCAGACAAAAGTCTGGCTTGTGATATCGATTGCACTGTCTTTACTAGCGCTGGCCTCTGCGTGTGGCGGCTCGAAAACACCCGCCACGAATGAACCCACCACGCCGGACGCAGGCGCAACGGCTTACAGCGGGCCGACCGGTACTATCAGCGGCGTAGTCTCCTTTAACGGCACGCCGCCGGCGCCGAAGAAGATCGACACTACGGCCGATCCGGTCTGCGGCCAAAAGAATCCGAATTTAATGACTGACGATACGATGGTTAAAGACGGCAAGCTTGCCAACGTGTTTGTCTACATCAAGGAAGGCACCGTCGAAGGCGGCAAGAAGGTTACTGATTACGCCTGGGCAACGCCCACCACCGCCGCCCGGCTCGATCAGAGTGGTTGTCACTATGCGCCACACGTGATGGGCGTAATGGTCAATCAAACAATCAGCATTACCAACAGCGACGCCACCCAGCACAACATTCACCCAACGCCAAAGCTCAACCAGGAATGGAACCAGACCCAGTCAGCCGGTCAGGGTCCCATCGAGAAGAAGTTTGCACGCGCGGAAGCGATGATTCCGGTTAAGTGCAACCAGCATCCCTGGATGAAGGCGTACATCGGCGTATTGAGACACCCGCTCTTCGCAGTCAGCAGTGATGCCGGCGCTTACGAGATCAAGGGCGTTCCACCGGGCAAATACACCGTCGTTGCCTGGAGAGAAGGCCAGACGCCGGAAGAGAAACCAATGGAAGTGACCGTGACCGCCAACGGAGCTGCGAAGGCTGACTTCGCTTTCGGTAGCGGCGCCGCAACCACTTCGACCGCTCCGTCATTGCAAATGATGCCGGCGATCGAGTTTCCAATGTTGAGCAAGAGGTAAGCATTTTCGATTGCCAATTGCCGATTGCCGATTTTCAAATTGGCAATCGGCAATCGGAAATCAGCAATACGTATGAACCGGGGTCTTAATCGTTTCGCTATTCTCGTCGCTTGCGCGACGTTTTTCTTAATTATCGCCGGAGCGTTGGTTACGAGTAACGACGCCGGACTGGCGACGGAAGACTGGCCGCTGTCAAACGGTCAGGTCTTTCCGGAAATGGTGGGTAACCTCTTTTGGGAACATGGTCACCGGATGGTCGCGACCACAGTCGGCATGCTGACCATCGTACTGACTCTTTACATTCTCATAAAAGAGAAACGACCCTGGGTGCGCAAGCTCGGCGTCTTCGCATTGATCGCTGTGATCGTGCAAGGACTACTCGGTGGTTTGACAGTAAAACTGATGCTGCCGCTTGCGGTTTCAACGGCACACGCCACGCTCGCTCAGCTCTTCTTTTGCACGACGGTCAGTCTGGCGGTTTTCACTTCGCGAAGCTGGATGGAAGCGCGCCCGATTCAGGAAGAGAAGGGAAGTCTGCCACTGCGTTCGCTGTGTACGGCAGCGTTGGTGGCGATATTCGTGCAACTCGTCATCGGAGCGACGTTGCGTCATTCAGCTACGTGGGACAAGCACCTGCCGACTGAATTGGTTTTGACGCACATCGTGGGAGCGCTGGTGGTGACGCTCACTTTGGGTCGAGCGAGTCTCACGGTGATGCGACGTTATAAAGATGAGAAGTTTTTGACGCGTCCGGCTGTTGTAGCGTTCTCGCTGTTGGGATTGCAGTTATTGCTCGGAGTGCTGGCTTACGTGACCCGCCTGGCTTCGCCGGGCGACCCGCAGCCGCTCAACCCGATGATCTCGATCACAGTGGCACACGTCGCCTGCGGCGCGCTCGTGTTTGTGACGACGATCGTGTTGACGTTACGGACGTATCGAGTTCTACCCGCAGTGCACATGCCGCTCCTAACGGAGCGGGATAAGCTTGGGGAAATAGGGCTATAAACATTTTGCTCCTACGGAGCAAGAGCCGAGGTGCTCCGGAGGAGCACAATATTTATAGCTCCACAAAAATTAAGAATGTGCGCTCCGGAGGAGCACAATGTTTATAGCTCCACAAAAATTAAGAATGTGCGCTCCGGAGGAGCGCCATGTGGTTGCGGAATAATCTAGTTAGGTTACTGAATGGAAGAGTTTGCTATCGATTTGCGTTCAACGGTCGCGGTGGTCGAGCGAACGCGCTTGTCGTTTCGTGAGCGAGTCGCAGCGTATGCTGAGCTGACCAAGCCGCGCATCACGTTGCTGATCGTGCTGACGTCGGCGGCCGGGTTTGCGCTCGCGTCCGTCGGTTCGATCGATTACGTCGCCATGCTGCGCGCACTGCTTGGCATCGGTCTACTGTCATCCGGAATCGCAACACTGAACCAGTACGCAGAACGCGAGCTCGATGGCCTGATGCGTCGCACGGCAAATCGACCCCTTCCCGCAGGCAAACTCGCTCCGTGGGAAGCGCTCGCATTCGGCGCCGCCATCACGATTCTTGCCGAAGCTTATTTGCTCGTGCTGGTCAATCCGTTGAGCGCGTTGCTGGGACTTACAGTCATCGCCGGTTACTTGTTTGCCTACACGCCGCTGAAAACACGCACAACGCTATCAACGCTCGTCGGCGCGTTTCCGGGCGCGGTGCCGCCATTGATCGGATGGACCGCGGCGCGAGGCTCGATCAGTCTCGAAGGCTGGATATTGTTTGCAATTCTATTTCTCTGGCAATTCCCACACTTTCTCGCTATCGCATGGATGTATCGCGAAGACTACAGTCGCGCCGGCATCCTGATGCTGCCGGTCGTCGAACCCGACGGCCGCGTCACCGCGCAACAGATCGTCGTCTACACGCTGATGTTGCTGCCGGTCAGCCTGCTGCCAACAGTGATGGGAATGTCAGGACGCATTTATTTCGTGGGAGCCATTGTGCTCGGACTGCTCTTTCTCTACAGCAGTCTGCGAGCGGCATTTTCAATGTCGCGGCAACACGCGCGGCGCTTGTTGCTGGCGTCAGTACTCTACTTGCCGCTGCTGTTTCTGTTGATGGTTTTGAATACGTAGTAAGTATTGCCTCAAAGTCGTTTCATTCACACCGGGGCTTTAGCCCGGTGATCAGACACCAAAGGAGATGTAACCGATGGGACGAGTTCTTGCGGTTATTATCTGGATTATCACGCTGCTGTCGGTGCTGCTATTCGTCAGCGGGAAATGGTGGTTTCCGGAGGGGATTTCCTCGCATGCACCAGCTCTCGACCGGCAGTTTTTGATCACCATCGTGGTGGTTGGTATTTCCTTTACGGCCGCGCAGATCGGGCTCGGTTGGATGGTCTGGAAGTACCGCGACACCGGATCGGCCACGGACCGCGCCGTTTATTCCCACGGCAGCAATCGGCTGGAGGTGCTCTGGACGGTCATTACCGCCGTCGTCTTCATCACCCTCGGCGTGATGGGCCAAAGCGTCTGGGCAAACTTGCGCTTGAACGAAGCGCCTCCGGGCTCTTACTCGGTGGAAGTCGTGGCGCAACAGTTTCAATGGAACTTCCACTACGCCGGCAAGGACAATAAATTCGGTAAGACCGATCCGAAGTTCATCGACGATGGTACGTTGAACTTCATCGGTCTCGATGCCAGCGATCCGAGTTCGGCTGACGACTCGGTAACAGCTTCACTCGTCATTCCAGTTGGCCGCCCGGTCGAACTGCGACTGCGATCGAAAGACGTCATTCACAACTTCTGGGTACCACAACTCCGCTTCAAGCAGGACCTCGTTCCGGGCATGGAAATCAAGGTCCACTTCACTGCAAACAAAGTCGGCAAGTACGAACTGGCCTGCGCCGAACTGTGCGGGCAGCTGCACTTCAAGATGCGGAGCTACATGCTGGTACTACCTGAGCAGGACATCCAGGCGCTTCAGGGAATGCCGCAGGAGCAATTCCAGGCGCGCGTGCAGGAGTTGTTGAACCAGTATCAATTGCCGAACTACCAATAGGTACTACAGGACCTAATACGACCTATTTCTGAACGAGGAGACGACAGATGGCTGAGACTCACGAAGGCGTTCACGAGGGCGTACACCGGCACCCGGCGCCGACGGGCTTCATACGTAAGTATATCTTCAGCATTGACCACAAAGTCATAGGCATCCAGTACATCATGCTGGCACTGGCGGCGGTGGTCGTCGGCATGATCATGTCGCTGCTGATGCGATTGAACCTGTCGTGGCCCGGTAGGGGTTGGCCCATTCTGGAAACGCTGTTTCCAACGGGCGCGCCGGGTGGCGTCATGACACCGGAGTTTTACCTGTCACTCGTCACCATGCATGGCACGATCATGGTGTTTTTCGTGCTCACCACCGCGCCCCAGGGTGGCTTCGGCAACTACTTTCTCCCGATTCAGATCGGCGCCGAAGACATGGCCTTTCCGGTGCTGAACATGTTGTCGTTCTGGGTGACCTTCGTCGGCTTCATCGTCATCCTGCTGGCGATCTTCGTGGAGGGCAACCAGGGGATTGGCGAATGGTTTGCCTCGCTTGGTCCATCCTGGGCCGGTGGCAGCGGCACAGTCGGGCCAATTGGCGGGTGGACTGGTTATGCGCCGTTGAGCGCGCTGGGCAAAATCGCGGGACCAGGTCAGGGCGCGGGCATGAACCTCTGGGTCATCAGTATCGCGATCTTCTGCGTCGGCTCTTTGTTAGGCGCGTTGAACTTCATCACCACTCTACTCAACATGCGCACGAAAGGCATGTCGCTGATGCGCATGCCGTTGACCTGCTGGGCATGGTTTACGACCGCGGTGCTGGCGTTATTGTCGTTCCCGGTGCTGCTTGGCGGCGGCATTCTGTTGCTGCTCGATCGCATCGCAAACACGAGCTTCTTCATTCCGAGCGGTCTATACCTAACCGGTGTTCTTTCCGGCAGCAGTCCAAACTTTCCGTTGCACACCGGCGGTTCACCGATTCTGTGGCAGCACCTGTTCTGGTTCTTCGGCCATCCTGAGGTTTACATCGCGATCCTGCCGGGCATGGGCGCCACGTCGCACATACTTGCGACCTTTGCGCGCAAGCCGGTTTTTGGTTATCGCGCGATGGTGTTTGCCATCTTCGCGATCGGCCTGCTCGGGTTCTTCGTGTGGGGCCACCACATGTTCATCAGCGGCATGAGCCCCTACTCAGCCATCGCGTTCTCGGTGTTGACGCTTTCGATCGGCGTTCCTTCGGCAGTGAAAACATTCAACTGGATTGGAACGTTGTGGGGCGGGCGTATTCGTTTCACGACCGCGATGTTGTTTGCGATCGGATTCGTCTCGCTCTTCGTGGCCGGCGGTATCACGGGTTTGATCCTCGGACAGAGTTCGCTGGATCTGCCGATGCACGACACTTACATCGTTCCCGCGCACTTCCACCTCGTAATGGGCGTGGCATCCATCTTCGGTATGTTTGCGGCACTATATTTCTGGTTCCCGAAGATGTTCGGCCGCTTTATGAGTGAAAGTATTGGGCGGATTCACTTCTGGATCACGTTTATCGGCGTCTACGCGATCTTCGTGCCTATGCACATCATGGGCATCGTTGGCATGCCGCGCCGGTTTTCGAGTTTCACTGAGTACAGGTTCCTGGACAGCTTGCATCCACTCGTGGTGTTGGTGACGGTGGCGGCGATTATAACCATCGTCGCGCAGCTTCTCTTCTACTTCAACGTCTTCTGGAGCATCTTCAAAGGCAAGAAGGTTGAAAACGACAATCCATGGGAAGCCACGACGCTCGAGTGGACCACTGCAACACCACCGCCACACGACAACTTCGCTGGCGTGTTGCCGACGGTCTATCACGGACCGTACGAGTTTGCTGTTCCTGGAGCTCCGAGAGACTACGTAATGCAGACTGATTCACCAACAGAGGTACCACGCGGTAATGGCCACAATGGTCACCACTAGACCGGTAATTCAAAAGGGTGCAGGGGGTGGTTCCGGAATGCCGGGACCAAACGGCAATGGCTCGAAACGCAAAGAGCCGTTTCCGGAACCTGATGGAAGGGCGAATCGCTACCGCATCGGAACGTGGGTGGGCCTGGCGTCCATCGCGATGATGTTTACATCACTGAGCAGCGCCTACATCGTCCGCTCGGGGACGGCGGCCGACTGGTTGCCGCTTCAGATTCCGCGGGTAATGTTTGTGAGCACCGCGATCATTCTGCTCAGCAGCGTCACGATCGAATTTGCAAGACGAAAACTCAAGCAGAGTTTCACGGAAGCTTATTCGAAGTATTTGTTGGTGACGGCATTGCTGGGTGTGGCGTTCCTCGGTTCGCAGTTGATTGCCTGGCGACAACTTACAAGCCAGGGAGTTTACGTGGCCAGTCATCCGCACAGCTCGTTCTTTTATTTGTTGACGGGCGCACATGCGGTACACATTGCCGGCGGATTAATGGCTCTGGCGTTTTTGTGGTGGCGTTCTTCTCGCCATCATTCGGAAGTACCGGCCTTCGTCGCGAAACGACAAGCCACGGCGGATGCAGTTTCGATTTACTGGCATTTCATGGACGGTCTTTGGATCTACCTATTCCTACTCCTATTGCTTTGGAGGTGACAGGTGAGCACTGAAGCACGTGCGGCAACTTTTCCGGCAGCAGATTGGGAAGGCGGTACCTTTCCTTATCGCGTGGGCCATCGCAAGTTGGGAATGTGGTTGTTTATCGTTTCCGACTCGTTGACGTTTTCGGCGCTGCTCTTTGGCTACAGCTATCTGCGCGCGTCAAACGTCTGGCCGACTCCATTTCCTTTCTGGCCCAGCATCATCTTTTCCTCGGTGATGACTTTCTGCCTGCTCTCGTCGAGCTTGACGATGGTGTTTGGCGTGTCTGCATCGAGCAAAGGCGACAAGGCCAAAGCGCAGAAATGGATCCTTCTAACGATAGTCTTCGGCGTCGCCTTCATCGTGCTGCACTTGATCGAGTGGAAACACCTGATGGAGGAAGGCCTGCGGCCCTTATTCCTGCCGCAAAAATGGGTGGAGGCGTTTACGACGACTGACGGTATTCCGCCGTCGCCGTTGTTTGGCGCCACGTTCTTCACGATCACCGGGCTGCACATGTTTCACGTCGCGACGGGTGCTATCTACCTGCTGGTGGTCGCGTTGCGTATCAAGAAACTGAAGCATGAAGATGTAGAGATCAGCGGTTTGTACTGGCACTTCGTCGACCTCGTTTGGATGTTTGTTTTCCCGTTGATTTACATCATGTCGGTAGATGCCCATGGACATTTGGGTGGTGGTCATTAAAGCCATCAGTGGAGGGAATCGAAATGACTGCGGACGCACACGCTGAAGAACATTTTGCCGGCAGTAATAAGCTGTTCATCTCGATCTGGATCTGGCTGGTGGTTTTGACGCTGGTCGAGATCTTCCTGGCTTACATAACCTTGCCCATCTTTTTGATGTTGCTCGTGTTGCTGGGCCTGTCGATCATCAAGGCGGCGCTGATCATGGCTTACTTCATGCACTTGAAGTTTGAGCGCTTGAGTTTGATCCTGACGCTTATACCGGCGCTGGTAGTTTGTATACTGCTGTTGTCGGTGTTTTTCCCCGACAGCTTCCGTTCGTTGGGGCTGCGTTATCGTTTCCAGGAGCAACCGCCAGTCGCGCCGGCGCCGGTTGAGGAGCTTTAATGAATTTGAGTTGGCGGCGAACTTTGGTTTTGATCGTCGTGGCAGTCGCGTTTGTGCTGTTGGCGAATACTTATGCTGACGCGCAATGCTCGATGTGCCGGGCGGGTTTGAACAGTGCTGCCAACGCGCGTTTTATCCGTAACTTCAATATCGGCGTGCTGGTGTTGTTAGTGCCACCGGTCACGATCTTCTGTTCGATCTTTATCGTGTTGAGAAAATATAGAGGCCACGGATGAACACAGATAAACACGGATTCAGATTCATTTTTTGATCTGTGAAGATCCGTGTTCATCGGTGGCTAAATTTTTATGGCTGATGACAATCCTTTAGCGCTGGATGTTGAGAAACGCACGACGCGTGGACGTTTTTGTCCGCGGTGCGGGGGCAAGATCATTCCCTCGAATCGCGCGGTCTACCAGTCGGGCGCGGATCCTACAGGGTCGTTTCCGTTGTGGCAGTGTGAACGATGTGGGTATGAAGAAGTCGGCGAGAGGCGCAAGCCGGCTGGAAAAGCGAAGCACTAACCTTTCGATCAGATGAAGAGAGAACTCGGATTACTAAACTTGATCTGCATAGTGATCGCGCTGGCGTTTCTGGCGCTGGTCATCGTCAGCGTGATTGCTTCAGGCGACTTTTTCACCACTGACAATCTTTTTATCATCACCGTCAGCCTGGTGATGGCGCTGATGTTTGCTGTCAATCCGCTGCTGTACCTGAAATCTGAGGGGCGCTTGCCGGTGCCGTTCATGAAGAAGTCAGTGGGGGCAGCACCCAACGGCGATTGGGGGCAGATCAAGTCGGGCGCGAGCACTCCGCCACTGCTCGACGCCAAAGGCCGCGCGGTTCCCCCGGATGTCAAAGCCATCGTCTCCAGAATGGGTCGCTCGGAAGTTAAAGACGCATAGGTTCCGTGGATGAGCTCACCAGAAAAGTTCTGAACAGCTTCGCGCACTGGCGCAAGGATACGCTCGATCTGCACGAGTTGTTCGAAGCCGGCGGCAACGATCCCGAGGCACGCACAGCGGTTTTCGATATCGTCGAACGACTGGTGAAGGAAGGCTTGCTCGCGGAAGAAGGCAACGACTTCTATTCACTTACCGAAAAAGGCAAAGCTGCCACGAAAGACAATGAGCCACAAAAAGGCACATAAAGCACAAAAGATTTAATTGAGGTTGTGGGGGCGTTTTTGAGTTTTCTTCATTTGTGCTTTATGTGCCTTTTTGTGGCTAATAGTTTATGAATGAGTACATCTCTTACCTGCCGCACATCAATGCGTGTCTGAACGGCACGAGCGCGGTGTTGTTGGTTTCGGGATACTCGTTTATCAGGTCCGGGAATGTTGCGGCCCACCGGACGTGCCAGGTAAGCGCGCTCGCTGTTTCGCTTCTTTTCCTCGCTTCTTATCTCACGTATCACTTTCACCACGGCGCCACGCGTTTTCAGGGCACCGGACTGGCTCGTCCCATCTACTTCACCGTGCTGACCAGCCATACCATTCTGGCTATGGTGATCGTTCCCCTCGTCGTGCTCACGTTCTATCGCGCCTTCCGCGGAGACTTCACCCGCCACCGGCGCATCGCGCGCATCACGCTGCCACTGTGGCTGTACGTGTCGATCACCGGCGTGATCGTTTATCTTATGCTTTACCAGATCTATCCTTCCTGAGATGGATAACGGCAATCATCCGGAAATAAAAGTCTCCGAAGTGCGCAGACGCGCTCCCGGATCGGGACCGATCTTGTTGCTCGCCGCGCTTTTCGTGGCCGCGACTTTTCTGGCCTGGTACTTCTCGTGGTTTGGCCGTGAGCTATCACATGATGACATCTCGAAATACCTGGCTGACGAGAAAAACCCGCGTCACGTGCAGCACGCATTGCTTCAGATTCAACAACGCATGGAGCGCGGTGATGCGGAGGCGAAGAACTGGTATCCGCAGTTGATAACGCTGAGCGGTAGTGCGGAAACAGAGTTTCGGCTGACGGTGGCTTGGTTGATGGGGTTCGATAATCAGTCGCCGGAATTCCATCAGGCACTCGCGAAACTGTTACGCGATCCGGAGCCGATCGTACGTCGCAACGCGGCGCTGGCGCTGTTGCGCTTCAACGACAGCAGTGGTCGTGAAGAACTTTTGTCAGTACTGGGGCCTTACTCGTTGAAGGCGCCGGTTGACGGCGTGGTTGCGAGTAGTTTGCATGAAGGCTCCGAGGTGGGACGCAGGGCGCTGCTGGCACGCATTCAGCAGCCTGATGGGAAAGTCGTGGAGTTGCGATCGCCGTTGCCGGGACGCGTGGGGAAGATTTCGAAACCAAACGGTTCACAGGTGACGCGTGAAGATGAGTTGCTGAGCCTGAATTCAGACGAGGACAGTATTTGGGAAGCATTGCGCGGCCTGGCGCTGGCGGGCAAGGCGGAGGATCTGCCGCTGGTGCAAAGTTATGCCGATTCGAACGAGGTGTCGGGTCGCATAAAAGAACAGGCGGGCCTGACGGCGAAAGCAATTAGTCGCAGATCAAACGGATGAAGATGGCGGTGCAGGCGGCGCATCGGGAAGAGTGATCCCATGTACCGCTTCCCAATCGTCAGTCGGCACCATCTCGATTGCATCCCACGGACAACCGTCGAGAAACGCGCCATCAGGACCTTTGCTGGTGCACTTCTGGCAGCCGATGCACAGGTAAGGGTCTACTTCGATTCGTCCAAACGGCGGATGATCTTCGTCCGGTACCCAGAACATACAGGCTTCAATCGGA